>NZ_JBISAI010000002.1:240870-265093 GCF_044391605.1 Kitasatospora sp. NPDC018619
GGTCGAACCGGCAGGCGTGCCGCGTTGGTTGGGCATGGTGTGGTGCGGGGGCATGAGGTCGGTCGTGGGTGGCCGTCGTGGGTCGGGCGGGCCTGCTGCGCGGTGGTGGGGGTCGCTGGTTGTTGGTGGGTGGGAGCGGGAGTTCGCGTGTGGCCTCGGCCGTCTGCGGGTTCGCCGAGTATCCGCCGATCGGCTGCTGACGCTCGCGCTGTGGGTCGAACCGGCAGGCGTGCCGCGTTGGTTGGGCATGGTGTGGTGCGGGGGCATGAGGTCGGTCGTGGGTGGCCGTCGTGGGTCGGGCGGGCCTGTTGCGTCGATTCCGCGTGCGTGTTCGTGGTGGTGGGGGCGTGTGGGGTGGGAGCGGGAGTTCGCGTGTGGCCTCGGCCGTCTGCGGGTTCGCCGAGCATCCGCTGATCGGCCGTTGGTGCTCGCGCTGTGGGTCGAGTCGGTAGGCGCGCCGCCGCGGTTGGGCGTGGCGGGACGCGCGGGTGCGGAGTGCGTCGGGGGTGAACGGGCCGCTGGTCGCTGGTGGGCCGGGCGTGGGCCGGGTGTCGCGGCCGGGGGCCGAAGTGGTAGGTGTGCGGCCCCGCCTGGCCCGGGGGGGGTGAACGGGCCCGGGGTCAGGGGTTTCCGGGTTCCCGGTGCGGCCTTCGTACGGGGGTGCGCAGGCGGTGCGCGAGGGCGCTGGTGGCGACGCAGAGGGCCAGGGTGGTCCAGAGCAGCGGGGGGTTCTGCAGACCGATGCCGATGACGGCGGGGCCGACCGCGTAGGACACCGTCCAGGTGAGCTGGAACAGGGACATGTACGGCCCCTCGTCGCCCGCGGGGGCCAAGGCGACCGCCGCCGCTGCGGCGGTGGGCTTGGAGGCGAGTTCGGCCAGCGCGAGGACCGCCGCGACGAGGACCGCGAGCGGGCCCTGGAGGACGGGCGGGGCGCTGGACACCGTCGCGGTCAGGGCGATGGCGGCGGCCGCCGCGCCGATCGACAGCCGCAGGACCCGCGAGCGGCTCCAGCCGGACAGCAGGCGGCTGATCCGCATCTGGAGGGTCGTCGCGGTGGCGTAGCGGACGGCGACCACGACGGTGGGCCAGTAGGCGGGCTGGTGGAGGGTCTCCACGAGGTAGACCGGGAAGGCGACGGTCGGGATCAGCCAGGCCGCCGACAGCAGCGTCTGGGAGGCGACCAGCGACAGGAAGGGCCGGTCGCCGAGCGCTGCCCGGGTGCTGGAGCGCACCGTCCGCCGCCCGGGCCGCGCGGCGGCCGGGACGGCGACGCCGAGCAGCAGGGCGGCGGCGAGCAGGGAGCTCGCGCAGTTCACGGCGAGCGCGACCGACAGCCCGGGCCCGCCGGCCAGTGCCATCAGGGCGGTCGCCCCGAGCGTGCCGACCCCGAGCGAGGTCGTCTTGAGCACGGTCACGGCGGAGAACCAGTCGGTGAGCTCCTCCGGTTTCGCGAACCGTGCGACCAGCGTGGGCCAGGCGGCGCCGTAGAGGCGGTCGGCGGCCGTCACGACGAAGGTCGCGGCCGTCACGGTGGCCGGGTTCCCGGCGGCGAAGAACAGGCCGTACCCGAGCGCCGTCAGGAGGTTGGCGACGACCAGGCAGGCCTTCGGCCCCAGGGCCTGCACGAGCATCCCGCAGAGCGGCACGACGGCGAAGGACGCCAGCGAGCCGACCGTCACGGCGGTGCCGGCGGCGGCCGCCGGGAAGTGCCGGACGGTGACGAAGTACAGCAGCGACAGCGGCAGGAAGACGCCGGAGCCGAAGGTGTCGACCGCCACCGAGAGGAACAGCCGCCGCTGCCGCCCGAACCGCCCCGCTCCCGCCACGCCGCCCACCCGTCCCCGTCCCCCGGTCAGCCCTGCCCGCGCCTGCCCACGCCCGCCCGCCCCGCTACCGCTCCGCGCGCAGCCTGAGAACGTACGTCGCGGTCAGCGCGACCGCACGGTCCCCGTCCCGGGCGAGCTCTTCGAGGGCGCGGGTCGCCGTGCTGCCGGGGACGCCGGCGAGCGCCTGGGTGAGCCGTCGGCGGGCGTCCGGCCCGACACCGTCGCGGGCCAGTCGGGAGACCAGCCCGGCGGCGATCCGCTCCGCCACCGCCGGGTCGCCCGCCAGCGCGCCGAGCGCGTCGGCCGCGTCGGCGTCGTTCGCCGCCCCGACGACCGTGTCGAGCAGCGCCGGGACGGCCTCCGCCACGCCGCGGGCCCCGAGCGCCAGGGCGGCCTGGCGGCGGACCAGGGTGTCGGCGCTGTCGAGGGCGTCGCGCAGCCGGGCGGTGGCGGCCGCGTCCGGCAGCTCGGCGAGGGCGCGGACGGCGCGTTCGCGCACCGCGGCCGAGGGCGACCGCAGGCCCTCCGCGAGCAGGGCCGTCCCGTCCGCGCCGGACTGCGCCAGGGCCCAGCGCAGCGCCCCGGCGACGACCGGGTCGGACTCGTCCAGCACGGCCTGGACCAGCGCCTCCACCGGCACCGCCCCGTCCTCGCCCGCCGACAGCGCGGCGCGCTGCCGCGCCCCCGGGCTCTTGGACTCCAGCGCCTGGAGCAGCGCGACGACCTGGAGGACCTCCTCCCAGCCGGCGGGCTCGGCGGCGTCGATCCGCCGCAGCCGGGTGAGCAGCTCCGTCTCGGCGGCGATGCGTTCGCGGGTGCGCCGGATCAGGTCGTCCACGAGCCCGGCGGGCGCGAAGCCGGGGTCGTCGAGGGCCCGGCCGACGTCGCGCAGCGACAGGCCCAGCGACCGCAGGCTCTCGATGTGGAAGATCCGCCGGATGTCCTCGTCCGAGTACCGGCGGTAGCCGGAGCCGGTTCGTCCGGTCGGCCGCACCAGCCCGAGCGACTCGTAGTGCCGGAGCATGCGGGCGCTGACCCCCGACCGCCGGGCGACGTCGCCGATCAGCACTGCCTACCGCCCCTCCCGGCCGCCCCCGCCGAGGACCGCCGTCCGCTTCGCCTCCTCGATCGCGAGCTCGAACCCGGCGTCCGGCTCGCGCCACAGCCGCTCGGTGGCGAGCGCGTGGGCGCGCACCCCGGGGTCGGGGTCCGTCGCCGCCGCGGCGAGCACCGGCAGCACCTCCTCGCCGAGCGCGACCAGCGCCCGGCTGAGGCTCAGCCGCGTCTCCCGTGGGCCGCGTCCGAGCTGGGTGGCCAACACTACGGCCAGCGCGTGCCGCCCGTCCTCGGGGACGAGCACGACCGCGGCCCGCCAAGCGCTGCGGGCCACCTCGTCGTCGGGGTCGGCCAGCAGCGCGGGCGTGATCGCCGGCCAGGCCCGCCGGTCCCCGATCTTGGACAGGGTGTGCAGGGCCTGGCTGCGGGCCTGGGCGCGCTCCGCGCGGACCTCGTCGAGCAGCAGCGGTACCGTCCGGGCCGCCTCGTGCCGGGTGAGCGCCCAGGTGAGCATCTCGCGCACGGAGAACTCGGGCTCCACCGCGCACCGCTCGACGAGCCCGCCGACGAACCCCGGGTGCGGGCTCGCGCCGACGGCCATCGCCGCCCTCAGCCGCACCGACGGGTCCTCGTGCTCCAGCGCGCGCAGCGCCCGCAGCGTGTCCGTCTCCTGCTCCGACCTGGTCATCGGGACCACCTCCTGGGCCCCACTGAAGGGCTTGACACGGTGACAAGGTCAAGCGGGCGGGGATGCCCCCGCGCGGCGGTGCCGGGCCGGCCGGGGCCGTCCGCCCCACCTCCGCCCCGCGATCGCCCCACGGCCGTCCCACGACAGGACGGGCATCCGGACCTACCGTGAACGTAGGACTTCCGGTCCGGGGCCCTCCGCGAGCCGAGCCTCCCAGGCGGTCGCCAGGCGGGCCCGACCACCCGCCTCCCGCAGCCCGGGGGCGGTCGCCACCGAAGGAGTCACCGTCATGACCAGCAGTGTCAGTGGAGTCGGCAGCAGCCAGATCCGCCAGCCCCAGCGGCACCCCTACGCGTCCGGATGGACCGTCTTCGCCGGGGTCATGCTGATCACCGGCGGACTCATGGCGATCACCGAGGGGATCTCCGCGATCGCCGAGGACGACCTCGTCGTCGCCACCCGCAACTACGTGTACTCGATGGACACCGCGGGGTGGGGGTGGATCCACGTCGTCCTCGGGGCCTTCATCGTCCTGACGGGCGTGGCCGTGTTCAGCGGCGCCGTGTGGGCCCGCGCGGTCGGCCTCGTCGTCGCCGGGCTGGGGATGATCGCCAACTTCCTCTGGCTGCCCTACTACCCGGCCTGGGCCATCGTGCTGATCGCGATCGACGCCCTGGTCGTCTGGGCGCTGTGCGTCGGACGGGTCGAACCCGCCACGAAGGACGCCTGACCGGGAGCGCGTGACCGGCTCCGCCCCCGCGGCGGAGCCGGTCGGTGACGCCCGGGGGAGGGCCGTGGACGGAGCCGGGAGCTCCCGGGCACGGGACCGGGAGCGGAGGGGGGCTTGCCGACCGGCCCGGGGAGTCTTGTATCGTTCCTGGCGAATCATCCAGAGGGGTGGAGGGACCGGCCCTACGAAGCCCCGGCAACTCCCCGTTCGACCCGGCGTCCGAAGTACGCGCCGTGCCGTCCGGGATCAGTGCCAACTCCGGCCTGCCGCCACTGTGGCGCGGGAAAGATGAGGAGACACGGTGCTCTCTGTGCTGTCCTTCGTCCGGGCGCTTCCCACCCCGGTCCTTCCGCGTACCCGTCTCGTGCCCGGCGCAGGCCATCGGCCGACTTCTCCGGCCCGTCCTCGCTGACCACCCCCACGGCTCCCCGCCAGGAGCCGCCGTGAGCAGCGAGCGGGTGCCCGCTGCTCCGGCCCCGAGACTGGAGTACCCCCCATGGAGAACACGAGCGGCGTCGGCGTGCTCGACAAGGTCACCTCGATCCTCGGCACCCTGGAGGCCGGGCCCACCACGCTGGGCGGCCTGGTCGCCGCCACCGGCATGGCGCGGCCCACCGCGCACCGGCTGGCCGTCGCCCTGGAACACCACCGCCTGGTCAGCCGGGACCTCCAGGGCCGGTTCGTGCTCGGCCCCCGGCTCGGCGAGCTCTCGGCGGCCGCCGGCGAGGACCGGCTGCTGGCCGCGGCCGGCTCGGTCCTCGCCCAGCTGCGGGACGCCACCGGGGAGAGCGCCCAGCTCTACCGGCGGCAGGGCGAGGTGCGGATCTGCGTGGCCGCCGCCGAGCGCCTGTCCGGGCTGCGCGACACCGTCCCGGTCGGGGTCACCCTGCCGATGAAGGTCGGCGCCGCGGCCCAGGTCCTGCTCGCCTGGGAGGAGCCGGAGCGCCTGCACCGCGGCCTCCAGGGCGCCCGCTTCACCGCCACCGCGCTCAGCGGCGTCCGGCGCCGGGGCTGGGCGCAGTCCGTCGGCGAGCGCGAACTCGGCGTCGCCTCCGTCTCCGCGCCCGTCCGCGGCCAGGCCAACCGGGTGGTGGCCGCCGTCACCGTCTCCGGCCCGATCGAGCGGCTCAGCCGCCACCCGGGCGCGCACCTCTCCCAGGCCGTGGTGGAGGCGGCGCACCGGCTGACCGAGGCCCTGCGCCACCCCTGACGGGGGCCCACCCCGCAAGCCCCCTGGTCCGGGCTCTGGGACGCACCTCCGCGCGCCCCAGGGTCCGGACCAGGGCCCCTCGCTCCGGCGCCCGCGACCCGTCCGGGAGGCGCCCGCGACCCGTCGCTCCGGCGCCCGCGACCCGTCGGCCGGTCCCCGGTCGACGCTACGGCCGGACGGTGAGCACCAGCTTGCCCGTGACCCGGCCCGTGTCGCCCTCCGCGTGCGCCCGGGCCGCCTCCGCGAGCGGGTAGCTCCCGGAGACGTGCGCGCGCAGCCGCCCGGCCGCGGCCAGGGCGGCGATCTCCGCCATCCCCTGCTGGTCGTGCTCGACCAGCAGGGCCTTCGCGGTGACGCCCAGCTCGGCGGCGCGCTCGGCCAGGCCTTCGAGGCCCTGGGGGATGATCGAGACCAGGATGCCGCCGGGCCTGAGGGTCTCCAGCGAGCGCAGCCGGTCCCGGCCGCCGAGCGGGTCGAGGACCACGTCGACGTCGCGGGCCTCCCGCACGAAGTCGGCGGTGCGGTAGTCGATCACCTCGTCCGCGCCCAGCCCGCGGACGAAGTCGTGCTTGGCGGCGGAGGCGGTGCCGATCACGTACGCGCCGCGGGCCTTGGCGATCTGCACCGCGACGTGCCCCACGCCGCCGGCCGCCGCGTGCACCAGGACGCGCTGCCCGGGCTCCAGCCGCGCGGTGTCGACCAGGGCCTGCCAGGCGGTGAGCGCCACCAGCGGGAGCGCGCCCGCCTCGGTGTGGCTCAGCGCGGCCGGTTTGGGCACGAAGGCCCGGGCGGGCCCGGTGACGTACTCGGCGTGCGAGCCGACGCCGTACGGGTAGGGCAGCATGCCGAAGACCTCGTCACCGGGGGCGAGCAGCGAGACGCCGAGGCCGACCGCCTCGACCGTGCCGGAGACGTCCCAGCCGAGGGTGAACGGGGGCTGCCCGAGGAAGAGGCCGTGCGCGCGGTGCTTCCAGTCGGTGGGGTTGAGGCCGGCGGCGTGGACGGCGACGAGGACCTGGCCGACGCCCGGCACCGGCCGCTCGACCTGCGCCTCGTGGAGGACCCCGGGGCCGCCGAGGGTGGTCTGGGTGACGGCCCGCATCGTGGCCTGGGTGGTGTTCGTGGTCATGGACCAAGCCTGCGGCCGGGGCCCTGACCTGCGAAATGGCAAGATTGCCAAAGAACGATAGGATCATGCCATGGCTGTCACGGAGCCCCTCGTCCTGCGCGACTCGCCGCCGCACCGCGTGGTCGTCCTCGCCCTCGACGGCGTCTACCCCTTCGAACTGGGCATTCCCAACCGGGTCTTCCCCGGCGTCCCGGGGGCGTACCGGGTGGTGACCTGCGCCGCCACGCAGGACCGGACGGTGGCGACCGACGCCGACTTCACGATCACCGTCGGGCACGGGCCGGAGGCGCTGGACACCGCCGACACGGTGGTCATCCCGCCGTACGCCCTGCACCGCGTCACCGCCCGCCTGCCGGAAGCGGAGCGCGCGGCCCTCGCCCGGATCCGCCCCGGCACCCGGATCGTCTCCATCTGCACCGGCGCGTTCGCCCTCGCGGCCGCGGGTCTGCTCGACGGGCGCCCCGCCACCACCCACTGGGCGCTGGCACCGGCCTTCCGCCGGATGTTCCCGAAGGTCGCCCTGGACGCCGACGTGCTGTTCGTCGACGACGGCGACATCCTCACCTCGGCGGGCGCCGCCTCCGGCCTCGACGTGTGCCTGCACGTGGTGCGCTCCGACCACGGCAGCGCCGCCGCCAACCAGGTCGCCCGGCACTGCGTGGTGCCGCCCTGGCGCGAGGGCGGCCAGGCCCAGTACATCGAACAGCCGGTGCCGCCGGAGGGCGCCAACGGCACCGCCGCGACCCAGGCCTGGGCCCTGGAGCGCCTCGACCGACCGCTCACCCTGCGGGAGTTGGCCGCCCACGCCCGGATGAGCCCGCGGACCTTCGCCCGCCGCTTCCAGGAGGAGACCGGCACCAGCCCCGGGCGCTGGCTGATCCGCCAGCGGCTCCACCGCGCCCGGCACCTGTTGGAGACCAGCGACCTGCCGGTCGACCGCATCGCCGCGGAGATCGGCTTCGCCACCGGCGCCTCCCTGCGCCAGCACCTGCACGCCGCGATCGGCGTCTCGCCCCAGGCCTACCGCAACACCTTCCGCGGCCGGGGCGCGGGCGCCCCGGCCCGGAGCTGAGCGGCCCGGAGCTGAGCGGGCGCGGCGGGCCGGGCGCGGGGCGGCCAGGCCGTTCCCGCTACTTCAGCAGGAACGCGTGCACCGCCTGCCGGCCCGCCGGGTTGGCCGCCCGGCTCTGCACCGAGTGGGCCGCCCCGGGGACGATCACGATCTGCGGGTCGTGCGCCAACTCGGCCGTCTGGTAGAGCACTTCGTACGGAGTGCCCAGGTCGCGGTCGCCGCCGAGCAGGAGCACCGGCACGTCGGGCAGCCTGCGGTGGGCCGGGGGCAGGGGCGGCACCGGCTCGCGCGGCCAGTCGAGGCAGACCAGGAGGCTGCCCAGCCCGGTGGCCGTCGCGGCGTCGAACGGCCAGGTCTGCTCGGCCGTCAGCCGCTGCCGGGTGCGTTCCAGCGCCGCCGCGCGGCCCGCGACGGGCGTGTCGGTGCTGCCCCACGGGAAGCGCGAGTCGGCGCAGAGGGTCGCGGAGTGCAGCCCCTGGCTGAGCTCCTCGGCGGGGGCGGCGTCGACCACCTGGTGGACGAGGTCGAAGAACTCCTGGAGCTTGGCGGGCCGTCCGGCGGCGGCCTCGTGCAGGATCTCCGGGACCGCGCCGTAGTCCGGGTCGATGAACTCGTAGCCGGTGAGCGCGCTGAGCAGCTGCGCCCCGTTGCCGTACCGCCGAACGGTGGCGGCGAGGTCGGCCGCCGGGTCGGTGGTGCAGCCGGTGGCCCGGCAGGCCGCCCGCAGGATCCGGGCGCTGGCGGGCAGCGCGGCCAGGTCGAGGGGGTCGAAGCCCTCCCGCGGCGCCACCGAGTCGAGCACCAGCCGGGCCACCCGCGCCGGGTGGGCGAGCGCGTACCGGACGGCGACGACGGTGCCGTACGAGACGCCGTCCAGGGTGAGGCGGCGGGCGCCGAGGGCGCGGCGCAGCAGCTCCATGTCGGCGACGGTGTCCGCGGTGCTGTAGAAGCGGGCGTTCGGGCCGAGGGCGGCGGCGCACTCGGCGACCGACTGCCTGCGCGGCACGGCGAGGTCGGAGGAGCCCATGTCCTCCTGGAGGCCCGGGCACTGGAGCGCACCCCGGCCGGTGCCGCGCTGGTCGAACATCACCAGGCGGTAGTCCTTGAGGACGGGCTCCAGGGCGCCCGCCGTCCGCCGGATCGCCGGGACGCCGGGCTGGCCGGGGCCGCCGGTGAGGAACAGCAGGTCGCCCTTGGGGGCGGCGGTGTTGCCGGTGACGGCCACCTGGAGGCCGAGGGTTCCGGGGGTGGCGCCGCTGTGGTCGAGCGGGACGGTGAGGGTCCCGCAGGTGAACTCCGGTGCGTCCGGACAGGGCGCCTGCCCGGTGATCCTGCCGACGGCGGGGCCGCCGCCCGGCCCGGCCGGGGCGGCGAAGCCGGCTCCGGGGGCGGCCAGGGTGGTGCCGGCGGCCACCGCGACGGCGCCCAGCAGGGCGGCGAAGCGCCCGCGCGTGCTCGTCATGTTCGTCCTTCCGGTCGCGCCGCGTCCGTTGCCGACGCGGCCTCGGGAAGCAGCCTGCCCCCCGCGGTGCCGTGATGGCGAGTACCCGGGCGGGGCGGGCTCGCACGCCTCGCCGGGCGCGGCACCGAATGTGACGGTACGTCACGATCCGGCCCGTCCGGGACACGCCCTGGGGGAGAATGCGGCTCCGCCCAAGGACAGGAGGCGACATGGCAGGGCAGGACCCGCGGTTCGCCGCCTACGATCCGGACCCGCCCGAGCGCCGGGCCCCGGCGGCCGTGGTGGTGGCGGAGGCGACCGAGGCCGACGTGCCGGCGCCGGCCGCGCTCCAGGCCCGGGCGCGCGGCGGTTCGGCGGACGCCTGGGCGGACCGCATCCGTCGGGCGCTGCGGAACGAGTGCGGCCTGGTGGTCACCGCGAAGGCGGCCGGACGGGCCGTCGGGTACGCGACCGCGGCGTTCCTGCCCGAGCACCCCGTCGACGGCGCACCGGCCGGCTGCTACCTGACCGGCGCCGCGGTGAATCCCGCCTGGCGCCGCCGCGGCATCGCCCGGCTGCTGACCCGGCACCGGATGGCGTGGGCCTGGGAGCGAGCCCCGGTGCTCTGGTGCTTCGTCTCCGCCCGGAACGGCGCCTCGCTGGACCTGCACCGGCGGCTCGGGTTCCGACAGGTGGCGTCCGGGCCCGCCTTCCAGGGCGTCGGGTTCGCCGGCGGCGAGGGCCGGCTCCTGCGCGCGGGCCGTCCGGCGGATGCGCTTTCCGTGCCAGGTGGTTGACCGGCAGCGCACGTCCCGGGGGCGCGCCGGTCGCGGCGGTCGCGGGCGCGCGCGGCTGCGACACAATGCCCGAAAACGATCTTCACGGGAGTTGTGTGTGCTGCTGCTCGACCTCGACACGGTCTCGCCGCGCGAGCGGGTGGAGGCGTTCCACCACGCGCTGACGGATTCCCTGGTGCCCAACGACGTCGCCCACGAGGAGCCGGAGAGCGGCATCCACGCGCGCATGGAGCTGTGGCGCGTCGGCGGGCTGGACCTCTTCGCCACCCGGAACTCGGGCTTCGAGGTGCGGCGGACGGCCCAGCACGTGCGCCACCACCGCAGCAGCCCGGTGGTCTCGGTCTCGCTCCAACCCCAGGGCGTCCACCGGGCGGAGGTCGCGGGCCGGCGGGAGCTCCTGGGCTCCGACGACATCTGCGTCTTCCACGAGCTGTCGCCCCGGGTGTACGGCTGGTCCGGCGACGGGGCCTCCCAGTCCGTCATGTTCGACATGGACCGCCTCGGCGTGCCGGTGGAGGCGGTGGTGCGGGCGTCCCTGCGGCTGCGGGCCAGTCCGCTGCACGGCCTGGTGCTCCAGCACCTGCGGGGCCTGTGGCGCGACCCCGGCCGGCTGGAGTCCGATCCCGGCGCGGAGGCGCTGGCGTCCGGCACGACGGAGCTCGTCCGCGCCCTGCTGCTGTCGGCCGCGCACGCCGAGGAGTCCGTCGAGGTCAGGGAGACGATGGACGACACCCTGCTGACCCGGATCACGGCCTACGCGCGCTCCCACCTCGCGGACCGTGACCTGACGCCGGAGCGGATCGCGGCGGAGCACGCCGTCTCGGTCCGCCGGCTGTACGGCCTGCTCAGCGGGGCGGGCATCAGCCTGGAGCAGTGGCTCATCGAGGAGCGGCTCGGCAAGGCGCGGCGGATGCTGACCTCCGCGCGGTACGACCGCCTAAGCGTCGCCGCGGTCGCCGCCCGGTGCGGGTTCAGCAGCCCGAGCCACTTCAGCCGCCGCTTCCGGGCGGCCTGCGGGGTGTCCCCGAGCGAGTACCGGCGCCTGGGCGGCGTCCTCCCGGTGGACGGCCCCGGGTGACACCGCGCGGGTGACGCCCTGCGGTCGGCACCGAGGGGCCGACGGTGTCGGGACCAGCCTGGGGCATGCCCGCCCGGGGCGCACGCGGCGCGGGCGATCCCTGCGGAGAGGGACAAGAACCGTGCAGGCAGGGGCACGGCGGCGGTGCCACGGTGGGGGTCGACCACGAAGGAGGACGGCCCATGACCGAGCAGTGGCGGCGAGCCCCCGCCGACCGGACCGCACTGCGGGAGCTGATCGACGACCTGGCGGAGTCCCTCGGCCGGTCCGTGGCCCTGGTGGACCCCTCGCTCCGGCGCGTCTGCTCCAGCCGCCACTTCGACGACGCGGACCGGGTCCGCCTGCACAGCCTGCTCCACGGGCGGGCGAGCGGCGACGTCCTGCGCCACGCCCTCGACCACGGCGTCACCCGGTGGTCCGCGCCGGGCTTCCTGACCGGCCGGGACGACCTCGGACTGCTGCCCCGCTACTGCGTGCCGCTGCGCGAGCGCGGCCACCTCCTCGGCCTGCTGTCGGTCGTCGCACCGGAGGCGTCCCTGCCCCCGGCGGCGACCGTGGCCGTCGCCCGGGCCGTCCCCGACATCGCCGGCGAGCTGTACGCCGACCACCTCCTGGCCGACGCCGGGCACACCCGGGAGCAGGACCTCCTGCTGTCCCTGCTGGGGCCGGACCCCGCCGGACGCGCCGAGGCCCGGGAGCGGCTGCTGGCCGACGCGCTGCTCCCGGACGCCGCCCACGCGGTGGTCAGCATCGTGCAGCCGGGCTGCTCCGGGGTGTCCCCCGGGCGGGTGGCG
Organism: Kitasatospora sp. NPDC018619; assembly: GCF_044391605.1. Classification (NCBI taxonomy): domain Bacteria; kingdom Bacillati; phylum Actinomycetota; class Actinomycetes; order Kitasatosporales; family Streptomycetaceae; genus Kitasatospora; species Kitasatospora sp. NPDC018619. Next base: position 252,695 of record NZ_JBISAI010000002.1, read on the forward strand.
ACCGTGCTGCACGGGGTGCTGGAGGGCCTGCGCCGCACCCGGTCGGCGGACGGGGCCTTCGCCGTCACCGCGGACCGGGCCGTCCTGCTCCGGCTCGCCGACCGGCCGCTCGGGCAGGAGGAGTTGCGGGAGCAGTCCGCCCGCATCGTGGAGGCCCTCGGCGCGCCCCCGGGCGGCCCGGCCGCTCCCGTGATCGGCGTCGGCGGCCCGCAGACCGGCCTCGCCGAGGCGCGGACCTCCTACGAGCAGGCGCTCGTCGCCGTCCGCGCCGCCCGCCGGATGCCCGACCTGGACGGCGTCGGCTCCTGGGAGGAGCTCGGCGAGTTCGCCGTGCTCCTGCAACTCCCGGACCGCGCCCTGAACGAGTCCCTGCTCCCCAAGCCGCTGCGGGCCCTGATCGACTCCGGCTGCGGGCACCGCCTGGAGGAGACCCTGCGGTGCTTCCTCGACCACGCCGGCTCCGTCCCCAGGACGGCCGAGGCACTGCGGATCCACCGCACCTCGCTGTACTACCGGCTGCGGCGGATCCAGGAGATCACCGGGCTCGACCTGGACAACGGGGCCGACCGCACCACCCTGCACCTGGGCCTGCGCGTCCGGCAGCTCCTGCTGTCCCTGGACGCCTCCCTCACGACTGCCTCCGGCGGCGCGTCCGGTCGTGCGTCCGGCGACGGCGGACGGCCCCGCGGACGGGCCGCCGCCGCGGGCGGCGAGCTCCCCGGCCGCACGCTCGGCGCCGCCGCGCCGGGCCGGCCCGCCGCGGGCGCCCGTCCGGGGCAGCGGCTCCCGGCACGGCGCCCGGGCACCCGGCACGACGGCGCCGAAGCGGCGTAGGCCCGGGCCGCGCGCGGCGTCGAGGCCGTACGGCCGCAGTCCGCGCGGCAGGCCGGCGGGCAGACCCGACTTCCCGGCCCCCGGCCGGCCAGGCGGGTGGAGAATCGCCCCCATGCGTATTCTCATCGTCACCACCGGCTCCCGCGGGGACGTCGCACCGTTCACCGGCCTGGGCCGACGCCTGGTGGAGGCCGGCCACCGGGTCGCCGTGGTGGCCCACTCCACCTTCACGACGCTGGTCGAGTCCAGCGGCCTGGAGCACCGGCTGCTGCCGGGGGATCCGGAGCAGCTCATCCGCGACCGGGCCCGCGCCACCTCCCAGGAGGAGACCCGCGCGCTGACGAGGGCCTACGCGGACGGGCTCGCCGACGGCGTGGCGGACGCCGTGGCGAGCGGCGCCGACCTGCTGCTCACCGCCTTCGCCCCGGCGCCGCTCAGCCGGACGGCCGCCGAGGCGTACGGGGTGCCCGTCCTCGGCACCTACCTCACGCCCGCCTTCGCCACCGGGGAGTTCCCGCTGCCCGGCCCCGTCGGCGGCGCGGACCTCGGCCCGGAGGGCAACCTCGCCGCCGGCCGGGAACGGCTGCGGAGTGCGCAACGGCTGTTCTCCGGCGCCGTGGCCCGGATGCGCGAGCGCCTCGACCTGCCGGCCCTGCCGGACCTGCCGGGCCTGGCCGGGAACGCGCCGCCGCCGGAGCCGCTCGGGCCCGCCTGCCCGGTCGTCCACGGCTACAGCCCCGTGCTGCTGCCGCGCCCGGCGGACTGGCCGGCCCCGGTCGAGGTCGCGGGCTTCTGGTGGCCCGTCCGCCCGCTGGACTGGCAGCCGCCGGCCGAGCTGGTCGACTTCCTCGGGGCCGGCCCCGCCCCGGTGTTCATCGGCTTCGGCAGCATGGCACCGGGGGAGGGCGCCCGGCTCGGCGAGCTGGTGACGGCGGCGGTGCGGCGGGCGGGCGTGCGGGCGGTGGTCCAGGCCGGCTGGGCCGGGCTGGCGGCCGAGGGCGACGACATCCTGACCGTCGGCGAGGTGCCCCACGACTGGCTGTTCCCCCGCACCGCGGCCGTCGTCCACCACGCCGGAGCGGGCACCACCGGCGCCGCCCTGCGCGCCGGAGTCCCCGCCGTCCCGGTGCCCGTCATGGCCGACCAGCCGTTCTGGGCGGCCCGGCTGCACCGCCTCGGCGTCGCCCCGCAGCCCGTACCGTTCGAGGACCTCACCGCCGAACGCCTGGCCGCCGCGATCACGGCCGCCCTCGCCGAGCCGGTCCGCCGCCGGGCGGCCGCCGTGGCCGGGCTGGTGGCGGCCGAGGACGGCGCGGGGGCCGTGCTCGCCCACGTCGAGCGGATCCACCGGGGCGGGCGGAGCGCCGGTACCGACGCGTAGACCGCGCCACCCGGACCTCCGGTGCCGAAGGCGCCGGTACCGGAGGTCCGGCGTGGCGATGAGTTTTCGGGCTCCGGCCGGTCTACATCTCGACGGGGGACGACCAGACGCACCGGGAGTACAGACATGGGCCTCATCACCATCGAGTTGTTCGCGACCCTCGACCTCGTCGGGCAGGCGCCCGGCGGCCCCGACGAGGACCCGGAGGGGTTCCCGTTCGGCGGCTGGCAGGCGCCCCTGCTGAGCGAGGTCACCGGATCGCAGATCGCCGCCGCGTACGAGGGCACCGACGCCCTGCTGCTCGGCCGGCGGACGTACGACATCTTCGCCTCCTACTGGCCGCACCAGAAGGAGGGCGCCATCGCCGAGCTGTTCAACCGCGTCCCGAAGTACGTGGCCTCCCGCGGCACGCCCGACCTCCCGTGGGCCGGGTCCACGCAGCTGGGCCCGGACCTGGCGGCCGCGGTGCGCGAGGTCCGCGCCCGGCACCGCGACGTGAAGGTCGTCGGGAGCCTGGACCTGGTGCAGACCCTCCTGCGGGAGAAGCTGTTCGACCGTCTCGACCTGTGGGTGCACCCGATCGTGCTCGGGGTCGGCAAGAAGGTGTTCGACGGCGGCGCCGTACCGACGAACCTCACGCTCCTCGAACCGCCGGCGGCCGCCCCCCAGGGCACCGTGTACCTGCGCTACGGGCTCGCCGACGGTACGCCGGGGACGGGCGACATGAGCCTGCCCGACCGCGGTCTCGGCCCCGACGGCGCCCGGTGACCCGGACCACCGTCGAGGCCGGCGGGGTCGTCCTGGGCGTCGAGTCCTTCGGGGCGGCCGACGCGCCGCTGGTCCTGCTGGCGGGCGGGCCGACGATGCTCTCCTGGCCCGACGCGCTCTGCGAGCGCCTCGCCGCCGGCGGGTGCCGCGCGGTGCGCTACGACCTGCGCGACAGCGGGGAGTCGACGACGGCGGACCCGACGGCACCCGCCTACACCCTGCGCGGCCTCGCCGCCGACGCCGCGGCCCTCGCCGCGGTGCTCGGCGGCGCGCCCGCGCACCTCGCGGGGATCGGCGTCGGCGGGATGGTCGCCCAGGTGGCCGCGCTCGACCACCCGGGTGCGTTCCGCGCGCTCACCCTGGTCGGCACCCGCGCCGTCGCCCCCGGCCCGCCCGACGACGACCTGCCGGACCACGACCGGGAGGCGATCGGCCGCCTGTTCGCGCGTCCGCTGCCCGACTGGACGGACCGCGCGGCGGTCGCGGAGTTCGCCGCGGCGGGCGCCGAGGCCCTCGGCGACGACCCGGACGCGGCGCGCGCCGTCGCCGGGCGCGTCTGGGACCGCACGCCCGGCACCGCACCGTCCGTCCACCTGGCCAACCAGCTGGGCACGGTGTTCGCCGCGCTGGACTGCGCGCCCCGCTGGCGCGAGCGCCTGCCCGGGATCGGCGTCCCGACGCTCGTCGTCCACGGCCGCCGCGACCGCTTCTTCCCCGTCGGCAACGGCGAGGCGCTCGCGCGCGAGATCCCCGGGGCACGGCTGCTCGTCCTCGAGGAGGCCGCCACGGCGATCCCCGGGGCGGCGGTCGGCGAGGTCGCGGAGGCGATGCTCGCGCTCGCCCGCCCGGCGGACCCGCGGAGCGGCTGAGCCGGACCGCCGGAACGGGTGGCCCCGCCCGGGCGCCTACGGACGAGCGGCCCGTCGGACCGGCATCCGACGGGCCGCTCGGCACGGGGCCTACCCGTGCCGGGGGCCCGTCGACGTCGGGGTCCACGCCCTGGTCGGCGCGGGAAGCCGGTGGGGCCGGCTTCCCGCGCTCGGACACTGTTTCCGGCCATTCCCCGCAGAGTCCGCTGCTGTTCCGAACGAGCTGTGTAGCTTTCGAGCGTCACGAAAGGCGTCGGTGCCTTTGCGTCGGACGCCGTTGGTCCCCGGCAGTCGCGGTGACTGCCCTTCCCTCCTCCTCAGACGGGACACTTGATGAGCACTCCGAGCGCCGGAACGCCCGCGACCACTCCGACGCCCTCGGCGGGTACGCCCGCGACGTCCGAAGCGGACAGGGCGACGCTCGACGGCCCGACGCCGAAGGACCTGCTCCCCACCACCGGCAACTACCCGACGGAGATCGTCCGCTACCGCTCGGTGGTGCTCACCGACATCCCCGGGGCGAATCCGGCACGCAAACTGACCGGTGCGATCGACCTCGGCGAGGAGAACCTGCCGTTCTACGACCGCCCGGCCGAGGGCATGATCGTCACCACGGAGCAGAGCTGGTCGGCCCAGGGCGTCACGCTCGGCCGGCTGCTGCACAGCCTCGCGCTCGCGCCCGGCGAGAGCACCAGGGTCGCGGTCGTCGACTGGCAGCGCACCACCAGGGCCACCGGCACCGAGACGGCGTCCGAGAACGAGGCGCTGTCCGGGAGCACCGAGCAGAACCGCTCGATCAGCGAGGTCGCGAACGCGATCGCCCGCGAGGAGCAGTACGGCAGCTCCTTCGGGCTCCAGGCCGGCGAGTCCTCCAGCTCGGGCGGCAGCGTCGGCGTCGCGCTCTTCGGCATCGGCGGCGGCGGCAACTGGAGCAGGTCGTCGAACTCGGGCATCGCGACGTCGGTATCGCGCTCCACGGGGACCAGGTCGGTCGCGCAGGAGGCGACGCAGCGGATCAGTGCGCGGACCCAGCAGCTGGCGACCGCGGCCCGCAGCCGGAACATGACGGTGGTGCGCGAGACGACGCAGACGGAGCAGGACCAGGTCCTCACCCGGGTGGTCACCAACTACAACCACATGCACGCGATGTCGGTGCAGTACTACGAGGTCGTCCAGGTCTACAACGTGACGACCAGGCCGATGAAGCTGGAGCGCTGCCTGTTCATCCCCCTGCAGGAGCTCACCTTCACCCACACCAGCCTCCAGCGGTACAAGGAGGTGCTCGCCTCGGTGGCGCCCGGCGACTGGGCGGCGAAGATCCGCGCGGCGAACCCGTTCGACACCGCCGTGCGCAGGCTCGACGCGTGCTCGGCACCGGAGGTGCCGACCACGCAGCAGTTCGACGGGGTGGAGCTGGCCGACATCGCCGCCTCGACGATGGGCGTGTACGGGGTGCGCAAGGCCGACGGCAGCCCGGTCCGGTTCGACCCGGCGACGCAGCGGTGGAACGCGCTGCCCACCACCGGGCTGGGCGGGGGCCTGTCCCGCATCGCACCGGGCAAGAACACCGTCTGGGCGCTCAGGGCCGCCGACAACCTGGTCGTCCAGTTCGACGGGACGACCTGGCGAGGCGACCTGACGCCCGGTGCGGGGTTCCGCATCGCCTGCGGCTCGGACGACTCGCTCTACGTCATCGGCACCAACGGCACGATCCATCAGCGCGTCCAGAACGGATGGTCGAACCTGGGCGTCACCGCCGACGACATCGCCGTCACCGGCAAGGACAAGCTGTGGTACTCCCGGCAGGGGGTCGTGTACGAGCGCACCGGCACCGGCTGGGTGCAGCGCAGCGGCACGGGCGTGCAGCGCCTGTCGGCCACCTCCGACGGTGCGCTCTGGGCCGTCGTCCAGCCCCAGTCCAGCGCCGAGACCATGCCCGTCCTGGTGGAGTCCGGTGCGACGACCGTGGTCCGCCCCACGGCCGGCGGCCTCCAGGGCGTCACCGGGCTGGCGCAGATCGCCTCGGCCGCCGCCGGGGACTACTGGGTGCTGATGGGCAACGGGACAGTGCGCCGGATCCTGGGTCGGGACGCCCTGGTCCCCTTCGACGACCTGCCGAAGGAGGACTCCTCCTATGCCTCCAGGATCGACGTCTGGTCCGACGACACCGGAATCCGCGGCCTCCAGGTGGTCTTCCCGAACCACACCTTCGGCTGCGGCGACATCGGCGGCTCCGGCGCGCAGCAGGCGACCTATACCTTCAGCCGCGCCGACAAGCTGCTCTCCTACGAGGCCTGGTCCGGCAAGACCGCCCGCGGCAGCCTCTCCGGGCTGCGCCTGAAGATGACCTCGGGCGTGGCCGACTTCGGCATCGCCGCGACCGCCACCGTCGCACCCGACCTGTCCGAGGACGCCGGCGCCTCGGCCATCTGCGGGCTGTTCGGCTCGACGGTGAAGTCCGGCAGCCGCACCTACCTCGCGTCGCTCGGCTTCCACGTGCGGGGCGGGAACGTGCCCCAGGCGGTCCTGGACCACCTGAACGACAACCGCCGGCACTACAGCCAGGCCGTGTGGGCCAACGCCGACGAGCTGACGCTCAGCCGCATCCTCGCCAACTACTCCTACGCACCGGCGGGTTCGACCGCCCCGCCGGTCCCGCTCGGCACCCTGCTGGACCCGAAGCCGATCGCCACCACCGGCAACTACCTCGGCTTCCGCTGGAACTTCGCCAGCGAACAGGAACGAGAGGAGTGGACCGACTCGCGCAAGGCGAGCGACAACACGTTCGGGGCACCGGTGACCAACACCATCGCCATCGCCACCAACGGCGTCTTCGCCGAGGCCGTCCTCGGCCGGTCCAACTCGGCCGAGAAGATCGACCTCACGCGCTTCTGGAACTGGAAGGACTCGCCCATCCAGATCACCCCGGCCGACATCGCCCCGGTGTCCACCGCCTCACGCGGGCAGAACCTCGACACCACGGCGGCCGGCATGGGTGCCTCCCAGGCGAGGTTCGCACCGCCCGTGGCGATGCCCGACCCGGTCGGCCTCCAGACGGCGCAGGCCATCGCCACGGCGAACCTGTTCCGCGACATGAGCGGCCTCAACACCATGGGCCAGGTGCTCAGCAAGGGCATCGAGTCCGCCGCCAGCACCGACAAGGAAGCCGGCATACGGGCCCAGGAAGCCCTGAAGACCGCCACGGAACACCTCCAGAAGATGGCCCAGATCGCGGTCGACGCGGCCGGGAAGGCGGCACCGGCCCTGACCGGCGGAGGCGGCAACCTCAGCGCCCTGGGCGGGATGCTCAACCAGGGCGGCAAGACCGACACGCCCAAGCCCACCCCCGCGGCGCCCACCCCCGGTGGGGATTCCGGCGCCAAGGCCTGACCACCGCGCCGTGCGGGCCCGGGCCACCGCCCGGACCCGCACGGCGCCCGCGGGCAGCTCTGTGGGCCGGTGCTTCCCGGCGTGACGTCCCCGCCGGGGCCACCGGGGCGGCCCCGGCTCCGGCGGCATTCCGGACCGATCAGTCAGACGTCGTTTCTTCCGGTGTTCCCGGTGCCCGAGTGTGTCGGATACTTCCGGGGTGCTGTTGACATGGATCGCCGAGGTAGCGGACGAGCCGCTGGCGCTGGAGCCGGCCGACCGGCGGGTGGAGTGGGACACCAACACCTGGTGCTTGAGTGCGGAGGTCGAGGACAGGCGGGCCTTGGCCGTGCCGGAGGTGGTCGCAGCCTTCGAGCGGACCGCCGAGGGCATCCGGCGCCGCATCCGCGAGACGGGCTTCGCCGGCGTGGCGACGTTCTACGTGTGGCACGACGAGCAGGCTGACCAGCTTCGGTGCTCGACCGGGTCGGTGGCCGCGGACGAACTGCCTTTTGGCGGCGCCTACGTGCCTTCCGGCGATCTCGGTGCTGTGGTCGAGGACTTCCTGAGGGCCCGGGAGCCGGGCATCGAAGAGGTCTGCGAACAGTCCGAGCAGGGCGTGCCCGAGCCGGAGGCCGCACCTTTCCCCGTGTGGGTGTACAGCGTCGGATCGGCGCCACGCTGACCGGAAGGCCGGCGGGAGCCGGCGCCGGGTGCGGGAACCCACTCCCACCACTCGTTCGGAACCAGGCGCCCGACGACGCTCTCCCCGACCACTCGACGACCGCTGCCACCGGAGGGCCGAGACGAGGTCTGCCCCCGGTGTCGCCCGCGATCCTGCGGGCGACACCGGGGGCGCGGCACCGCACCCGCCCGCTCTACGCGGTCGGGTCCCAGTCGGCGAGCTGCTCCATCGGCTCGGTGCTGCCGGTGTTCTCCAGGCTGTCGATCGGGGTGCGCGCGTAGAAGTACAGGACCAGGTCGCTCGCCGTCCCCCGCATCGACAGGTCGCCCGGCTCGGCGTCGGCGGCGAGGTCGTCGCAGCGGACGCCGTCGGCGTCGAGGGTCAGGCGCCAGGAGCGGCCCTCGGTCGCGTGGAGGTCGATGGTCGCCGGCTTGAACGGCCAGGGGACGGTCGTCGCCGAGACGGTCGTCAGGAACTCGTCGACGCCCTCGACCGCGACGTCCGTCGGCAGCGGCTGTGCGGCGCCCTGGGTGAGCTGGACGTCGTAGGTGTGGACGGCGATCTCCTGGACCTGGTGCCGGGCCAGGGCTCCGCTGGTCTCCGGGGCCTGCGAACGGCCCCACCAGGTCCAGCAGCCGCGGTCCGGCCCGGCCTCGCGCAGCGCGTCGAGCATCAGCCCGGTCGACTCGGCGAGCCAGGCGTCCAGGGCGGCGCGGTCCCGGGGTGCGGTCGGGGCGCCCTTCGGGTCCGTCTTCGCCGGGGGCTCGGCGCCGGGGCCCGCCGCGACGATGGCGGCCTGGCGACGGCGGCCGTCACCGAGGTGCTGCGCCAGTTCGCGCAGCGTCCACTCCGGACAGCTCGGGACCTGCACGTCGAGGTCGGGGGCGGAAGCGATCGCGGCGCGGAACGCGGCCGAGCGGTCTTCGATCAGCCGCAGGACCTCGGGGAACTCCAGGATTTTCTGCACGGAGACTGTGTATCACGGCGCTCCGGCCGCGGCGTAGCGAATTACGGCACGTCAGAACGGTCGGCGTACCGGTCGATCCCGGGCTGCGTCCGGGACGGTACCCCGGCGCGACGAGGGTTCTCGCGGCGTGGGCCGGCGTGGGCCCTGGCCGGCGGCCCGGAGGACGACGGGGTGCCGGTCGGGCCGCGGGCCCTGGCCGGGGCATGTGCGCGGGTGGGGCGGGATCTGCTGCGGACGGTGCCCGGAAGCCTGCCGCGCGGTGTGCGGCGGGTGGTGGCCGAGGACGGGTGCGGCGGTACGCGGGCGCTGCTGCTCGGCTGGCAGACGGACCGGGACGGGCCGCTGTTCGGGCGCTCGGTGGACCTGGCGCTCGCGCCCGCCCCGCTCGCCCGGTTCGTGGCCGATCTCGTGCAGGACCGTCTGGCCGGTGACGAGTTCGTCCGGTGGCCGCCGTGCCCGGGGCATCCGCATCCGCTGGAGCCGGTGGCCGACGGGGAGCGGGCGTGGTGGCGGTGCCGCTCCTCGGGGGCGGAGATCGGCGGTCTCGGCGCGCTGGGCTGAGCGGCCCGCCTCTGCTGCGGGCGCCCGTCCGCCGTCCGCCGCCGGTGCGGAACCCGGTTGCCGGCTCGGCGCGTTGGGCGCCGACGGCCCGTACCGCACGGCCGAGGGGTGGGGCGGGGGGCCCCCCGCCCCCCCCCCCCACCGGGTGAGGGGGGAGTTGCCCCCAAAACCGGGGGGGACTATAACCTACGCCCCCCGTGGGGGTGGGCCGAGTGGCCCGGGGGGGGTGCGCCGCGGGGGGGGGGGGGGGGGGGGGCGCGCCCCCCGCGCCCCGCCCCCCGGGGGGGGGGGGGGGGGGGCCCCCCCCCCCCCCACCCCTCGACCGTGTTCAGTGCTCAGTGCCCCGAACAGCGTGCGGTCAGAAGACGATCCGCCAGCTGTCGAGGTGGCCCGAGTCGCCGCGGTACGTGTCCTGGAGCCGGAGCCGCCAGGTGCCCTTGGCGGGCTGGGCGGAGGCGTCCACCGTGTAGGTCTCGATGACGTCGGCGCCCGAGTCGCCGAGGTTGGCCTTCTTCAGCGGGTACACCGTGCCGTCCGGGCCGATCAGGTCGATGACCAGGTCGCCGCGCCAGGTGTGCTTGATGTCCACGCCCACCTTGAGGTCGCTGGGCGCCTGGCCCGGGAGCCGGTCGACGGCGATGTCGGAGAAGACCGCGGGGCCGCCGTCCGGGATCGGCAGCGGGGTGCTGCTGGTGAAGATGCCCGGCGAGACCCTCCAGGTGAACGTCGTGGAGGTGCTGCTGTGGTGCGAGGCCTTGGCGGTGACGGTGACGGTGTACGTGCCGGGGAGGGCCGGGACGCCGGTGACGCGGCCGGTGACGGGGTGCAGCGTCAGCCCCAGCGGGAGGCCGCTCGCGTGGTAGGTGACGACGCCGGGGTTGAAGTTGACGGCCTCGATCCGCAGGTCGGCGGCGGTGCCGATCTGGGTGATCTGGTTGGCGGCGGGCTCCAGCAGGAGGCCGTCGACGACGCGCGGGCCGACGTTGACGGCCGCCCAGGCGTTGGCGGTGTTCTGGTACGTCGTGCTGGTCTTGCCGTACAGGTCGGCGGCGGCGCGGAGGGTGGCGGTGCGGGCGCCCGCGTAGTCCGTCGAGGAGGTCATGTAGGTGGTCAGCGCCCGGTACCAGATCTTGGCGGCGGCGTCCCGGCCGATGCCGGTCACCGGCAGGCCGTCGGAGGTCGGGGAGTCGTAGGCCACCCCGTTGACGGTCTTGGCGCCGCTGCCCTCGGAGGCCAGGTAGAACCAGTGGTTGGCCGGGCCGGAGGAGTAGTGCACGTCGACGGAGCCGAGGTCGGGCGACCAGTAGTCCCTGGAGCGGCCGTCCTTGGAGGGCTTGTCCATGTAGCGCAGCGGGGTGCCGTCGCCCCTGATGTCGATCTTCTCGCCGATCAGGTAGTCGCCCTTGTCCTCGGGGTTGCCGGCCCAGAACTCGATGGCGGTGGCCATGATGTCGGAGGTGGCCTCGTTCAGCCCGCCGGACTCGCCGCTGTAGACCAGGTCCGCGGTGGCGGAGGTGACGCCGTGGGTCATCTCGTGGCCGCCGACGTCGATCGACGTCAGCGGCTTGACGTTGCCCGCGCCGTCGCCGTAGGTCATGCAGAAGCAGCTGTCGGACCAGAACGCGTTGACGTAGTTCTTGCTGTAGTGGACCCGGGTGTAGGCGCCGACGCCGTCGTCCTTGATGCCGTTGCGGCCGTGGACGCTCTTGTAGTAGTCCCAGGTGAGTTGCGCGCCGTAGGCGGCGTCCACGGCGGCGGTCTGCCGGTTGGCGACGGTGCCGTCGCCCCAGGTGTCGGTCGGGTTGGTGAACAGCGTCCTGGTGCCGCTGGTGCCGTTCAGGTCGTAGGTGCTGTGGCCGCCGCGGGTGTTGTCGGTCATCGCGAAGCCGATGCCGGCCGCCGAGGTGCCGATGGTGACCTGGCCGGAGTACTTGCTGTTGCCGATGCCCGTCTCGATGCCCTGGTACTCGGTGATCTTCTTGCCCGAGTCGGCGTCGGTGATGACGTGCAGTTCGGACGGCGTGCCGTCCTCCTGCGTGCCGGTGACGACCGTCTCCCAGGCGAGCCGCGGGGTGCCGGACCGGGCCCAGACCACCTTGCGGGCGTCGCCGGCCGACGCCTGCGCGACCTTCGCGCTGCCGGCGCTGTCGAGCGCGAGGCCCTTCGCGGCGTCGGCGCTCTCCTCGGGGGTGGTGTCGACGGCGATGTCCGCCTCGGTGGCCTTGGTGACGCCGTTGGCGGAGCCGTCGGGGGCGGTGTGGACGACCAGGTCGCCGCCGAGCACCGGCAGCCCGTCGAAGGTCCGCTCGTAGCGGGTGTGCAGGCTGCCGTCCGCGTCCTTGGTGACGCCCTTGAGGACCAGCGCCTCCCTCGCGTCCAGGCCGAGCGACCGCGCGGTCGTCGCCAGGGAGGCGTCCGCGGAGGCCAGGAGCTCGCCGCGCTGTTCGGGCGAGAGCTGCACCGGCAGCGCACCGGCGAAGGCCGGGGCCCCCGCCGGGGCCCCGGCAGGGGTCTCGGCGGCGGCGACGCCGGGGGTCAGGGCGGAGACGACCATCGCGGCGCCGGCTATCAACGCGCCTGCGGCGGTGGACTTTCGGGGGGATCGAGTCACACGGAACTCCTTCTGCGACGGCCGGGTGCGGGTGGCCGGAGTCAGCCGGGCGGCGGAGGGAGGTGCCGTCCGGTAGAGCTGGTGGTTCGAATGGGATGGGACGGTACAGTGCCAGCTTTGGTGCGGACGCGTCACCCCGTGCGGCGGCAAGTTGGCCGGAATACCTTCGCCAACGACGTAATGGGGAGGTAAATCCCCGTCAGAAGGCGAGCAAAGCGGGGGAATTCCGGCGCACCGGGACGACCTGGCGGCGCCCCGCCCCGGGGGCGGGGGCCGCCCCCCCGCCCCACACCACGTCACACCACCCCCCCGGCGACCACGCCCCCCCCCACCACCCCCCCCCACCCCCCCCCG
>NZ_JBISAI010000002.1:265103-434551 GCF_044391605.1 Kitasatospora sp. NPDC018619
CCAACCGATTTTTGGGGGTGTAACCCCCCCTTCAGAGGGCGAGCATGGGGGGGTACGCCGGGCCCCCGGGGACGCCGGGGCGGCGCCGGGCGGGGGGGCGGGGCCCCGCCACCGCTCACCTCACCTCGTCACACCTCGCCTCGTCAGACCTCGCCCCCTCACACCTCGCCCCGTCACGCCGCGCGGTCCGGGCGCAGGTGCCGGGCGAAGAAGCGGGCCGCGCTGTCGGCCTCGAACCTGGGCAGGTCGAAGTGCCGGCCCGCGTTGGCGTGCAGCGTCTTCTCCTGCGAGGCGAAGGCGTCGAACAGCGCGAGGCTCGCCTCGCGCGGCATGAGCTCGTCGTCCCACTGGAGGAGGAACTCCACCGGGACGGTGATCTGCTTCGCCTTCTCGACCAACGCGTCGGGCCACATCAGGCCGAGGACCGCGGCCCTGATCCTGGGCTCGGCGGCCACCAGCGGCAGCCCGAGCGCGGTGCCCATGGCGATGCCGAAGTAGCCCACCGGCCCGTCCGGACCGATCTCCGGGAGCTGCTGGAGCGCGTCCAGCGTCGCCCGCCACTCCGGCACGGCGAGCTCCGCCAGCCGCGCGTTGAACGGGACGACGACCGGGCCCAGCGGCGCGCCCGCCGCCTGCGCCCTGCGCAGCTCGGCGACGTCGGCCTCGTCCTGCGCGCTGCGCGGGCGCTCGCCGTGGCCGGGCGCGTCGATGACGGCGACGTGGAAGCCGCAGCCGTTCACGAAGCGCTCGGCGCGCCCCGTCATCGAGGGGTGCTTCTTGTGGGTGCCGCCGCCGTGGCCCATCAGGACGAGCGGGGCGCGGTCGGCGCCGGAGGCCGGCGACCAGAGGACACCGGGGACGTCGCCCACGGTGAAGTCGCGCTCGGTCATGCCGTTCGACGACGACTCGGAGGTGAAACGGAGAGTATGCACGGCTGGTGCCTTTCGGGAGTGCCTGGTGATCGAGGCGCTCCCGGCGACGCCTACGTCAGCCGCCGGCCGTGACCACAAGGGGGAGCACCCACGTCGATACTGCGTTCACGGGTCTCACCTCCTCGGACGGTGTCACGGTCGACCGGAAAGCTACCAGGCCGGCCGGGGTTCCTCCAAGCGCTTTTCCCGGCGCCCCGCGCTCAGCCGCCCAGGTGGGCGAGCAGCGCGTCGCCCGCCGGATAGGGGCGCTCGGCGGGCAGGAGCCGCCGGGCGGCGTCCAGGTCCCCGGCCCGCACCCGGGCGTGGACCGCGTGCGCGAGCGCGGTGACGTCCTCCACCGAGACGATCCACTCGTCCGCGTACCGCTCCGCCGCCTCCCCGGCCAGGCCGAGCTGCAGCGACCGGTGCGGCAGCGGCCGCAGGTGCAGATCGCGCTCGGGATCCCACTGCACCCGCGCGGGGGAGCGCTGCAGCTGCTGCTTCCAGGCGGCCCGGTCCGGGTGCAGCCCGGGCACGTAGTGGGACAGGCAGCTGTTCGCCAGCGCCCACTCGAAGCCCTCGCGGGTGATCCCGACCGCCAGGACGGTCTCCTGGCCCTCCTTCGCCGCCCAGCCGCAGCGGTACATCATCCACAGGAACGACGGCTTGATCCACGTCATCCGGTCCCGCTTCCACGCCGCCGGGAACCGCCCGTCCCGCGCGGCGGGCAGGCCGATCGCCGGGGCGTACGCCTGGTAGACGGTCACCGTGGAGTCGGTGTGGAGGGCGCGGATCCGCTGCTTCGGTTCTGACACGGTGCCCAGCATCGGTCCCCGGCCCGCCCGGTGCCAGCGGATTTCCGGGGCCTGGGCCCTGAGGACGGGCAGCGCCGGCTACTTCCTCGACAGCGAGTAGGTGTCCCGGTTGTCGGGGTCGGACGTGAGGAAGTACAGGATGGTCCGGCCGTCGCGGTCCCGGGTGACACCCATGTCCCAGGTGCCCTGGGCCGGTGCGGGCGCGGTCCGGCCGGCCGCTTCCCGCTCGTCGACGCCGGTGGACGGCGATGCGGAGGCCGCGGCGGGCTCGGTCGGTGCCTCCCCGCCCGGTGCGGCCCCGCCGGGGTCGGAGGTGACGGTGAGGTGGACGACGAAGCCGCGGCCCACGGTGTTTCCGCCCCGGTAGCGCCCGGGTTCGTAGAGCTCCCAGCTCCCCTGGCCGGTCATCCGCCAGTTGTCGTCGAACCGGAACTCCTGGCCGTCGAGCCGTGCGGTCCGTGCCGCGCCGGCCGGACCGAGCGTGACGCTGCTGCCGCCCCAGCCCGTCCACGTCCCTTCGAGGTCCGCTGCCGTGACCTGGACGACCGGAGGCGCCGGGGCGGTCCGGTTGTCGACGCAGGACGACGTCAGGAGGGCGAGCGCTGCGACCACCGGGAGTGCCGTGAACGCGGATCGTGCGGGGAGGAGCACGGACTTGCCTTTCTCTGTGGAGCACGACGGGCGGGCCGGGTACGGAGTACCGGCCCGCCCGCAGGGTCACGAGGTTACTGGTCGACCGACATCCGGATGGATTCGGTCCAGGTGACGGTGAAGCCGACGGCACGCTGGCCGGCGGGGAACACCGACGACATGGCACCCGACAGCGCCTCGGCGCCGCCTTCCTTCGCGCCCGAGGAGTAGCCCTCCGGGGAGACCCCTCGGGTGAGCGATTCCTTGGTCATGCTCTGGGTGAGCTCGAACTGGACCTTGGCGGTGTGGTTGAGGCTCCCGTAGTCGGTGACGGTCGCCTTCAGGTTGAAGGACCCGAGGATGGCACGGGCCGACCCCTCGACCGACTCCGGATCCCGGTTCCCGATCAGGTACGACCCGAAGTCGGAGAGCTCGGCGGCCATCATCAGCTTCAACGGGATGTCGTTGAGGCTGGCGCCGTAGGTCGTCTTGTAGTCGAGGCCCGTGATGGTCTCGCCGAGCTTGGTGCCCGGACGCTGCTCCAGGTACTTGCGGACCACGTCCAGCCACATGTGCTGGCGGACCTGGGCGGTGAACTTGTCGTTCTCGTCGAAGTGGTACTCGCTGGGAGCGATCCCCATGAAGAAGAACGCGGCGATCTGGGGCGCGTCGGGATCCAGGACGGCCTTGGCGTCGAAGTTCCCGCCCGAGGTGTAGGCCGCGGCAGCACGACGGCCCAGTTCCTCGCTGCGTGCCGCCTTCTTGATGTTCTGTCGCTGGACCTCCTCGGCGCGGTGGTTCTCCGCGACGATCTCGTTGTAGCGCTTCCCCTCCTCGACGGGCTTGGTGCCCATGTTGGTGCAGACGTACATCCCGTTCACGCATTCCTCGAAGGCCATGCCACTGGGGTCGGAGTACGTCACGGGGTTGTTGGCGGAGTAGGTGTAGCCGTTCGTGGTCTGGGGCTTGTCCGCCTCCAGGAGCGGGTCCACCGAGATGAACCGTCCGGTGGCGGGGTCGTAGTCGCGGGCGCCGAGGTGGGTGAGCCCGCTGGCCTCCTGGACACCGCCGAGGAAGCCCCGGTTGTCGGCCCAGGGGGTGGGGCCGGCGCCGCGGACGCCGCCGAAGGGCGTGGTGCGGCGCTGGGCGACGGCGCCGGTGGTGGCGTCGATGCCGACCTCGGCGGTCCCGTGGTGGTCGTTGATCTGGAAGGTCAGCTTGTTGTCGTCGGTGCGGACCGCGGTGGCCGCGCCGAGGGGGTAGCGGCGGGTGGCGGTCGCCTTGGCGGCGCCCTTGACCAGCTTGAGTTCGGTGTTGCCGAGGTAGAGGGTCCAGCTCTCGGCGGCGGGGGCGGCGGTGTCGAGGGTGTGGCCGAGCAGGCGGTTGCCGCCGGCGTCGTAGAGGTAGTCGGAGGTGACGGTCGTGGGGGAGGCGGCCGTGGTCGTGACGGTGTCGGTGACCTTGGCGAGCCGGTTCTCCGAGTTCCAGGTCAGCGCCTGGTCACTGGTCCGACCGGCGCCCGGCCTGAGGTGCCGCTCGGTGGTGTTGCCCGACGCGTCGTAGGCGTAGCTCTCCTGCACGGGGGCGCCGTTGGCGCCGGTGACGGTGCTGGTGCCGGTGAGGGAGTGGGGCTTGGCCGCGGTGGCGGCGGGGTAGGTGTAGGCGGTCGTGGCGTCCTGGGCGGTGTTGCCGGTGGTGTCGTGCCGCGTCTCGCTGGCCCGGGTGCCGTTGGCGTTGTAGGTCCAGCTGGTCCAGTACGGGGCCGGGCCGCCGAGCCGGGTGCCGTCGGGGGCCGAGCAGCCACCGGAACCGGGGGTGTAGGCGTCGGTGAGGCGGACCAGGTGGTCGTAGCTGAAGCACTGCCGGTCGGTGCCGGAGCGGGAGGTGTCGGTGACCGAGGTGACGTTGCCGGCCTGGTCGTAGGTGTAGGCGGCGGCGCGCGTGGCACCGGTGACGCCGTACTGGTCGGTGCGGGTCGAGGCGAGGCGCTGGGTGCCCCACTCGTAGGCGTTGGTGACGTAGACGTCCTTGCCGGCGGTGCCGTTGCCGAGGGTGGTCTGCAAGGGCTTGCCGGTGAGGCTGAAGGTCTGCCCGGTCTGGTACTTCGTCAGGCCCTCGGAGGCGGTCAGCCGGTTCAGGGCGTCGTAGGTGAACGCGACGGACTCGGCCGGCAGGTTCCCGGCCGCCGGGTACGCGGTGCTCCTGGCCTGCCCGTCGAGGCGGTAGACGGTGCCGGTGACGTAGCTGCCCGCCAGCGCCTCCTGCCCGGGGACGGACGGAACGGTGACGGTGGTGCGGGTCGGCCGGGAACGGGCGTCGAACAGCGAGTACGTCGTCTTGTACTCGTAGGTCCGGCCGCCGACGGTGCTGAACCGGGAGCTGGAGGACTGGAGGCCCTTGTTGCCGGCCGGGTCCCAGGCCTGGGAGGTCAGCAGCGGGCCGGCCGCCGAGTCCTCGTGGGTCTCGGTCAGGCGTCCGAGGTTGTCGTAGACGCTGGCGACCGTCCGGCCGCGCCCGTCGGTGGAGGCGGTCACCTCGCCGCGGTCGTTGTACGTCTTCACGGACGTGCCGCTGTCCGGGTCGACGGCCTTGGTCTGCCGGCCGAGCTGGTCGTAGGTCCAGCTCCACACCGTGCCGGCCGGGTTGGTCAGCTTGGTGAGGTGACCGGCCGGGTCGAAGCCGTAGGTGGTGGCTTCGTACGGGCCCGTCGGGGTGGCGGCGTTGTACTGCCGCAGCTCGGTGGTGTGCCCGGCGACGTCACTGATGGCGGTGGTCGGGGTGCCGCCCAGCGGCGGGGTGACGGTGACCCGGTCGCCGCCGTACTCGGTGAGCGTGGTGGAGACCGGGGTGCCGACGCCGTTGCCGGCGAGCAGCGTGGACTTGACGACCCGGCCGAGACCGTCGAACTCCTGCTTGGTCTGCGACTCCACCCCGACGGTGTCGTCGAGCTTGAACAGGGCGGTCGAGGGCGCGCCGGTGGCGTAGTAGGGGGCGAACGCGAGGGCCGCCTGGCCGCGCTCGTCGTAGAAGGTGTCGGTCAGCACCCGGCCGCCGTTGTCGCCGGGCGACTGCGACTGCCGGAGCCGGCCGAGGCCGTCGTAGAGGCTGTAGGCGGTCTGCTGGGAGCCGTCGTCGTTGAGCGAACGGCTGGCGACGGCGGCGATCCGGCCCTCGTCGACGGTGTAGGCGTACTCCTGGTTCGGGGTCTGACCCGTCGCCTTGGAGCGGTCGGGCAGCCAGACCTTCAGGGTGCGGCCGAGCGCGTCGTACTGGAGGTCGGTGCGGCGGTTGTTGGCGTCGACGGTGTCGGTGGCCAGTCCGCGCAGCAGGTCGTAGTCGGTGGTGGTGGTCTGGGTGGTGGTGGCGTCCCCGGCCTTGGCGGGCGGGGTGGTCGCCACGGACTTCGTGGGGCGGCCGGTGGCCGGGCTGAAGGCGGTGGTCGTCGTCCGGGCGTTCGGGGACGCGGTGGTGACCGGCCCGGTGGCGCCGGTGGTGTCGAACACGGTGGTCGACGCCAGCGTGGTCGAGGTCAGCGCGCGCCCGTAGACGTCGAACGACACCGCGGTGTCCAGGTAGGTGGCGCTGTTTCCGCTCTGCGACTTGAGGGTGTGGGCCAGGGTGACGTCGCCCTTGGTGGGGGCGGCGCCGTAGGCCTGTCCGTCGTAGCGGCTCCGGGTGTCGGACAGCACGACTGACGTGCCGTCCGCCCGGGTCTGGCGGTCCACGGCGGTGGCGCAGCCCGCGGCGACGGTCTCGGTCCGGATCGAGCCGGTGAGGATCCACGCACCCACGTTGTCGGCGTAGGTGGTGCGGGTGCACTTGTCGTCCGCGGCGGTCGCCACGTCGCCGAGGTCCTCGGCCTGGACGACGCGGCCGTAGTCGTCGAACGTGGTGCCGGTGCGGGTCTCGCGCCACGCGCTGCCGGCCCCCTTGTCGAGGGACGTGAAGGTGCGGGTGCCGCTGATTCCGCCGATGTTGGCGGTGGTGGTGCCCCAGTCGCGGACGCGCTTGGCGGTCTCCTTCTTCCACGGGGTGTTGACGGTCTTGACGAGGACCACGCCGCCGGGCTTGTCGTACTGCTCGGTGCGGTACTCGTAGCCCGCCCAGGCGTCGTCGTCGGTGAGCGTGGCGCCCTGGCCGTCGTCGACGGTGACGCTGCGCTTGGCGTTCTTGTCCGCGGGGTTGTTGCGGTCGCCGTCCATGCCGCGCAGGAAGTAGTGGTCGGCCTGGGTGGACATGCCGGTGACGCCGCCGGTCTCGATCCGGGCGTGGGCGTAGCCGCGCCACTGGGACCAGGTCTTGAGCTTCTCCTTGGTCAGGCCGTCCTCGTCGTCGAAGTGCCACGCGGCGTCGCCGAGGTAGGTGTAGCGGGTGACCATGTCGGGCGCGCCGCCGGTGCGGTCGGTGGCGATGACCGCGTCGACGACGTACTTGTTGAACCACTCCGTGGTGACCGGGGTCTCCTCGGAGGGCTGGTACATCTGCGGGAAGCAGCGGGTGGTGTTGTTCTCCGGGGTCGGCAGTGCGTTCCAGTCGCAGGCCGGCGCCGAGTAGTTGACGTCGATCTGGCCGCCGAGCTCGTCGGTGACGGTGCCGAGGCGCTGCTTGATGAACGGCATGCGGCCGTCGCCGACCTTGTCGAGCCGGTTGGCCAGCTGCTTGTAGGCGAAGGTCGTCCTGGGCAGCGTGACGGAGGGGGCGGCGGAGGAGCCGGTGTGCCTGACCGAGTCCAGCAGCAGCTGGTAGTCGTAGTCGGCGGTGCCCCACTTGTGGGTCAGGTCCCAGGTGTCGACGGTGGCGTAGGTGCCGTCGGCCTGGAGGGTCTTGGCCGCGACCTGGGTGAGGCGGGTGCGGGTGAAGAACGTCGGCGCGTACTGGCCGGTGCAGTCGGTGCCGTCCTTGCAGTTCTGGTCCCACGGGGTGTCGTACCAGTACTGCCGGTTGGTGTCGATCTTCGCCGGGTCGCAGAGTGCGGTGTCGGTCTCCAGGCAGCGCTCGGCGGTGGCGAAGTCGACGCGGCCCATCGGCTTGACGGTGGCGGAGTAGATGTCCTGCTTCTGCTGGCCGTACTCGATGTGGTCCAGCCGCCCGCCCCGGACGTACGGGGTGCGGTCGGTGGCCTTCAGGTTGCGGCCGTAGTTGTTGGTTTCGGGGGTGTACCAGTAGGTGACGTCGTTGCCGTGGGCGTCGACCACCAGGTCCAGGTTCCACCGCCAGCCCTGCTGGCACCAGGACGAGGCGAAGTCCGCGCCGTTGCACGGCTCGCCCGCGTTGTTGCCGTAGACCGGCACGGTGTAGACGGACCTGGTCTCCGGCTTGCCCGCGCTCCAGTTGGGCATTCGGTTGTAGCCGAAGTAGTAGGTGGTGCCGTCGGTGGTGGTGGCGCGGAAGTACTCGCCGTCGTTGTCGCCGTTGCCCCGGCCGGTGTCGCGGACACGGACGACCTTGGTGGCGTCGTCGTTCTTGATCCGCCACTCGTCGCCGGAGACCGGGATCAGTTCGCCCGCGTGCCCGGCGAAGCTGATGGTGGCGTTGTCGGTGCCCCAGCACTGGTCGCCGGGGCTGGACCTTCCGGTCTTGGGCGCCCCGTCGTCCGCGCACGCCTTGTAGCTGCGCTCGACGAAGCCCGGCGACAGGTCGAAGCCGTCACCCGCCCAGGAGGCCTGGTTGTTGCTGTTGGCCGTCCGGCCGTCGATCGCGCCGGAGTTGTAGGACAGGCCGATCTTCGGGGTCAGCCCGCCGGGCATCGCGGTCAGCGGCATGTCGTACGACCAGCTGAACGAGCCGCTGTTCAGCGCCGTCGACCAACTCGACGCGCTGGACAGCGGCGTCGCCTTGTAGTCGCCGCTCGGCCCGGCGCTGCCGGTCGTGGCGGCCAGCACCATCGCGCCCGGCGCGGCGTTCAGCCGCATCGATCCGGCCGGGGCGGCGGTCAGCGCGTCCGCGGCCACCGTCTGCTTCGCCGTGTCGTTGCCGCCCGGCAGCGGGGTCTGCACCCGGCACTCGGGCAGGTCCGGGGTGGTCAGGGCGCACTCGGGCAGGCGGACCAGCTTCAGCCGGGAGCCGAAGCCGGAGCCGGCGGCCTGGGCGAAGGACGAGTAGTCGACGGCCAGGCCGCTGTTCTCGTCCGCGCCGGTGACGGTCAGCAGCAAGCCGTTGACGCCGGCCTTCGCGGCGGCGTCCTGGCCGAACAGCTCGACCTTCGCCCTGCCGGCCGAGCCGGCGGAGGAGAGGGCGACGGGCAGCTTGCCGGCCTTGACGGCCTTGCCCTTCTCGCCCGGCACGTCGACGGTGGCGCTGCCCGCGCCGGGCAGGGCGCCGTGCTTGCCGTCGGTCTTGCTGACGGTGGTGTCGGCCTTGCGGCCCTTGGCCTTCGCGTCCGAGCCCTTGACCGGCTTCTCGGGTGAGACCGCCGAGGGCTTGGTGTACGGTTCCGCGGCCGCCGCGACGGCGGCCAGCGGCAGTGCCGGCAGCAGCGACCCGACCAGCGCGCCCGCGATGACCGCGGACACTCTGGTGCGGGTCGGCCGCGGCACCGACCTCTTCCTGCTCATGGGTGGAACAACTCCTCGGAAAGGATGGGGATATGACAGACCACGGGCCGGGCGGTCGGTGTCCGCCCGGCCCCTGGACATCGGGATCAGACGCCGGTGGAGGTGTCCAGCACGGCGTTGTAGTCGGCCAGCTTGGCGATCTGCGCGGGGCTCAGCACGCCCTGGTACAGCCAGACGTCGTCCAGCTCGCCGGAGAAGTACTCACCCCACGCACCGGACTCCCGGTTCCGGCCGAACTGCACGCCGCCGCCCGCCTCGTAGGGCTGCGGAACACCCGCGGCCCAGGAGATGTGCGCGGTGCAGGTCCTGTCGCCGTCCGCGCAGCCCTGGTTCTCGACCTGGCCGTTGACGTACAGGGCGAGCCGGTCGGAGAAGGCGTCGTAGCTGACCGCCAGGTGCGTCCAGTTCTCCATGACGGAGACGGCCGAGGTGTGGGCCGTCCTGGTGCGCTTGGCGCCGGTGCCCGCGTCGGTGTCGCTGACCTCGGCCTCCCACTGGCCGTACGGCTGCCCGGTGACGGGGTTGTTGCCCAGCGGCACCCAGCGCACGGTGACGGCGCTGTTGTTGGCGCCGGCGACCGAGAACGCGGTCATCTTCCGGGTCGGGACGCCCGCGGTGTTCGCCCACCCGGCCAGGGTGAAGCTCTGGCCGGTGTGCAGCGGGGTCGAGGCGGTCGCGGCGTAGCCGGTGGCGCCGTCCAGCAGCAGGGTGCCGGCGGTCGGGAACAGGCCGCCGTCGGCCTTGATCGAGGCGCCGCCGCCGAGCTGGGCGCCGGCCTTGGCCGGGCCCTCGTCGGGGGTGACGGCCGGGGTGCCGGCGGCCGCGTTGAGCTTCCAGCGGCCGGCCAGCTGCGGGCGCTGCTGCACCATGGCGCCGGCCTCCGCACCGGTGACGACGCGGTCGTAGATCCGCACGTCGTCGATGTCACCGCCGAAGAACTCGCCGTTGACGCCCTCGCGGTTGACGGCGCCGATCTGGATCGGGCCGGGGTTGGCCCACGGGGCGTTCTGGGTGTAGTCCGACTCGCCGACCAGGAAGCCGTTGATGTAGAAGCGCAGCTTCTTCGCGGCGGTGTCGGAGACGCCCAGCAGGTGGGTCCACTCGCCGGTGGTGCCGGCGAAGCAGGGCGCGCCGTTGATCTGGGTGCCCGGGGTGCAGTCGGGCTGCCAGGTGCGCACCAGGGTGTCGGCGGAGGTGTCCTCCTTGTAGCGGCCGAAGGCCCAGCGCTGCCAGTAGGCGGAGTAGTACAGCGAGAACTCGCTGTTGTGCTGGCCGATCTGGGAGACGGCGATCTTCGCGGTGCCGTCGCCGGGCGTGGGCGCCGGCAGCTTGACCCAGGCGGAGACCGAGAAGTCCCGGGTGCCGTCCACCTGCGGGCGGGTGCCGCGCAGGTAGTCGTCGACGCCGTCCAGGTGGATCGCCTTGTCGGCGATGCCCGGGCGGCCGAGCGCGACGCCGTTGTAGGCGGTCAGGTTGTCGTTCTCGGCGGTGCCGACCGGCTTGGCGTCGGTGCCGTCCAGGTGCCAGACCGCCTTCGCGGGGCGGCCGGTGGCGAGCTGCTTGTCGGCGGCGACGTCGGTGACCTCGGCCGTGCTCAGGGAGCGGTCCCAGACCCGGACCTCGTCGATCGAGCCGGGCCAGTTCCCGACCCACTGGCCCTTCCAGCGGTTGCGGCCGATCTCCAGCGGGCCGTGCCCGTCCCAGACCGTGCCGACGGTGGCCGACTTCATGAGGCTGCCGTTGACGAACAGCTGGATGGTGCGGGCGTCCGCGTTCCAGACGCCGGTCAGGTGGGTCCACACGCCGGTCGTGGCGGGGTCGGTGGACTGGATGCCGACCGTGGTCGCGTCCTGGTTGCCGGCCGCGGTCTGGACCTTGAAGCCCCACTTGGGGACGCCGCCGACGTTCTCGATGCCGAGCTGGAACGCGTAGTAGTCCGGGCCGCTCTGGCTGACCGCCGCACGGTTGTAGTCGCCGCCGTTGAACTTGACCCAGGAGGAGACGGTGAAGCTGCGGGAGGTGTCCAGGACGGCCGAGGAGGCCTCG
Source organism: Kitasatospora sp. NPDC018619 (assembly GCF_044391605.1). Lineage (NCBI taxonomy): Bacteria > Bacillati > Actinomycetota > Actinomycetes > Kitasatosporales > Streptomycetaceae > Kitasatospora > Kitasatospora sp. NPDC018619. Next base: position 276,060 of record NZ_JBISAI010000002.1, read on the forward strand.
GCGTAGCCGTTGGCGGTGCCGTCGAGGGCGAGGCCCTCGCGGAGGTGGCCGGCCGCCCCGGGGGTGGCGCCGGAGCCCAGGGTGGTGTCGAAGCCGCCGCCCGTGCCGGTCACGCTGGTGCCGCTCGGGTCGTCCATCGACCAGCCGGCGCGCTGCGGCTGCCCGGCGAGCACGTTGAAGTAGTACGTCTCGGGCTGCGAGGCGTTGCCCGCGCCGTCGACGGCCCGGGCGGACAGGAAGTGCACGCCGGCGGTCTGCGGCTGGACGCGCACGGCCTGCCCGGCGCCGCCGCTGGTGGCGACCTCGTTCGCCGCGGACGGCGAGGTGTCCAGGCCCCACTGGTACTTGACCACGTCGGTGGCGGCGGACTTCAGGGTGAAGTAGCCGGTCCGGCCGACGCCGTCGGTCCAGGGGAGCGCCGCGGTGGCGTCCTTGGAGCCCGGGTAGGCGTTGGAGGTGATCGCCGGACCGTCCGGGGCGGAGGTGTCGACGATGAAGTAGCAGCCGGTCGGGTCGCCGTCGGAGGACCACGGCCCCCACTGGGCGCCGTCCCAGGCGCGGGCCTCCCAGTCGAGCTGGATGTTCTGCGGCAGGCTGGTGGGCAGCGGCCAGGAGAAGATCGAGCCGGAGGCCTTGAAGGTGTCCCAGCCCGGTGCGGCGTCCTCCGAGCCGGTGGACCACCAGCGCCGGCGCAGGCCGGTGCCGTCGTCCCAGCCGACCGCGAACTGCACGCCGACGGCCTCGCCGTCCGGGTCGGTGGCCCGGGTGGTGACCTGCGGCATCTTGTTGATCTTGATGCCCGGGTACTGGCACACGGAACCCGGCGACATCGTCATGTCGGACATCGGGATCTGGTTGGGCCGCAGGTTGTAGTACACCGACAGGTAGGCGTCGTCGGTGAAGCGCTTCCAGGCGAGGGTGTCGCCCTCGTTCTGGGCCTTCAGGCCGAAGGTGATGGTCGGCCAGCCCCAGTTGGCGGCGTCCTGGACGAGGTTGCGCACCGCGCCGTCCTCGCCGTACTCCAGCCAGCCGCCGGGGCAGTTGCCGCTCCAGCCCTTGGCGGTGTTGATGGTCTGGAGGTAGCGGCCCCAGAAGCCGGAGGCGTTCTGGGCGTTCCAGTTCAGGCCGGGGGAGATGTAGCCGGTGTTCCACAGCTCGACGGGCCGGGCGTCGCAGGAGTACGACCAGCTCTCGTAGGTGCCGAAGGTGGCGGCGAGGACCTGCTTGCCGACGAACGGGTTGGACACCTGGAAGAAGGCCCGCTTCACGTCGGTCGGCGCGCACCGCGAGGTGTCGCCGCAGTAGCCGACGCCCCAGTCGTGGACGTAGGTGCTGTTGTACGTGAAGTGCCAGTACGCCTGGTTCGGGTAGGTGCGCGAGACGCCCGCCCAGTCGCCGGCGTGCGGGGTGTTCCACGCCGGGTCGATCATCACCGGGTAGACGGTGTCGGGCGCGGCCAGCATGGTCTGGTCGGGGGACAGCACCAGGCCGTCCTTGGGCAGGTCGACCTTGAGGCGGGTCATCTTGGCGCCCTCGCCGGGCAGGTCGCCGTAGCCGGCGGCGGCCGGGTCGCTCTGCGCGGGGGCGGGGGCGGTCTGCGCCGGAGCGGCGGGAGCCTCGGCCTGCGGGGCGGCCTGCGGCGCGGCCTTGAAGGACCTCGGTGCGGCAGGCGCGGCGGCGGGGGCGCTCGCGGGCGCGCTCGTCGGGGCGCTCGGCGCGGCGCCGGCCGGCTTGGAGGAGTCCCACATCACCGGCACGGGCGCCTCGAAGACGGTGCCGCCGCCGGACGGGTCCTTCGCCTTGAGGGTGCCGTCCGCCTCCTGGCTGAAGGTCAGGCCGTGGCCCTGGAGGCCGAGCCGGAGCTGGTCCAGCTCGGGGTTCCTGGCGGCCTCGGGCGTGTGCACCACGATGACCTGGGTGAACCCGGTCCTGGTGGCGGACAGCTTCAGGTCCACGTCCGGCAGGATCGACGCGTACTCGGCGGTCGCGCCGTTGACGGTCGGCTTGGGCAGCGGCTTGGGCCAGCTGAGCTTGAGCTCCTTGCCGGCCCGGGCCATGGTGACCAGCGGCTCGCTGCCGCCGCCGGAGAATCGGAGGTCCGCGGTGGAGCCCTTCGGGGCGATCGCGCCGCCCGGCAGGGACTGCAGCGTCGGGTCCAGCTCCACCCAGGCGCCGTTCTTGCGCACCCGCTTGGGCTGGACGTAGGTGGTGGTCTTCAGCTTGCCGTCCGGCTGGGCGACGGTGTCGCTGGTCTCGCTGCGCTTGGCGAGCACCTCGACCGGCTGACCGGTGCGGGCGGCCTCGTGGACGGCCTGGGTCTCGGCGGTGTCCTGGGATTCCGTCGCGCCGGGCGGAGGTGTCCCTCCGGGGGTGGCGGCGGCGGCCGGCACCACCGCGGTCGCGGCCAGCGCGACCGCGGCGAGTGCCGCGGCGAGCATGCTGCCCGACCGTCTTGCTGCTGTTCTCACTGTGCGTAAGCTCCGACTTCCGAATGTGGGCGAAGTTTGAGCGGATCCTTATGGACACCTAAAAGAACTGTCAACGCTTCATCAGAAAAGCGTGAGAAATATGCCCTTGGTACGGCCGTGCCGGGCGGGGGGCAGCTCGGGTGAAAACGGATGAACCGGCCACTTGGCCGTGAGGCAAATCACATCGGAAGGGGTGCTCGCCAGCCGGCCTCGGAGGCCCGTCCGACGGTCGCGAGCGGTGACGCACGGCACCGGCGGGCCGGTCCGGCTGCCGGGCCGGCGGCGCTCCGTCTGGGCATCGCCGCTGGTCATCCGAGGTCTCGTGGCGAGGGTGGAGCGGGGGCAGGGCGGCGGCGCGAGGCCCGACGCTCGGCGGGGCCGTACGGTTCCCGGAGTCCGAAAGATCGCTTGTGCGGTGTTCGGCGCGGGAAATCCAAATGGCCACTGGCTGTTCGTCAGGTCGGATAACCAGGCTTCGCTACCGCGGAGTTGCCGGAAAATAGCGCGGCGGAATTGCCAACTCGGGCGTCGTGAAAGCACAGAGGTGCCCCCGGAGGACCGAACACCCGGGGGCACCCGAGGAGTTGCTCGCAGCGATTCAGTCGTCGCGGCGCCGCACCCTCCTCACTCGTGCAGCGCCCGCGCGCTGCCCTCGACCCGCACCGAACCCGGCAGGGCGATCAACTCGGGCTTGAACAGCGGCGGCGCGTCCATCGCGGGCTCCCAGGTCGCCAGCCTCTCGTCCTGGGGTACCTCGATCCGCCGGTCGGCGGCGAGGTCGGCGACGACCTTCACCAGCAGCCGCACGCCGAGCGGGGCCAGGTGGTCGCGCCACAGGCTCTGCGCGGTCGAGCCCGGGGGCACGAACAGGTGCTCCTGGGCGGCGAGCGGGCCGGCGTCGGTGCGCTCGGTGAGGTGGTAGACGCTCCCGCCCGTCACCCTGTCGCCGTCGCGGATGGTCCACCGGATCGCGTCCCGGCCGCGGTGCAGCGGCAGCAGGCTGGGGTGGTACCCGATGGTCGCGACCCCGGCCCGGGCGCGGGTCCGGCGGCCGAGGAAGGCGTGCGAGTGCGCGGCGACGATGACGTCCACGCCGTCCGGGACGTGCGCCGCCCGCAGTTCGGCCGCGTCCGTCCAGGGGATGTCCCGGGGGAACGCCCAGGCCCGCAGCCGGTCCCAGGACATCGCGTCGCGCTCGTCCGTCCGGCCCTTGCGCAGCCGGGGCGCGGCCGCGCCGACGACCTTGTGCCCCTTGTCCAGCAGGGCCTCCGCGACCTGCACCGCGAACGCGCCCTGCCCTGACATGTATATGTTCATCGGCACTCCCTCAGCCCGGAGTGGTCGGGTTCGAAACGCACCGGCATGGTGGAGAAGCCGGTCAGGAAGTTGGAGCGGATCGGCCGCGCCTCGCCGGTCTGCTCGATCCCGAGGGTGAAGTCCCGCAGGGCCTGGAGCAGTTCGGCGATCTCCACCTTGGCCAGGTACGAGCCGACGCAGAAGTGCGGGCCGTAGCCGAAGGCCAGGTGCCTGTTCGGGGTGCGGCCGAGGTCGAACTCCCCGGGCCGCTCGAAGACCCGTTCGTCGCGGTTGCCGGAGGCGTGCCAGAGCGTGACGATCTCGCCCGGCTCCAGCCGCACCCCGTGCAGTTCGGTCGCCCGCTCGACGCTGCGCCCGAAGTGCAGGGTGGGGGACGCCCAGCGCAGCACCTCGTCCACGGCGGTCTCGATCGCGACCTCGCCCCGCTTGAGCCTTTGCCACTGCCCGGGCCGGGCCGCGAGCGTGCGGACGCAGTCGATCATCGTCAGCCGGCTGGTCTCGTCGCCGCCGATGATCAGGCTGTAGCAGTTGAGGACGACGTCCTCGTCGGACAGCGGCACGCCGTCCACGGCGCTGGCGACCAGCATGCTGATCACGTCCTCGCCGGGGGCCTCGCGCCGCTCCTCGACGAGGTCCATGAAGTACATCAGGATCTCGTTGCGGGCCATCTCGGAGTCGACCTCGTCGATGTCCTCGTCCTCCGCGGACAGCGCCGTCCTGGTCAGGCCGAGCAGGTACTCCCGGTCCCGCTCGGGCACGCCGAGCAGGTTCGAGATCGTGGTCATCGGGATGCGGGCGGCGATCCGCTCCGCGAAGTCGCAGCCGCCGGACTCGACCGCCTCACGGATCCACCGGCGGGTGTTGTCCCGGACCGTCCGCGCGACCTCGTCGAGCACCCGCGGCGAGAGCACCCGTTGCAGGATCTTGCGCAGCTCCAGGTGCCGGGGCCCGTCGGTGACGGCCAGCATCCGGCCGGCCCCGGCGTCGCCGCCCTCCAGGAGGGTGACGAGCACGTTGCCGCGCTCGGAGGTGAAGTGCACGTCGTCCCGGTAGGTCGCCATGATGTCCTCGTGGCGGGAGAGCACCCAGAACCCCCGGCGCCCGCCGGCCGGCGGGTTCCAGTGCAGCGGCGCGGTGTCCCGCAGGGTGCGCCAGAAGCCGTCGAGGTCGTGCTCCGCGAAGGTGGCCGGGTCGCCCAGGTCCACGGTGTCCAGGGCCGGTGGGCCCAACGGTGTCGTCATGCTCACCAGTCCGTGCGCCAGAACCGGCGGGGCCGGAAGGGGTAGGTGGGCAGCGGCACCCGGCGCCCGGCCCCGTCCCGGTGCAGGGCGTCGAAGTCCACCTGCTGCCCGGCCAGCCAGGCGGCGGCCAGGTCGGCCAGCGCGGACGCGTCCTGGCCGGACGGCACCAGCCCGCGGCCACCGCCGGAGGAGGAGCCGGCGGCGGCGGACGGGGCGGCCGCGCCGCGGGCGTCGTCGGACAGCGCCGCGACCAGCTCCGCGCGGCTGCGGACCACCGCTGCCCACCGGCGGCCCATCACCTTGCGGCCGAGGTTGAGGGTGAAGCAGACGTCGTCCAGGCGCAGGTCCGGGCGGTCCTCCAGCCACTCCCGCAGCCGGGCGCGCTGACGGGCCAGCGCCTCGTCGTCCATCGCGGACAGGGTGGCCAGCCGCGGCCGGCCCACCTCCTCGGGGGCGCGCCCGGCGGGCGCCGGCGGCTCCTCCAGCACCAGGTGGGCGTTGTAGCCGCCGCCGCCGAGGGAGGTGATGCCCGCCCGGCGGATGCCGGCCTCCGGCTCCCAGGCGGCGGTCTCGATCTGGGGCACGAAGGGGGTGGCGGGGAGGTCGAGGTCCGGGTCGACCTCGGTCAGGTTGATCGTCGCCGGGAGCGTCCGGTGGTACAGGGCCAGCGCGGCCTTCACCGTGCCGAAGCCGCCGGACACCACCCCGCCGTGGCCCACGTTCCCCTTCACCCCGCCGATCGACGCGGTGGCGGTCTGCTTGCCGAACGCCATGGCCGCCGCGTGCACTTCGAGCCCGTCGGTGACCGGCAGGCCGAGGCCGTTGGCCTCGTACATGGACACGGTGTCCGGGGCGACGCCGCCGACCTCCATGGCGGCGGCGATGCAGGCGCTCAGCCGCTCGGGCTGGGCCAGGCCGTACGCCATCGCGCTGACGCCGTTGTTGTTCACGGCCGTGCCCCTGACCACGGCGTAGACGTGGTCGCGGTCGGCGACGGCCCGGCCGAGCGGCTTCAGCAGCAGGGTCACCACGCCGCTGGACAGCGCGGTGCCGGTGCCGTTGGCGTCGAACGGGCGGCAGTGGCCGTCCCGGGACAGGATCCGGTTCTCCTCCCACAGGTGCCCGCGGGGGTGCGGCAGCCGCACCATCGAGCCGCCGGCGATCGCCATGTCGCACGCGCCCAGCAGCAGCGACTGGCAGGCCAGGTGCACCGCGTAGTGGAAGCCCGCGCAGACGGCGGCGACCGTGACGGCCTCGCCGGTGAGCCCCAGGTAGTACAGGGCGTTGGAGGTCATGCTGTCCGGCGACCACGCCAGGCTGGCCTCGATCGCCTCGGGGCCGACCGACGCGCGGTCCGGCGGGGAGCTGTAGAGCGCGGCGGTCTGCGGGTTGTTGGCGCCGTACATGCCGATCTCGGCGGTGAGCCGGTCCGGGTCGTAGCCGCCGTCCTCCAGGGCCTCCCAGGCGCTCTCCAGGTACAGCCGGTTCTCCGGGGTCATCGCGGCGGCCATCCGGTCGCTGATGCCGAACACCGACGGGTCGAACCGGTCGTAGGTGTCGAGCACGCCGCAGGCCCGGACGTAGGACGGGTTGTGGATCAGCGTCTCGTCGACGTGGATGTCCTCCTTGGCCAGGAACGTCACGGACTCCCGGCCGTGGACGAGGTTGTCCCAGAACTGCTCCTTGGTGCGGGCACCCGGCGCCCGCAGGGACATGCCGATGACGGCCACGTCACCCGGGTCGTACTCCTGCTCGGGGCTGTCGGTCATGGAAGGGCTCCTGCTTCGTGTCGAGTGGGGGTGGCCGGGCTCAGCGGCCGGTGCCCGGGCCGGGGGTTCCGGCCGCGCCGCCGCCGCGGCCGCGCAGGGCGGCCCGGCGGGCGCCGGCGCGCAGGCGGGCCGACCGGACGGCCTCGGGGGCGGCACCGCTGTCGTCGTCCAGCCAGCGGGCGAGCGAGGCGATGTCGCGGAAGCTGAAGAGGTCGGGCACCCGGACGCGGCGGTCGAAGCGCCGGGTCATCAGCCGGGCGAGGCGGACCAGCAGCAGCGAGTCGCCGCCGAGGTCGTAGAACGCGGACTGCACGTCGATGGTGGACGGGTCGAGGTCGAGCAGTTCGCCCCAGATCTCCGCCAGCGCCACCTCGGTCGGCGTGCCGGCGGCCGTCCGCGGCCCGTCGGCGCCGACGGCCGGCGGCTCGGGCAGCGCGCCGCGGTCGAGCTTCCCGCCCGGGCCCAGCGGGAGGGCGTCCAGCAGGACGAGCGTCGCGGGCACCAGGTGGTCGGGCAGTTCGGCGGCGAGCCGGCCGGTGACGGCGCCCTGCAGCGCGGTGTCCAGCCGGGGCCCGGGCAGCGGCGCGCCCTCGCCCGCGGGCACCACGTAGCCGACCAGCCGGTCGCCGCGGACGGTGGCGGCCGCCTCGCGGACCTCCGGGCAGGCCGTCAGCCGGGCCTCGACCTCCTCCAGTTCGATCCGGTGGCCGCGCAGCTTCACCTGGTGGTCGGTGCGGCCGAGGAAGCGCAGCTCGCCGTCCTCGGTGAACCGCGCGAGGTCCCCGGTGCGGTACATCCGCTCGCCCGCGCGGAACGGGTCCGCCACGAAGCGCTCGGCGGTGGTGCCCGGCCGGTTCACGTAGCCGTGCGCGAGGCCGACGCCGCCGAGGTAGAGCTCGCCGGGCTCCCCGGCCGGCACCGGCGCCAGGTCCGCACCGAGCAGGTAGACCAGGTCGGTGGCGGTCGGCGGCCCGATGGTCGGCTCGTCCCGCCCGCCCTCGGGCACCGGCCCGAAGGTGCAGAACACGGTGCCTTCGGTGGGGCCGTAGGCGTTGAACACCCGGGTGGCGCCGGTCTCCCGGTAGGCCCGGTCCACCAGCTTGCGGCGCAGCGCCTCGCCGCCGAACACGATCGAGCGCACGTTGGGGGGCACCGCGCCGGCGTCGAGCAGGCCGTTCATCACCGACGGGACGACGCTCAGGTGGGTGATCCGGTCCGCGTAGCGGCTCTCGGCCAGCTGCACGGCGCTCTCCACGAGCACGACGGCGCCGCCGCGGCACAGCGCGTTGAAGAGCTCCATCACGGACAGGTCGAAGCAGATCGAGCTCGCCGCCGAGACGCCGCCGAGGTCGCAGCCCTCCAGGACGCGGTCCATCTCGGCGAGCATCGCCACCGCCCCGGCGTGCCGGACGGCCACGCCCTTGGGCACCCCGGTGGAGCCCGAGGTGTAGACGACGTACGCGGTGTCCTCCGGCACGACCGGTACGGGCTTCACGCCGGACTCGGTGGTCACCTCCGGCCCGAGGACCACGACCGTCGGCCCGCTCGGGCAGTGGGCCCGGGCGGCGGGCGTGGTGAGCAGCAGCCGCGTCCCGCTGTCCCGGACCATGAAGCCCAGCCGCTCGGCGGGGTAGTGCGGGTCCAGCGGCAGGTAGCAGGCCCCGGAGCGCAGCGCCGCCAGGACGGCGACGAGCAGGTCGGGGGTGCGCTCGACGCAGATGCCGACCGGGACGCCCGGGCCCGCTCCGTCGGCGACGAGGCGCTCGGCCAGTACCCGGGAGCGCTCGTTCAGTTCGCCGTAGGTCAGGACGCCGGCGTCGGAGTAGACGGCCGTCGCGTCGGGGTTCTTGACCGCCTGGGCGACGAACTCGGCGTGCAGGGTTTGGGTCATTGGTCCGTCTCCTTGGGAAGGCCGGGCGACGCGACGGCGCCGAGGGCCTGGTCGGGGCGGGCGATCGAGTCGAAGAGCACGGTGCGGAACAGCGCGAGCAGCGCCGTGACGGTCTCCCGCTCCAGGTAGTCCGGCTTGTACTGGACGTGCCCGGCCACCCGGCCGTCGATGTCGGCCATCGAGATCTCCAGGTCGAACTTGGCCAGGTGCCGGCGCACCGGGAGCGGTTCGAGGGGCAGCGCGCCGTCCGGTTCGAGGGTCTCGCCGACGCCGTGGAAGAGCTTCACCGAGCGGGGGAAGGCGTCCGAGGACAGCCAGTTCACCACCGTGTCGAACCAGGGGGAGCGGCCCTCGGCGCGCGGCGGCTTCAGCTGGGCGGCCAGCAGGTCGAGCGGGTAGTTCATGTGCTCCAGCAGGCCGAGCGAGAAGGCGTGCACCTCGCGCAGCAGCTCGCGGAAGCTCCGGTCGGCGGCCGGGGCCGCCCGGACCAGCACGGTGTTCAGGTAGTAGCCGACGGCGGACTCCCAGCCGGCCTCGGCCCGTTGGGCGATGGCGGTGGCCAGCACCGCGTCCTCGGCGCCGACGGCGCGGTTGAGCGCGGCGAAGAACCCGGCCAGCACGACGGTGCTGACCGACACGCCCTCGCGCACCGCGAACTCCCGCAGCAGGCGCGTCTCCTCGGCGCTCCAGCGGAACGCGAGGTCGCGGCCCTCGTAGGTGACGCCCGGCGGCCGCTCCTTGGCGGAGAGGTCGAGGTGGGCGGGCGGGTCGGCGAGCCGCTGCGACCACCAGTCCAGCGCCGCCTCGGCCGCCGGGCCGGCCAGCCACTGCCGCTCCCGGTCGACGAACTCGGTGTACGGGGGGACGGGCGCGCTGCGCGCGGGGTCGGCTCCCCCGTAGTACTCCTGGAGCTCGCGGATGATGACGTCGGCCGAGGCGGCGTCCGAGGCGATGTGGTGGACCAGCACCAGCAGGTAGTGGTCGGCCGGGCCGCGCCGCAGCAGGACGACCCGCACCAGCGGCCCGTTGTCCAGGTCCATCGGCTCGTGGCCGTACCGGGCGAGTTCCTCCCGGGCCTGTTCGTCGTCCAGGTCGGTGGTGTCCACCGCGAGGAACTCGTACCGCGGCTCGTCCAGGACCACCTGGTACGGGGTGCCGCCCGCCTCCACGAAGACGGTGCGCAGCGCGGGGTGGCGCTCCAGCACGGCCCGGACGGCGCGTTCCAGGGCCTCCTCGTCCACCGCCGTCCGGATCCGGGCGGTCACCATGTAGTTGTAGGGCACCGCGTCCGGCGCGATCATCTGCATGAACCAGAGCGAGGCCTGGCCGTGGGAGGCCGGGGCCAGCGCGAGGCCCAGGCCGTCGGCGCGCAGCTGCTCCAGCGCCGGGGCGTCGGTGGCCGTCAGCAGGCCGCGCGCGTCCAGCTCCTCCAGCAGCTCCTCGGCGTCCAGTTCGGACAGGCCCTCCGGGAACGGCGGCTTCGGCGCGGCCACGGGGGCAGGCGCCGGCACCTCGGCGACCGGGGCCGGGGCCGGGGGTGCGGCCGGTGTGGAGGGCGCGGCGGGCGCGGGGGCGGGCGGTGCGCCGGTGAGCCCGGCGAAGTGCTCGACGACCTCGGCGACGGAGCGCCCGTCCAGGAACACCACCGGCGAGACCCGGTGCCCGAGCACCGCCTGCATCCGGTTGACGAGGCGGATCGCCAGCATCGAGTCGAGGCCGAAGTCCCGCAGGCCGGCGTCCGGGTCGAACCGGTCCGCCGGGACGCCGAGGGCGTCGGCGAGTTCGGCGAGGACCACCTCCGCGACCGGCCGCTGCGCCGCCGGGGCCTGCGCGTCCGGCGCTTCCGTGCCCAGCCCCTCCGCTCGTCGTGCCTCCGGGGTCTGCGCCGGCTGCGCCGCCTGCGGCGCCCCGAGGGCCGGGGCCGGGGCGGGCTCGCGGCGGGGCTCGGTGTCGATCCAGTAGCGCTCCTTCTGCCACTGGACGAGCGGCGTCTCCACCACCTCGACGTCGTCGGCGAACAGCGGGTCGAAGGTCAGCGGCAGGCCCCTGACGAACAGTTCGGCGGCGGCGCCCAGCAGGCAGCGGAGGTCGCCGTGGCCGCGCCGCAGCGAGTTGACGGCGTGCACCCGGGCGCCCCGGGACAGCCCGATCTCCTCGACGGCGCCGCGCAGCGTCTCGTGCGGTCCGATTTCGAGGAAGGTGGAGACGCCCCGGTCGACCAGCGCGCCCACCGCCTCGGCGAACCGGACCCGGTCGCGCAGGTTGTGCGCCCAGTAGTCGGCGTCCACGGGCGGGTTCACCGCGCCGGCCAGGGCCGTGGAGTGGAAGTCGGCGTCCGGCGCCAGCGGGGTGATGCCGCCCAGCCGCTCGCGCAGCGGGCCGGTGAGCCGGTCCATCCCGGGGCCGTGCATCGGCCGTTCGACGCGCAGCCGCCTGACCGGGACCCCGTCCCGGCCGAGCTCGGCCGCCAGGGCGTCGAGCACCCCGGCCGGGCCGCAGACCACCGTGCTGGTGGGGCTGTTGACGGCGGCGACGGCCGCCTGCCCGGCGTACCCGGCCAGGCGGGGCAGCAGCTCGGGCTCCGGCAGGTCGACGGAGAGCATCGCGCCCGGGGCGGCCTCGTGCTGGAGCAGCTGCGAGCGGGCGACCACCACCCGGGCGGCGTCCTCCAGGGACAGTGCCCCGGCCACGCAGGCCGCCGCGACCTCGCCCAGGCTGTGCCCCACGACGGCGGCGGGCCGCACGCCGAGCTCCCGCCAGACCTTCGCCAGCGAGACCTGGAGGGCGAACAGCACGGGCTGCTGGACGTCCAGCTCCTCGTACCGGGCCTGCTCGGCCGGGGCGGTGAGCGGGTCGAGCACCGAGCCGCCGCCGGCCGCGCGCACGGCGGCGTCGCAGGCCTCCATCGAGGCCCGGAAGCCGGGGTGCGAGCGCAGCAGCTCGCGGCCCATGCCGGCCCAGTGGGTGCCGCTGCCGGAGAACACCAGGGCCACCCGGCGGTCGGCGGCGGGGGAGACGGTGCCGGTGACGAGGTCGGGGTGCGGTCGGCCGTCGGCGATCCGGGCGAGGCCGTCCAGGACCTCCTGCCGGTTGCGGGCGAGCAGGGCGATCCGGTGGCCGTGGTGGCTGCGCCGGGCGGCGAGCGTGTACGCGAGGTCGCAGACCCGCAGCGCCGGGTCGCGTTCGACGTGGTTGGACAGCGCGCGGCAGGTGTCGGCCAGCGCCTCGGCGCTGCGGGCGGTGACGGGCACCAGGTGCACCCGCCCGTCGTCCGCCGTGTCGCCGCTGCCCGGCGCGACGTGACGGCCCCCGTCCCCGGCGAGGAACGGGTGGGCGGGGACGTCCAGCCCGGCGGTGTAGAGGGCGCCGAGCGAGCCGAGCAGCACGGAGGCCTCGTCGGCGCCGCGCCGCAGCGAGGGCAGGGTGGCGGCGCCCGGGAGGATCTCCGCCGCCGACCTGAGCAGCAGCGGGTGCGGGCTGAGCTCGACCACCGCGTCCACGCCGTGGTCGCGCAGCGCCGTCAGGGCGTCGACCACCCGGATCTCCCGGCGCAGGTTGTCGGCCCAGTAGTCCGGCCCGAGTTCGGCGCCGTCCACGAGGGCGCCGGTGACCGTCGAGATCATCGGGACGCGGGCGGTCCGGGGCCGGAGGCCGTCGAGCTCGGCCTTCAGCGGGGCGAGGACGTGGTCCACCAGCGGCGAGTGCGGGGCGTGGCCCATCCGCACCCGGTGGGTGGTGACGCCCGCGGCCGTCAGCCGTTCGACGAGGTCGTCGACCTCCTCGGGGGTGCCGGTGACCAGCGTGGAGCCGAGGCCGTTGCGGCCGGAGAGGGTGAGCCCGCCGGTCAGGTGCGGCCGGACCTCCTGCGCGGGGGCCGTCACCACGATGCCCTCGCCGCGGCCCACGGCCAGCAGCTGGAGCAGCCGGCCGTGGTGGGCGGCCAGCCGGGAGGCGTCGTCGAAGTCGAGCGCCCCGGCGACGTGGGCGGCGGCGAACTCGCCGACGCTCTGCCCCACCACGACGTCCGGCTCCACGCCGAGCGAGCGCCAGGTGTCGGCCAGCGCGACCTGGAGGGAGAACAGCAGCGGCTGGAAGACGTCCATGTCGTCGATGCGGCCGTCGGCGGCCAGCAGCTGTTCGACGGGGGAGAAGCCCAGCAGCTCCCGCATCCGCCGGTCGGACCTCATCAGGGAGCGGCGGAACACCGGGTGCCCGGCGAGCAGTTGGCGGCCCATGCCCGGCCACTGCGAGCCGTTGCCGGAGAACAGGAACGCCACCCGGGGCCGGCCGCCGGCCGCCTCGCCGACGCTCAGCCCGGGGGCCGCGGCGCCCGCGGCGAAGGCGTCCAGGCTGCTGCGGAGTTCGGCCGTGTCGCGGGCGGTGGCGGCGAGCCGGAACGCGCCGGCGCCGGGCCGGCGGCGGCACAGGGCGCGCAGGTCCTGCTCGCCGCGCAGCGCCCCGGCCCGCTCGGCCAGCTCCTCCCGGGAGTCCGCGGCCAGCAGGAGCAGCGCGCTCTCGGGGCGCGGCAGTTCCTCCACCGCGAGGTGGCAGATCGCGCCACCGAAGCCGAAGGAGCTGACGCCCGCCCGCCGGGCGTCCGAGCGCCGCGGCCACGGCGTCAGCCGGTCCTGGACGGCCAGGTTGTAGTCGTCGAACAGGATCTGCGGGTTCGGCGCGCTGTAGTGCAGGCTCGGCGGCAGGACGCCGTTGCGCATCGACAGTGCGAGCTTGACCAGGCCGACGATGCCGGCCGCCGCCTCCAGGTGGCCGACGTTGGACTTCACCGAGCCGATCCGCAGCGGCGCCGCGCGGTCGGCCCCGCCGAGGACGGCGCCGACGGCGTTGGCCTCGATCGGGTCGCCGAGGGGGGTCGCGGTGCCGTGGCACTCGACGTAGTCCACGAGGTGCGGGGCGATCCCCGCCCGCCGGTACGCGGTGCGGAGCATCTTCTCCTGCGCCTGCGGGTTGGGCGCGGTCATCCCGTTGCTGGGGCCGTCGTTGTTGGAGGAGCTGCCCTTGACCAGGCAGTACACCGGCAGGCCGCGTTCGAGCGCGGTGCTCAGCGGGGCGAGCACGACGACGCCTGCCCCCTCGCCGCGGATGGTGCCGTTGGCCCGGGCGTCGAACGTCTTGCAGCGGCCGTCCGGCGAGATCGCGCCCAGCCGGTCCATGGCGGTGTAGTAGTCGGGGACGAAGCTGAGGTTGACGCCGCCGGCCAGCACCAGGTCGCTCTCGCCCAGCTGGATCGACTGGCACCCGACGTGCACCGAGACCAGCGACCCGGCGCAGGCGGCGTCGATCGCCATGCTCGGGCCCTGGAGGCCGAGCGCGTAGGAGACGCGGTTGGCGATGATGCCGTCGTGCATGCCGGTCGCGGTGTGCGGGGTGATCCCGGCGTCGGGGCCGCGGTAGTGCGCCAGGGCGGCGTAGTCGTTCCAGCAGGAGGCGATGAACACCCCCGTGTCGCTGCCGACGAGGGTGTGCGGGGGGATGCCCGCGTCCTCCAGCGCCTCCCAGGCCAGCTCCAGGACCAGGCGCTGCTGCGGGTCCATCTGGACGGCCTCGCGGGGCGAGATGCCGAAGAACAGCGGGTCGAAGCGGTCGATGCCGTCGATGAACCCGCCCCAGCGGACCGAGCCGTTCAGCAGCTCGCGGCGCTCGGCCGGCACCGGCCCGACGGCGTCGCCGCCCTCGACCAGCAGCCGCCAGAACGAGGCCGGGTCGGGGCCGCCGGGGAAGCGGCAGCCGATGCCCACCACCGCGACGGGCTCGTGCGAGGGCCCGCGGTGCCCGGTGCCCGGGGCGGGGTCCTCGGCGGGCGGGCCGGCGACGAGGGCGCGGGCCAGCTCGTCGAGGGTCGGGTACTGCCACATCCAGGTCGCCGGGACCTGCCGGCCGAGGAACTCCGACAGGGCGGCCGCGAGGCCCACCGACTTCACCGAGTCCAGCCCGTACCCGTGCATCGGCGCCGCGCGGTCCAGCGCGTCCGCGGACACGTCCACCAGGTCGGCGAAGCGGGACAGCAGGAAATCCGTGACGGTGGCGATGTCTCGCGCTGCGCGCTCTTGCGGCATGGCGGCTCCTCGGCAGGACGGGTGGAATGGTGACGGGTTTCACGGCGGACCGGCGGGCGGGGGGGGGGGGGGGATATCCGGGCAGCCGGAAACAGGGACGTGGGGGGTGGCGTGGGACGACCGCTCCGCCGGGCCGGGCGCCGCGGTGGAACCGGCGCGGGGCAGGGGGCGGAATCGGGGCCCCGGGCCTGCGTGCGCGCGGCGGGCGGAGGTCCGGTGGAACGAGCGGGAGACCAGGTGGAGGGTTCGGGAAGGCCGGTGGAGCGGGCGGTAGCCGGCGCGCGGGCGTTGCCTTTCGGCCCGTCGGCACGGCTCCGGGGTGAGGGGCTGCGGCTTCGGAGTGGTTCGCGTGGTGGCCGTCCGGCGGCTCACTGATCAGCGGCTCACTGTGGAGTTCTCGCCGACGCGTGCGGCACTTGCCGATCGACTGCACTCGCCGGTCTGACGTCCTGGCCCTTGCGCTGCGGGCGATCGAGCGGCGCGGGCGTGTTCGTCCGCCCCTGGGGGTGCGGAGTGGTGGGTCGACTACGTGGTCATCGGGCTCAAGGATCGCGCATTTCGGCGGCCGGGTGGAGCGCTGGCGGGATTTGATCGCCAAAGTGTCCGATTCGACTTCTCCGAATGGGATGGGTGTGCGAAAGTCCCGCCCCTTCGGCCGAAATCATGCGTGCTCACGGGAGGGGGGCGGTTCGCCCGCCGGGCCCTGGTCCGGTGCGGCGGCGGGCCGCCGCCGTCGGGCTCGGGTCGATGGTGGTCGAATGACTCCGGGGCGGACGCTCTGCCGCTATCATGCGCGCCGGGCGGGGTGGACAGCGGATGAGCGACCAATGCAAGCTGACCGCATGCCAGTTGAGAATATTGACAGGTCATCAGTCAACGTGGACGGCCCCTTGGCCGGACGATCCGCCCGCGACCTTGCGGGACGGCCCGCATGACCGACACCGCGGTCGCGTCGGCCCGTCGGCCGGGTCTGGCACTCGGGGTGCTGGCCGGGGCGTTCGCCCTGGACGTGAGCGGGCTCGGCGTGCTCAACGCCGCCCTGCCGGCCGTCGGGGAGCGCTTCCAGCTGGGCGAGACCACGCTCCAGTGGGTCATGACCGCCTACGCCGTCACCTTCGCCGGCTTCCTGCTGGTGGGCGGCCGGCTGGCCGACGTCCTCGGGCGGCGGCGGGTGTTCGAGGTCGGCGTGGCGCTGTTCACCGCGTCCGCGCTGGTCGGCGCGGTGGCGCCGAACGCCGCGACGCTGCTGGGCGCGCGCGCCGTCCAGGGCATCGGGGCGGCCCTGTCGGGGCCGGCCGCGCTGGGCCTGCTCACCGCGATCTTCCCGGTCGGGCCGGCGCGCAACCGGGCGGTCAGCGTGTACACCGCGGTCGGTGCGGTGAGCTTCAGCGGCGGGGTGCTGCTGGGCGGCGTGCTGACCCAGTTCCTCGGCTGGCGCTCGGTGCTGTGGTTCTCGGTGCTGCTGGGGGCCGGCGTGCTCGGCGCGACGCGGATCGGGCTGCCCGACAGCGCCGGGCACCGCGGCCGGCTGGACCTGCCCGGCGCGGTCACCGGCACCCTCGGTCTCACCCTGCTCGTCGTCGGGGCGAGCAGCGGCGGCGCGACGGCCTGGACCGTCCTCGCCGCCGCGGTGGCGTGCCTGGTGCTCTTCGTCGTGCGGGAGCACCGCACCCCCGATCCGGTCCTCCCGCTCGCGCTCTTCCGGATCCCCGCGGTGCGGGACGCGAGCCTCTCGGCGTTCCTCCAGTACACCGGCTCGATCGGGATGCTGTTCTTCGCCCCGCTGTACCTCCAGGGGATGCTGCACTACTCGCCCTTCGAGTCCGGCCTGGCGCTGGTGCCGATGTCCCTGGCGGTGTTCCTCACCGCCAACTTCGCCACCGGCCGACTGCTCGCCACCTACCCGCCGCGCACCCTGATGGCCGTCGGCCTCGTCCTGATCGGGGTGGGCACCGGCCTGTGGGCGGCCACCCCGCAGGACGGCGACTACGTGCTGCACGTCCTGCCCGGGCTGGTGGTCAGCGGCATCGGGCAGGGGCTGAACTTCCCGTCGATGACGTCCGCCGGGCTCTCGGGTGTCCCGGAGCGGCAGCACGCCGTGGCGGGCGCGGTGAACGTGGTGATGCAGCAGGTCGGCGCCAGCGCGGGCGTGGCGGTGATCGTCCTGGTCGCGGGGACGAGCGCGGACCAGCTCGCCGGCTACCACCTCGCCTACCTCACGGCCGCGGCCGCCTGCGTCGCGGGCGCGGCGCTCATCGCGGCGCGCCGCCGGGCGTAGCGGCGGGGCGCAGCGGCCCGGGCGGGGGTGTGTGGCGGGGCCCCGGCCCGGGCTGCCCAGCCGCCGGTGGTTGCCCCGCCCTCGTCGGGGCCCGCTCGGGCGGCTTGCGCCTGTCGGGTCCCGCCCGGGTCGCCTCGTGAGTGCCGGGGGCCGGGAGCCCGGCTTGCCCCGTACCTGTCGGGTCAGCAGTCCGGATCGCCTCGCGTCGGCCGGGGCGCCCCGCGCGGGGCCTCGTGGAGGGCCTCGGCGGCAAAGGGGGCCGGACCAGGCCGTCGCGGCCGCCCGGCTCGGCTCCCGGGTGCGCCTGGCCGCCCGGGTCGGTCGTCTTCCACACCAGCCGGCTCCGTGAGCTCACGCCCCGTGGCCGGCGCCCCGGCGGCTCCGCTGTCCGGCACCGTGGTCCACGGTGCCGGACGGGGGAGGGGGCTGGGCTTCCCCACCGCCGAAGACTGTTCGACGTCGGTGGTCAAGATCAAGCTAGAAGCTGAGCAGGCCGATCGCGTGGCCGTCATGGTCCACCACCGGCCACACGTCCAGGCCCCGGGCGCGCATGGCGGCGGCCGCCGCGTCTGCGAACATGTCGGCGGTGGCGAACGGGGCACGGTCGAGGACGATGTCGCGCACCGGGGTCCGCTCGGTGTACCAGGAGCGGGCCTGGAACGGCGCGAGGTGCAGGCGCGTCAGCAGCCCCGCACAGCGGCCGTCGTCGTCACGGACCAGGAGGTGGTCGGTGCCGGAGCTCTGCAGGACGTCCATCGCCGTGTCGACCATGGCGTCGTCGCTGATCTGCAGCTCAGGGCATTTCATGAGGTCGCCGACCGTGGCGGCGGTCCCGGTGCGTTCGAGGGTGATGGTCATGGGCGGACTCCTTCGCGTATCCACCGCCGGGACCGGCGGTAGGCAGGGCGTTGACGGTGGGACGGCCGGCGGTGCGCAGGAGCGGGCCGAGGATGCTGGTCGCTTGGCGAGCGGTAGAGGCCAGGACGGGGGCGGCAGTCCCCGCCCCCGTACACGCTAGGCGGCGAGGGCGACGCGGCGAGGTGCCCGGCGGCGGCCGGAGGAGCCCTTGCTGTCGCGGCCCGTGGCGGTGGCGCGGTTGTCGACTCCCGCGCGGGCGGGGCGGCTGCGACGCCCGCGGCTCGTGGACGCGCTGCGGCGGGGGCGTTCGACGACGGGGGAGGCGATCACGGTCGGGATGCCCGTGGGCACCCGGGCGCCGGTGATGCGCGCCAGGTCGTCGTCGCCGGCGCTGACGCGGGTGGTGACGGGGGTGATGGCGGCCGTGGCCATCATGCGGGCCATCTCGCGGCGCTGGTTGGGCAGCACGAGGGTGACGACGGTGCCGGACTCGCCGGCCCGGGCGGTGCGCCCGCCGCGGTGCAGGTAGTCCTTGTGATCGCTCGGCGGGTCGAGGTTGACGACCAGGTCGAGGCCGTCGACGTGGATGCCCCGGGCAGCGACGTTGGTCGCGATCAGGGCGGTGACCTGGCCGGTGCGGAACTGCTCCAGGGTGCGGGTGCGCTGCGGCTGGGACTTGCCGCCGTGCAGGGCGGCGGCCTTCACCCCGTTCGCGAGCAGGTCCTCCACCAGGCGGTCAGCGCCGTGCTTGGTGTCGATGAACATGATCACGCCGCCCTCGCGGGAGGCGATGTGCGCGATCGTGGCGGCCTTGTCGTAGTTCTGCACGTGCAGGACGTGGTGCTCCATCGTGCTGACCGCGCCTGCGGACGGGTCCACCGAGTGGGTGACCGGATCCTTCAGGAACCGCCGGACCAGGCGGTCGACGTTGCGGTCCAGGGTGGCGGAGAACAGCATGGTCTGGCCGCCCTCGGCAACCTGGTCGAGCAGCTCGGTGACCTGCGGCAGAAAGCCCATGTCGGCCATCTGATCGGCCTCGTCGAGGACCGTGACGCCGACCCCGTCCAACTGGCAGTCACCACGCTGGATCAGGTCTTTGAGGCGACCGGGGGTGGCGACCACGACCTCGGCCCCCTGGTTCAGGGCGTGGGCCTGGCGTCCGATCGACATCCCGCCGACCACGGCCGCCATGCGCAGCCGCACCGCGTGGGCGAACGGGGTGAGGGCGTCGGTGACCTGCTGCGCGAGCTCGCGGGTGGGCACCAGCACGAGGGCCAGCGGCCGGCGCGGCTCCGCGCGCCGGCCGGCGGTGCGGGCCAGCACGGCGAGGCCGAACGCGATGGTCTTGCCGGAGCCGGTCCGGCCCCGGCCGAGGACGTCACGGCCGGCCAGCGAGTTGGGCAACGTGGCGGCCTGGATCGGGAACGGTGCGGTGACGCCCTGCCGGGTCAGCACCGACAACAGCGCCTTCGGCATGTCCAGCTCGTCGAACGCCTCGACGGCCGGCAGCGCCGGGGTGGTGCTCACCGGCATCGCGAACTCGCCCTGCGCGGAAGAGCCCTGACGGGATTTCCGGCCGCCGGCGGGTCGGTCGCCGTAGAAGGAACTGCCGCCGGAGCGGGATCCGTAGGAACTGCCGGAGCGGGCGGAGGCCGAGGAGCGGGAGGTGGTGTTGCGGTGCGGGGAGCGACTGGAGCGGTTCATGGGAAACCTTCCTGGGGCGGCACGTCACGAGGCGGCTCCGCAGCGCGGGGCGCCGGCAGGAGATCGCGAGGAACGGGCCGGAAGTATGGGGAGGGCGGAGCGTGGACGGTGAAACCGTGCGGCACGTCACCTCAGGTCCGCGCTCACCGCGAAGGGCAAGGAGCGAAGATCCTCGAACCGTGGGTGTTCACGGCAGGGCGCCGATCCGGACGCGGCGCGGGACGTCTCGCGTGGGGATGGCCGCCGGTGGCGGAGCCAGGGGCCTGAACGGCCGGGGTATGCGGTGTGGCGCAATGCCGAGGGGCCCGCACCGGGCATATGTACGCGGTGCGGGCCCCTCGCTACCAGGCGGGTGCCGTGGCAGAAACTACAGCGGACGAATGTTCTCGGCCTGCGGACCCTTCTGGCCCTGCGTGACGTCGAACTCGACCTTCTGGCCCTCGAGCAGCTCACGGAAGCCGTTGGCGTTGATGTTCGAGTAGTGGGCGAACACGTCAGCGCCGCCACCGTCCTGCTCGATGAAGCCGAAGCCCTTTTCCGCGTTGAACCACTTCACAGTGCCATTAGCCATAAAAAATCTCCTTCGAGGGCTGTCCAAAACCCGCACAGTGCGGACTTCGAGTCGCCGCGATGAGCACCCACCCGGGGAAGAGCCGGGAAACAAAAATGCGCCTGCGAAACATCAGCAGGCACACACAAAGTTCATGGGAACCACTACTGCAACTAAAACGACTCTAGCAGGTCCAGGCCCGCCACGGGCGGAAATTCCACCCCCAGTTCTGCAGGCCGCTGCCCCGGGGCCGCGGGGCGGGAGGCGGCATGACCTCCAACACGCGTGAGGCACAGCCACGTTGGCCCGACAGATCCGCCCTCTCGACGCCAGCGCCCCGCTCTCCTCGGATGGGCGAACCCACGAGCGCCAAGGATGGATCTGCCCCGCCGCGCCGGCCACGCAGCGCGCCCACCGGCGCCGGCCGTGATCATTACGGACGGCGTACGCGAAATTCCTGCCGCGGCTCGGAAATCAGGGCACGGATGTACAAGGTGTGACCCGGTGCGTCCACCCCGCCCCCGGGCCGCCACCGGTCCGTGTCGGATGCCGCGGCCACGCCGACAGCACGGCGGGCGGGGAAACAGCGGTCCCGGATCCGAATTTGCGATCGGCGGCCGGTGCCGTACAGTCGAACCCGTCGACGCGGGGTGGAGCAGCTCGGTAGCTCGCTGGGCTCATAACCCAGAGGTCGCAGGTTCAAATCCTGTCCCCGCTACCACGAACGCCGAGGGCGGATGCGCGGTGCCGCATCCGCCCTCGGCGTTTTCTTCGTACCTACCGGCCTGCCGGCAGACCCTGGGATGTCGGATTTCCCGACTGCCTGCAAATCCGTCGACAGCGGCAGCCGCGAAGGGCCCGGGCGCGACCGGCTGTCGAGCAACCTCCGGTGACTGCCGGGGACGGGGGCGCACCGCGCAACGGTCGGATCGGGGCGACCTGGGGGCCCATACGAGCAGGCCGCAGGTGGTCCGGTAGTGCTGCCGGCCCTCGAAGGCGTCGCGGTGCGGTCGCGGTCGCGGATCAGCTCCGTCATCGTGGCCCGGGTCGGACGCCGGCCGGCGGATCGTCGCCCACATGCCTCCTTCGAGGGACGGTCCTCCGGCGGGTCCGTCACCGGCGGCAGGGACGGCTCGGCGGCCCCCGCGCGGCCGGTGGCGGCCTGGCCGCCGCCTGCGCTCCCGTTTGGCCTGCCGGGTGCGCCACTGGTCGGCCGGGTGGTCGCGCCGAGGAGTTCGACCAGCACCGGCAGCAGTCGGTCCGGTCGGTCCGGGCCGGGCGCGGCCGATCGGACCCGGGGCGGCGCGCCGGCCGTACTGCCGACCGGGCGGCGGTCGGCAGTCGGCCCCGCGGGACGGACGAAGGGGCGGCGAGGGCCTGGTACCCGGGGGCGAGCCGGATCACGGTGACGGCGGTGGAGGGGCGGTTCCCGCAGCGTGCGGTGGTGACCGTCCCGGGAGCGGCCCCGGTGGAGATCCCCGGCGAGGTCGGCGCCGTCCACCTCGTCGCGCCACCTCGTCGCGGCGGAGCGCTGGCAGCCCGACGTGGCGCACCTGGAGCAGGGCCGGTGGTACCCCAATATCCGTGCGGTACAGGGGCGTTGGCGGGGCACCGGGGGTGTGCCGACCCGGCAGGTGCACAGCCGCAACCAGGACGGGGGCGACGAGCGCCGGGGCCCGCAACCTGGTGCTGCGGATCGAGCGGGTGCTGCCGGGCGGCGACGCCCCTTCGGCCGCCCCCGCGGCCCGTCGTACCAGCACCGACCAGGCCGGCACCCGCGCCACCGCGCAGGTCGCCGCCCGGACCGCCGCCCGGACCACGGCGCAGACCGCGGGGCCGCGCACCTCCGGCGCTGCGACGCCCGGCCCCGCGGCCCCGGGCGTGCGGACGACCGCCTCGGGCGGCGGCGCCGCCCCGGGCACCGCCGCGTCCGGGCCGTCCACCCCGACCGCCTCCTGGGGCGGCTGACCGGCCGGGCGCGGGGCGGAGCGTTCGCCCCCCGGCATTCCCCCGTTTCCCCGTAATCTCCCGGCCCCCGGGGGCGGAAATCCGTCCCCGGGGCTTCCGCGGCGGCCGGGGGGACGGGGATTTTGACATTTCTCTTAAAGTCCTACAGTCTTCTCGGCATGTCTGACCGTCACCCGATCGAGTGCGCCGCCATCGAGCTGGCGCTGATCGGCGTGGCCGCGCACTGCGTTTCCGACAATCTCTGTCGCTGACTCCGCCTGTCCCGACGCGTTCCGCGTGATCGCCGTGTCGGGGCGTCGCCCCTTCCGGCGGGCGCGGTGCCGCTCATTCCCCCCGAGGCCTCACTGCCGCCCGCCTTCCTCCGTACACCATCGGTAGCGAAAGGCTCCCTTTCCGATGTCTCGAACCACCTTCACCCCTCGCCGCCTCGCCACGGCGACCGTCACCGTCGCCCTGGTCGTCGGAGCGGCGGCGTGCGGACCGAAGGCCGACGGCGGTGGGAGCGCCGACAAGGGCGCCGCGCCGCAGCCGGGCGGCACCCTCACCGTCCTCAACCAGAACCCGCAGGAGCAGTTCGACCCCGCACGGCTCTACACCTCCGGCGGCGGCAACGTGCCCTCCCTGGTCTTCCGCACCCTCACCACCCGCAACCGGGCCGACGGCGCGGCGGGCACCAAGGTGGTCCCGGACCTCGCCACCGACACCGGCACCCCGTCCGAGGGTGCGACGGTGTGGACCTACCGGCTCAAGGACGGCCTGAAGTACGAGGACGGATCGCCGATCACCACCGCCGACATCAAGTACGGCATCGAGCGCTCCTTCGCGCCCGAACTCTCCGGCGGCGCACCGTTCCTGAGGGACTGGCTGATCGGCGCCGCCGACTACCAGGGGCCGTACAAGGACGGCGGCGGACTGAGCGCCATCGAGACCCCGGACGAGAAGACCATCGTCTTCCGCCTCAACAAGCCCGAGGGCGACTTCCCGTACCTCGCGACCCAGACGCAGTTCGCACCCGTGCCGAAGGCCAAGGACACCGGGGCGAAGTACCAGGACCACCCGGTCTCCTCCGGCCCCTACCAGGTCGTCAAGAACGAGAACGACGGCGCCCACCTCGTCCTCAAGCGCAACCCCAACTGGTCGACGGAGACGGACGACCAGCGCAAGGCGTACCCGGACACCATCGACGTCCAGTCCGGGCTCGACCCGGCGGTGATCAACCAGCGGCTCGCCGCGAGCACCGGGGCCGACGCCGCCGCCGTCACCACCGACACCAACCTCGGCCCCTCCGAACTCGCCCAGGTGAAGGACGACAAGGCGCTCGCCGCCCGCGTCGGCACCGGCCACTTCGGCTTCGTCAACTACCTGGCGTTCAACCCCAAGGTCAAGCCCTTCGACAACCCGAAGGTCCGGCAGGCCGTCGCCTACGCGGTCAACCGCACCTCGGTCGTCAACGCCGCCGGCGGCTCCTCGCTCGCCGAGGCCGCCACCACCTTCCTGCCCGAGCAGGAGACCTTCGGCCACACGCCGTACGACCCGTTCCCGGCCGGTGCCACCGGCAACCCGGAGAAGGCGAAGGAGCTGCTGAAGGAGGCCGGCTACCCGGACGGCCTGACCATCACGCTCACCCACTCCAGCGCCACCGGCAAGGGCTACGGCCCGGACCTCGCCACCGCCGTCCAGGACGGCCTGAAGGCCGCCGGGATCACCGTCCAGCTGGAGGCCCTGGACTCCACCAGGTACTCCAAGACGATCCACGGCGTCGGCACCGAGCCCGGCCTCTTCCTCACCGGCTGGGGCGCCGACTGGCCGTCCGGCGGCCCGTTCCTCGCGCCGATCTTCGACGGCCGGCAGATCGTCACCGACGGCTACAACTTCAACACCGCGCAGCTGGACGACCCGTCGGTGAACGACGAGATCGACCAGATCAACAAGATCACCGACCACGCCGAGGCCGCCAAGCGCTGGGGCGCGCTGGACAAGCGGATCGGCGAGCAGGCGCTCACCGTCCCGCTGTTCCACCCCGTCTACAAGCGGCTCTCCGGCAAGGACGTCCGCAACATCGTCATCAGCGACTGGACCGGCGTGTTCGACATCTCGCAGGTCGCGGTCAAGTAGCGGACGGCACCGGACGGATCGATCGGACCAGACCACCATGGCTCCACAGGAACCCAGGGCCGGGGAGGCCCCCGCGGCCTCCCCGGCCCCCGGGGGACGGCAGGTGTGGCGGCGGCTGCTCGCGCGGCGCGCCGCCCGCGCCGCCGGCCTCGTCATCGTCCTGCTCGTCCTGATCGCGGCGGCGGCCCCGCTGCTCAGCGCGATCGAGGGGCAGGACCCCACCAGCTACCACAACGACCTGCTCGACTCGGCGGCCGGCGGCGTGCCCACCGGCTCCTTCGGCGGGGTCAGCGCCGAGCACTGGCTCGGCGTCGAACCGGGCACCGGGCGCGACGTGTTCGCCCGGCTCGTGCACGGCGCCCGGATCTCGCTGCTCGTCGCCGTGGGCGCCACCCTCGTGCAGGTCGCCATCGGCGTCCTGCTCGGCCTCGCCGCCGGCCTCGGCAGCCGGGTGCTCGACCAGCTGATCGGCAACACCACCGAGGTGCTGCTCGCGCTGCCCACGCTGGTCTTCGCCATCTCGCTGATGGCCGTCGTGCCCTCCGGCTTCCCCCGCCCGCTCCTGCTGACCCTGGTCATCGGGCTGTTGGGCTGGGCCGGCACCTCGCGGATCGTCCGGGCCCAGACGCTCAGCCTGCGGCAGCTCGACTACGTGGCCGCGGCGCGGCTGGCCGGTGCCTCCCGGTGGCGGATCGCCCGCCGGGAGCTGCTGCCGTCGCTGGCGGCGCCGGTCATCACCTACGCGGCGGTGCTGCTGCCGTCCAACGTGGTCGCCGAGGCGGGGCTGTCCTTCCTCGGGGTGGGCGTCAAGCCGCCGACCTCGTCCTGGGGCCAGATGCTCTCCGGCGCGACCACCTGGTTCCGGGCGGACCCGACGTACGTGCTGCTGCCGTCGGCGCTGCTGTTCGTCACCGTGCTCGCCTTCACCGTGCTCGGCGACGCCGTGCGCACCGAGCTCGACCCCCGGGCGGCCTCCCGGCTGCGGGTCGGGACGGCGCGCGGCGGCGCGAGTGCGGCCCCGGCCCCGGCGGGCGCCGGCCCGTCGCACGAGGGCCCGGACGCCGACCCGTCGAACGCCACCGAGGGGGCGACCGCATGACCCGCTTCCTGCTCCGCAAGGCCGTCGGCATGCTCGGCGTCCTGCTCGTCCTCTCCGTGGTCGTCTACGCGGTCTTCTACCTCGCCCCCGGCGACCCGGCCCAGCTGGCCTGCGGCGAGAAGTGCAGCCCCGCCCAGGTCGCCCAGGTGCGCGAGCGGCTCGGCCTGGACGCGCCCGTCCACCTCCAGTACGCCCACTTCCTCCAGGGCATCGTCGCCGGCCGCGACTTCAGCGCCGGCACCGGAGTGCTGCACTGCCCGGCCCCCTGCCTCGGCGTCTCCTACCGCAGCGGCGAGCAGGTCACCGACATGATCGCCGCCCGGCTCCCGGTGACGGCCTCGCTGGCGCTCGGCGCGATGGTGCTCTGGCTGCTCCTCGGGGTCGGCACCGGGCTGGTCTCCGCGCTGCGCCGGGGCCGCCTCAGCGAGCGCCTGCTGACCGGCCTGACCCTGGCCGGCAGCTCCGTGCCGGTGTTCATCATCGGGCTGGTGCTGCTCATCGTGCTGTGCGCCCAGCTCCAGTGGCTGCCGTTCCCGAGCTACGTGCCGCTCACCGAGGACCCCCAGCAGTGGTTCTGGGGCCTGCTGCTGCCCTGGGTCTCGCTGGCCCTGATCGAGTCCGCCAAGTACGCCCGGCTGACCCGCTCGTCCATGCTGGAGGCCCTCGCCGACGACCACATCCGGACCTTCCGGGCGTACGGCGTCAGCGAGCGGCGCCTGGTGACCGGCCACGCCCTGCGCGGCGCCCTCACCCCGGTGATCGCGCTCACCGCGATCGACCTCGGGACGCTGTTCGGCTCCGCCGTGCTGACCGAGTCGCTCTTCGGCCTGCCCGGGCTCGGCAAGCTGCTGGTCACCTCGGTCGGGCTGATCGACCTGCCGACCGTCGTGGGCCTGACCCTCGTCACCGGGTTCTGCGTGGTCCTCGCCAATGTCATCGCGGACGTGCTCTACGCGGTGTCCGACCGAAGGGTGGTCCTGTCGTGAGCGCCGATTCCCTCGTCGACGTCCGGGACCTGGTCGTCGACTTCCCGGTCGGTGACGGCCACGTCCGCGCCGTCGACGGCGTGGGCTTCACCCTGGAGGCGGGGCAGGCGCTCGGCATCGTCGGCGAGTCCGGCTCCGGCAAGAGCACCGTCGCCTACGGACTGCTCGGCCTGCACCGCGGCACCGGCGCCCGGATCGGCGGCTCGGTGCGGGTCGCCGGGGTGGACGCCGTCACCGCCGAGGGCGAGGAACTGCGGCGCCTGCGCGGCGGGTTGGCCGCGATGGTGTTCCAGGACCCGCTCTCCGCCCTCGACCCGTACCACGCGGTGGGGGACCAGATCGCCGAGGTCGTCCGGGTGCACCGGAAGGTCTCCCGCCGGGAGGCCGGCGCCCGGGCGGTCGAGGTGCTCGGCCGCGTCGGCATCCCCGACGCGGCCCGCCGCTCGCGCTCGCGTCCGCACGAGTTCAGCGGCGGGATGCGCCAGCGGGTGCTGATCGCCATGGCCCTGGCCTGCGAGCCGCGGGTACTGGTCGCCGACGAGCCGACGACCGCGCTGGACGTCACCGTCCAGGCCCAGATCCTCGACCTGCTGCACGAGCTGCGCGCCGAGACCGGCGCGGGGCTGGTCCTGGTCACCCACGACCTGGGCGTGGTCGCCGGGAGCGTGGACCGGGTGCTGGTGATGAAGGACGGCCGGGCGGTGGAGCACGGCCCGGTCGCCGAGGTGCTGGGCGCCCCGCGCGAGCCCTACACCCGGGCGCTGCTGGCGGCGGTGTCCCGGGTGGACGCCCCGCAGGCCCCGGCCCCGGTCGCGCCCGGGGCCCCGAGCGGGCCGGAGGCGGGGGAGGTGCTGCTCGAAGCCGTCGACCTGCGCCGGGAGTTCGCCACCCGCGGCGGCCTCACCCGGCGCGCCGCCCCGGTGACCGCCGTCGACGGCGTCTCGCTCACCGTCCGGGCCGGCGAGACGCTGGGCATCGTCGGCGAGTCCGGCTCCGGGAAGACCACGCTCGGACGGATGCTCGTCCGGCTGCTGGAGCCGACCGGCGGCCGGCTCCACTACCGGGGCCGGGACATCGGAGCGCTCGGGGACAAGGAGCTGCGCCCGCTGCGCCGGGAGCTCCAGATGGTCTTCCAGGACCCGGTGTCCTCGCTCAACCCGCGCCGCAGCATCGGCGAGTCCGTCGCCGACCCGCTGCGCATCGCCGGCGAGGGCGACGAGCGCCGGATCCGCGCCCGGGTCGGCGAGCTGCTCGAACGGGTGGGGCTCGACCCCGACTGGTACCACCGCTACCCGCACGAGTTCTCCGGCGGGCAGCGGCAGCGGGTGGGCATCGCCCGGGCGCTGGCCCCCGGGCCGCGGCTGGTCGTCTGCGACGAGCCGGTCTCCGCGCTGGACGTGACCACCCAGGCCCAGGTGGTGGAGCTGCTCGGCGAGCTGCAGCGGGACCTCGGCCTCGCGCTGGTCTTCATCGCCCACGACCTCGCCGTGGTCCGGCAGGTCAGCGACCGGGTCGCGGTGATGCGCGCCGGGCGGATCGTGGAGCACGGCGACGCCGCCGCCGTGTACGACTCCCCCCAGCACCCCTACACCAAGGGCCTGCTGGCCGCCGTCCCGGTGCTCGACCCGGCCGAGGCGGCCGCCCGCCGCCACGCCCGCCTGGCCTCCGCCCCCGCCTGACCGGCCGCCCGGGCCGCTGCCCCGAGCAGCCGTCCGACCGCCGGGCTCCGGCCCCGTCGCAGCCGGCGCCGGGGCCGGAGCCGTTCCCGGCGGCCGTTGCCCGGACTCCCGGACGACTTGGTCGTGCAGGAATCAACTATTCCGGCCTGCAACGATCGTGTGCCGAGGACCGGCGCGGCCCGGTGTGAGGTCCGCCACAGCCCGGGAATTCCCCGACGGGAATGCTGTGGCCGGATCGATGCGGGATGGCCAAATGTTGCATGACCATTCGTCAGATGTTCAGACCGAATGGCACTGTGGGTGAGGTCCGTACCAACCCTTCTGTGCCAGATATTCTGATCGTGTACATGATGAAGAATGGCTGAACCGTGCGCATGACCCGTTCGGATCGCAACGACGCGACCACACGGCCCCGCCTCCCCGGCGGAAAGCTGACCCTTGAGCAGTTCACCGGGCTCGCCGGCCAGGTCGGGGGCTATCCCTATGTGAAGATCGTGCTCGACCGGCAGGAGTCGGTGCTCCACTTCATCGACAGCGCCGACGGCATGCTCCACGTCCGTTACATCGCGTGCGAGATCCTCGGCATGTCGATCGACGAACTGGCGAGCCGGCTCGACGCGTTCAACGACGACGTCTACCGGAATCCCGACCGCCGCTTCTATCTCGGATCCCTCGCCCTGCACACCGGCCGTGCCACGGAGGACGGCCGCCCGGCCGAGGAATTCCTGTCCCTGGAAACCGTCGACGTCGACACCATGTCCCGGGAGATGCTGCGGTTCTTCTACCACCGGGTGCGCGAGCACATCGACCCCGCGCTGCGGTTGGTGCTCAAACCGGCCGGCCACCGGCAGGAGGCCTACCTCGCGGCCGTTCCGGAGAGCGAGATCCCGCGCGTGCTCTCCCACGAGCTCTACTCCGCCGCCGCCTTCGTACCGCTGAACCCCGGGACGGCCCACGGGCGGCTGCGGGTGTACCGCTCGGAGGAGGAGTACCGGGCCGACCCCGAACCGCTGGAGTGGCACGACATCGTGGTGATGCCCCGGGTGCCCGAGGACGTCCCCCGGGTGTCCGGCATCATCCACACCGAGCACACCACGCCGCTGTCCCACATCAACGTGATGGCCGCCGGGTGGCGCATCCCCAACGCCGTCGGCATCGGCGCCGCCGAGCGGATCGAGCGCGCCGGGCTGGCCGGCCGCTGGGTGCACTACCGCGTCGAGACCGGCGCCGCGGACCTCCACCTCGAACCCGCCCCGCCGGGCGGCGGGGGAGCGCGGCCGGCCCCGCCGGCCGAACGCGTCGCCGTGGAGCGGCCGGACCTCGCCCCCGTGCCCGTCACCCCGCTGTCCGCCCTGCGCGAGGGCGACCACGTCCGCTTCGGCACCAAGGCCGCCAACCTCGGCGAGCTCACCCACCTGCTTCAGCACGGTTCGCCGCGCTGGCTCGGCTTCTACCGGGTGCCCCGGCCGCCCCGCGAGGACCTGCTGCGCTACCTGGCCCGGCAGCTCGGCCTCCCGGAGGACGCGGACGACACCGAGCTGGACGCCGCCGCGCGGCTCCTGGTGAAGGAGTACGCCGAGGTGCCGCGCGGGATCGTGCTGCCGTTCTGGCACCAGCAGCGCTTCCTCGACTCCTCGGCCGAGCTCCGGGACGCCGTCGCCCGGCTCGACGCCGCCCTGCGGGACGGGCAGGCGCCCTCCGAGCAGCGGATCGAGGAGCTCTGCCGGGACGTCCAGCGGCTGGTCCGCGGCACCCCGCTGCCCGAGCCGCTGCGCACCGAGATCGACCGGGCGCTGGACCGGCACCTGTACGGCTGCGCCGTCCAGGTCGTCCGCAGCTCCTCCAACGCCGAGGACCTGCCCGGCTTCTCCGCCGCGGGGCTCTACGAGTCGGTGGCGCAGGTCAGCGGCACGGAGGCGGTCCTCGACGCCGTCCGCGAGGTCTGGGCCTCGCTGTTCTCGCCGCGCGCGGTCCTGCTGCGCCGCCAGGCGGGCATCCCGCTGGACCGCTGCCGGATGGGCGTGATCGTCCAGGAGCAGGTCGGTGCCACCGTCGGCGGCGTGCTCGTCACCTGCAACCCGCTTCGCCCGCGGGACTTCCGCGACGTCTACCTCAACATCTCGCCGCGCTCGGTGGCCGACGTGGTCTCCGGCCGGGAAGCCCCGCTCCAGTACCTGTGCAACACCATGGAGGGCGGCAGCCGGACGGTCTCGCTGGGCACCGCCGGCACCGACCTGGACACCGGGACCAGGGAACTCGTGCGCCGGCTCGCGCTGATCAGCCGCCTGCTCCAGTCGCACTTCTCGCCGGACGAGACGTACGCGGCCCCGGTCGACATCGAGTGGGCGATCGAGGGCGGGCGGGTCAGCCTGCTCCAGCTGCGGCCCTTCCGCACCGCCGCCTGACGGCCGCCGCCGCTTCCGGCGCGGCCGACGCACCGCACCGCCGACACCGCGCCCGCACCGCCGACACCGCGCCCGCACCGCCCGTACCGCCCGCGCCCGCCGAGGGCGGCGCGAGGCGCGTCCGGCGTGCCCGAAACCCACTGAACTCCCCTCAGGAGAACGAACGTTGAACAGGATCCTGTACGTCTACGTCAAGGGCGGCGCTCCGCTGGAGTACGCCTTCCCGCGGATCGCCGCCTGCGGAGAGCTGCACGTCCTCGCCCTGGCACCGCTGCCCACCGCCGGGGAGGAGGTGTGGCGGCCCAGCTGTACCGCCGTCGAGCTGGTGCCGGACGCCCCGCGCGGCGAGGAGCTGGTCGAGCTGATCGTCGACCACGCGAAGGCCATCGGGGCCGACGCGGTGCTGACCCTCTCGGAGTTCGCCGTGCTGGCCGTCGCGCACGCCGCGAGCCGGCTCAACCTGGCCGGCCCCGGGCCCGGGATCCTGCGCGCCCGAGACAAGCGGCTGATGCGCGAGGCCTGGGCCGCCGCCGGGGTGCCCGTCCCCGCGTTCCGCAGGGTCGACAGCCTCGCCGACCTGGACGCCGCGCTGGCCGACCTCACGCCCCCGCTGCTGCTGAAGCCGGCCTGGGGCGCCGGCTCGGTCGCCCAGATCGTGCTGGACTCGCCCGCGGACGCCGCCCCGGCGTGGAGCGCGATCGAGCATGGGCTGCGGGCCGGCAGCAAGGTCGGCATGAACGAGCTCTACGCGGCCGACACCGACCGGGACCGCCTGGTGGAGGAGATCGCCCAGGGCTCCACCGAGGGCTGGTACGACGAGCCCGGCTACGGCGACTACGTGAGCGTGGAGGGGGTCGTCGCGGACGGCGTCTACCACCCGCTGGCCATCACCGCCAAGCTGCCGACCGTCCCGTCCTTCGTCGAGGTGGCCAGCACCTCGCCCTGCGTCATGGCGGTGCCGCTGCAACGCCGGATCGAGGAGGTCTCCCGGCGGGCCGTCGACGCCCTCGGGCTGGAGAACTGCGGCACCCACACCGAGCTGAAGCTGATGGCCGACGGCGAACTGGTGGTCATCGAGACCGCGGCCAGGTTCGGCGGCCTGCTGACCACCCGCCAGGTCCACGAGGTCTTCGGGCTCGACCCGATCGGCATGCTGGTCCGCCAGCTGCTCGGCGAGCGGGTCGAGTACCCCGGGGCGATGCCCGTCGAAGGGGCCCGGGCCGCCGCCTCGCTGGCCGTCGTCCCGGCCGACGCCTCGGGCGTGCCCTGGCGGACCAGCCCGGTCTGGAACCCGCAGGCCGTGGACTGGCGGAGCCTGCTGTCCCCGGGCAGCACCATCGAGGCCGTCCCCGCGTTCGCGCTGCCCGCGGGCCGGCCCGTCCCCGCCTTCGACCCCTCCGCGGGCTCGCGCAACTGGCTCGGCGTCTACCTGCTGAGCGCCGTCGACGCCGAGACCCTCCGGCACGACTGCAACGCCGTGCTGAACGGCATGGAAGCCGCCCTGCACCGGGCCGCCTCCTGAGCCCGAACCGCGCGACGACCCGCCCGACGACCCCCGTCCCACCCGACGACCGAGGTTCCCCCATGCGTGTACTGTTCGCCGGCGCGCCCGGCATCGGCCACCTCTTCCCGCTGGTCCCGCTGGCCAGGGCGCTGCGCGGGCTCGGCCACGAGGTCGCGGTGGCCACGATGGACGGCGGCGAGGCGGTCGCCGCCTCCGGTCTGCCCTACCTGTCCGTCGCCCCCGGGGTCGACTGGCGCCGGGACATCCGGGAGGCCGGCCGCACCCGGCGGCCCGACCTGATGCGACGGGTGGTCGAGAGCAACTCGGCCGACCGCGAGGCCTTCGTGCCGCTGGCCGCCCACGTCAACGCCGGGGTGGCCGACGCCGTGGTCGGGCTCGCCGAGCGGTGGCGCCCCGACCTGGTGGTGTACGAGTACCTGTTCCCGGTGGCCCTGCTCGCGGCCGCCCGCCTGGGCGTGCCCGCCGTCCAGCACGACCTGGGCTTCGCCCGCACCCCGAAGCTGCGCGCGCTGATGCTCGCCGAGATGGCGGACGCCTTCGCCCGGCACGGCGTCGACCCGCTGCCGGAACCGGCCGCGACGATCGACCTCGCGCCGCCGAGCATGGCCGGGCCGCAGCGGTACGGCCGGCCGATGCGGCCCGTCTCCTACAACGGCGAGGGTGTGCTCCCCGCCGACCTCGCCGCCCCGGCCCGCCGCCCGCGGGTCGCGGTGACGCTGGGCACCGTGCCGCCCAAGACCGACGGCCTGACCAGGATCGAACGGGTGATCGCGGCGGCGGCCGAGGTCGACGCGGAGTTCGTGCTGGCGACCGGCGAACTCGAACTCGGCACCCTCGGCGCCCTGCCGGACAACGTCCGCGCGTACGGCTGGGTCCCGTGGCGGGAGCTGCTGGGCACCTGCGCGGCCGCGATCCACCACGGCGGCAGCGGCACCGCGCTCGGCGCGCTGGACGCGGGCGTCCCGCAGCTCGTGCTGCCCGACGGCTCCGACCGCTTCATCACCGCGGACGCGGTGCGCGAACGGGGCGCCGGGCTGAGCGCGGGCGCCGAGGAGATCGGGCCCGCGCTGCTCGACCGCCTGCTCACCGACGACGCACTGGCCCGCACCGCCCGCGAGGTCGGCGCCGAGATCGCCACGATGCCCTCGCCGCAGGCCGTGGCCCGGGACCTCACCGGCCTGGCCGGCTGAGCCCGCCCCCGGCCGCCCGCCGGGGCGGGTGCGGCGCGGGGCCCCCGGCGGGGCCCGCGCCGGTCTTCTGCCTCACCGAGGACCGTGGCAGACCTCCCGGAACCTCACGACCTCCGCGTAGAGGCAGGCGCACGCCTCCTCCTTTGAGGCGAAACCCGCCTGTTCCCAGTGCTCGCCGCGCTCGTAGTCGTCGATCGTCCGTCGGCCGTCGCGCTGCTCGGTGAGGACGGGGGCCGCCTCGTGGCGGTGCGTGGACGTCGAGAGGTCCCGCGTGCTGATCCCGTGGAAACGGGGGCTCACGCCGGCCCCGGTGAGACGCGCGAGGAGTTGGTGGCGATCCATCGGCAAGGCTTTCCGTTGTCGGAGGCGAGGCACCCCGGCCGTCGCTCGGAGACGGTGCCCACCCGGTCCGGCCGGCTCTCCGCCAGGACCTTCACCCGGACGACCGCCGAGCCGCTGTCCACCACCGCCTCGGCGAACCGTGGGTCGGAGGCCCGCACGGAGAGGTCCGCGAAGGCCGCCCGGACGGTGCCGGAGGTGCCGACACCCGGAGGTTGAAGGCTCGCCCGCGTTGGCGTCAGGTAGTCGACGGAGACCCGCGGCGCCGCGCCCCGGGGCCCCGGCTCGACGGCCGTGACCTCCAGGGCCGGGGTGGCGGTGGAGGTCTGCGTCGAGGCGAGCGCGACGCCCGCGGCGGCGCCGGTGCCGGCCGCCGCGACCCGGACCACGACACCGGCCGAGCCCCCGCTGAGGAAGAACTGCTGGACGGCGTAGCCGACCGGGCTCCGGCTCGCGAGCCCGCCGAAGCGGGCGTTCGAAGTCCGCGAAGCTGGTGACGGTGACGGGCTGGTCGAGCGGGCCGCGCCGGGTCGCCCCGACGAAGGCGGTCACCGAGGTGCTGACCGCGGTGACGGTACGGACGCCACTGGGACTGTGACGATCGTGTGGGAGTTGCAGATCCGCGCATTCCGCAATTCCCGCGTCGCCGTCCGGTGCGGCGGGTCAGCCGCCTTCGGGCAGGTTCCGGTAGTCGGGCCGGGCCGCCGGCGGGTCCGTCGGGTGCGGCGCCGAAACCGGGGTCGGCTGGGGCGTTGCGGCGGGTGCGGGTGCGGGTGCGGGTGCGGGCGCCGGCGGGGTAGGCGCGGGCGCCGGAGCCGGTACGGGACCCGGCGCGGCCGCCCGGCGGCTGGTAGGGCGGCGGCCGGGCGGCCCCCGGGAACCAGCCCCAGGCCGCGCCGAACCGGTGCTCCAGGAACCGGAACAGCGCGTGGTACGCCGTGCCGAAGCCGGTGACCAGGGCGGAGGTGACGGAGGCGTTGTCGAGGTGGATGCCGAGCCGGGCGGCCTGCACCACGAGGAACGCGACGACGTAGGGCACGCAGGTGCGCCACAGGGGCAGGGCGATCCGGTGCATCGGTCCTCCTCGGCGGAGCCCGGCGGGCGTCAGTCGGCGACCGCGAAGCCGTGCGCCCGGCCGAGCCGGGTCAGCGAGTCGATGCCGGGGATGCCGTCCGCCTGCTGCCCGCTGTACCCGTACCTGCGCTGCAGCTCGGAGTAGGCGTCGACGGTCCTGGTACCGAACGAGCCGTCGGCCCACTGCCGGTCGAGCAGTCCTTCGGCGACGAGGGCCTGCTCCACCGTGTACACGTCGTCCGGGTACGTGGT
This sequence comes from Kitasatospora sp. NPDC018619, assembly GCF_044391605.1. Classification (NCBI taxonomy): domain Bacteria; kingdom Bacillati; phylum Actinomycetota; class Actinomycetes; order Kitasatosporales; family Streptomycetaceae; genus Kitasatospora; species Kitasatospora sp. NPDC018619. The sequence goes on from NZ_JBISAI010000002.1 coordinate 310,842, forward strand.
GGCGCCCTGGGGCGCGTCCGGGTCCTGACGGGCCGCCGCGACCACCCGCGCCTTCGACACCTCGGCCAGCGGGACGGCCCCGCCCAGCAGCCGGCGCAGCGAGGCCTCGCCGGGCACGCCGTCCGCGTCCCCGCCGACGTAGCCCAGACTGCGTTGGAAGTCGGCGTAGTTGAGGGTGTCGGCGTCGGTCCAGTCCGGGCCGGGGCCCTGGCTGTAGTGCGCGCCGAAACCCGCCGCCAGCAGCGCCTCGCCCACGAGGGTCACGTGCGCCCCGTGCGCCCCGTAGCCGTACGGCAGGCCGCCGATGCTGCTCCGGTACCGGGCCGGGGCCGGGGCCGGGTCCGGCTGCGGCGCGGGCTGCTGGGGCGGGGTGCCCACCGGCCCGGACGGGCGCGGCGCGCCCGACGTCACCCAGGCGTACAGCGCGCGGCCGGGGCAGTCGGTGGAGCAGCCGTCCTGGTGCCCCTTGATCTCCGGGCCGGCCGGGCCCTGCTGCTCGCAGTACTCGATCGCGTCCCGCAGCCCGTTGAGGAGCTCCGGGGTCGGCTCGGTCGACCCGGAGGAGCCGACCAGCCCGCACACCGCGTAGTGCGCCTCGTTGAGCGGGACGTCGCCGTTGGCGCTGTTGCGGCGGTTCAGGCCGCGGCCCTCGAACACGGAGCCGTGCTCGCAGACCACGAAGCTGTAGCCGATGTCCGACCAGTGGTCCTCGTCCATGTGCGAGGCCTGGAGCCGCCGGACGTAGGCCGGGCAGGTGTCGTGGGTGTCGTAGGTGTACGCCGTGCCGAGGTAGTGCACCTTCACCCCGGCGCGCGGACCGGCGTACGGGATCGAGCCGTTGGGCTCGCGCCAGGGCCGCGCCCCCCACTGGTCGCGGCTCACCAGCTGGAGCCCCGGCCAGTCCGGCACCGGGGGAGTGGGGTTGCGCGAGGGTGTGCCGGGGGCCGGGGCCCGGCCGCAGCCGGCCCACGCCCGCAGCTCGTCCAGCGAGCCGTTGAACACGTCCGCGTCGAGCGGGTCGTCGCTGTACTGGTGGAAGTGCCAGGACGCCTGGACGCGCGGCGAGCCGGCGGCCACGTAGTCCGCGATCCACAGGAAGTCGCCCGCGTTGTCGTCGGTCCGGAACCAGTAGTCCCGGTTGGTGTAGAGCCCGACCAGGCGGTCCGGGTAGCGCTGCTTGACCGCCGCCAGCCAGCGGTTCTTGGCCGCGGTGGCGTCCCCGTCGGCGACCGACTGCCCGTACGGCTCGAAGTCCAGCACCAGCAGCTCGCCCGGCGGCACCTGCCCCACGACCCGGCAGAAGTGCTCCACCTCGCCGTCGACGGGGTTCTCCGCGCGCAGGAAGTGGTAGTGCCCGACCACCAGCCCCCGCCCCCGGGCGTCCGCGAGCTTGCCCGCGTACCCCGACTGGTCGGTGTGGCCGCCCTCGGTCGCCTTGATGAAGACGAACTCCGCGTCCCCGGGAATGCCGGACTGGAAGTCGGAGACGTCGTAACCCTTCGCGTATGCCATCAGGAAGCTCCCCCTTCGCGCCGATGGCAGCTGCGGCCGACCGGCCCCGAGCCCGGGGCCCACGACGCCGGCCGGAGCGTCATGCACACCCCACGGTACAGCTGACGATAGGTCAACTTCCTTGTTTTTCAAGCCTCTTGCACGATCCACCCACCCTGCGAGGAGTCCCGTACCACTGCCCCGTGCCACCGGCAACCCCCGTCGGCGGGCGGCGGACGGCGGGTAGGGGCACAAGGACGGCTCAGGGCGCGGCGGCGCCCCCGCCCTGGGCGCCGGACGCGCCGGGCGGCGGCGGGGTGTCGGCGGGCCGGCGCGGCCGCCTCCGCCGGGCGGCGCGGACGATGTCCTCCCCCCATGTGCTCCAGGAAGGCGGAGGCCTCGGCCATCCTCGCCCCGGCCGGGGCGGCCGGGCCGAGCAGGTCCGCGCCGTCGCGGGTGAACTCGGCCGGTACGGTGTTGCGTCGGGCGCTCGCGAGCAGGGCGCGGTACCAGATGTCGTCGTCGACGACGTACCGCTCGCGGTGGGCGCCGCCGTCCCGTTCGCGTCGAACCAGCTCCTGGCCTTCGAGGGAGCCGATCGCCTAGGGCGTGTCTGACAATTCTCGCCGGGTGCGCGGCGTCCGGGCACGCACCTCGCCGCGTTGTCGTCGGTCGCCAATGCTCCGCAGTGGCTCCCTCCTCCGCCTTGCGATGCACGCACCCCGACGCCGCGCCCTGGTCCGACGCGAATTGTCAGACACGCCCTTGGAGCCCGACGCCGGGCTCACCCCGAGCCGCTGCACCAGCTCGGCGGAGGTGAGGCTGCCGCAGTCGGTGAGGTAGAGGCAGGCGAGGACCCGGCCCACCCTGCGCGGCATGCCGAGCTGCGCCAACAGCTCGGCCAGTCGTCCGGCCCGGCGGCGCCGGCCGCCTCGGCCACCGCGGCCGGCGCCTCCTGGACCGTGCCCTCAGCCGAGGTCGAAGGTGTTCGGCAGCCCCAGCCGGTAGCGGGTCTCGTCGACCAGCTTGAGCGGCTCCAGCTCCGGCGGCCGGAAGAGCAGCCGGATCCGGCACCGCTCGGCCGCCGCGCCGTCCGCGTCCAGCAGGGCGTTGACGGCCCGCCGGGCCGACTCGTTGGCCCCCTCCATGGTGGCCAGGTCGACGTCGGTGCGGACGTAGTCGCCGGCCAGGAAGAAGTTGCCCACCGCCGTCGCGGCGGAGGGCCGCCGGTGGAGCGTCCCGACGGGGTGGACCAGCAACTGCTCCCGGTTGGCCGGCGCGGGCCCGCCGAGCCCGGTGACGGCCGGGTCGAGGAACCAGGAGTGCACGTCCGCGTCGGCCGGCCACCCGGCGCCCGGCCGGTCGAAGGCCCGCCGGCACTGCGCCCAGACCTCGCGGGCCACCTCCTCGCGGGTGCACTCCTTGGCCGTCCGGCCGTAGAGGATCCCGGGCCGGTCCCACTCCGAGACGCAGACCGACAGGCAGTCGCGCACCGTGCCGTCGCCGTAGGCGGCCGCGAAGTCGCGGTCCCAGAACTGCGCCTGGCCGACGGCGGTGAGCGACCACGGCGAGTCCAGGCAGACGGCATGGCCGTGCACCAGCCGCACCGGGCGGCGCAGGTAGAACTGGATGCCCGTCATCCAGTCCGTGCCGATCGCGTCGCAGCGCGCCAGCTGGGGGTCGGCGGCGCGCAGCCGCGGGCCCCAGGTGGCGCGGGCGTGCTCGACCGGCAGCGCGCTGAGGTAGTGGTCGGCCCGCACCGTCCTGGTGGCGCCGCTGCCGGACGGCGCCACCAGGACGCCGGTGATCCGGCCGTCGGCGTACAGCACCTCCCGGACCTCCGTCCCGGTGCGGAACTCCACGCCCAGCGAGGACAGGTGGGCCACCCACGGGTCGATCCAGGCCTCGCTGGTGGGGCCGTCGAGCACCCGGTCCGGCTGGCCGTCGCCGCCGCGCCCGAGCAGCCCGTTCAGCAGGAAGGCCTCGACGACCGTGCGGGCCACCGTACGGGTGCTGGCCTGCTCGGCCCGGGTCGCCACCAGGTCCCGGGTCAGGCCGACCCCGAGCAGGCGCTGGTAGTCGTGGGACATCCGCTCGGCCCGGATGAAGTCCCACCACGGCACCCGCTCCCACTGCTCCTCGCGGCGCACGTCGCAGCTGGTCAGGTGGACCAGGACCCGGTCCACGAAGTACGCCAGCTCGTCGGCGGGCAGGTGCAGCACCTCGTCCAGCGCGCCGACCAGGATCCGCCGCAGCGTGTCCGGGGCGAGGTCGCCCAGGTCGAGCGGGCGGGTCACGCTCCGGAACGGGAGCAGCAGGCCCGGGCGCGGGGCGTCGAAGGCCAGCAGCGCCTGGGTGGCGTCGCGCAGGTTGTCGTGGACGCCGCCGGGGTTGCCGGGGTAGGGGATGCGGCGCAGCGTGTCCGGCAGGTTGCGGTAGAAGCCGGGGAAGAAGCGGAAGCCGTGCTCGCCCGGCAGTGCCCGGCGGCCACCGCTCGCGCTGCCCGGCACGTCCATGCTCCGGGCCTTGCCGCCGAGCGCGTCGTGGTACTCGTAGACCGTCACCCGGTAGCCGCGCTCGGCCAGTTCGTGCGCCGCGGTCAGGCCGGAGACCCCTCCGCCGAGGACCGCCACGCTCCGCCCGCCGGCCGCGCGGGCGGCGGCGCCCACCGCCGGACCGGCGGCCATCGCCCCGCCCAACGCGGCCGCCCGGGCGAGGAACTGCCGCCTCGTCCGCCCGCGCCGCGCGGTGCCCTGCTGCTCCTCGGCCGACCCCACGACGCACGCACCTCCGGCTCGCTGGTCGCCCCGGTGGCGGGACGACCCCGGCTGTGCAACGACCGGGCCCGGTCGCGGTCACCCCTCGGTGGGGCCGGGCTCACGCCCCCGTGAGGCGGAGGCGGAGGTGGTCGAGGTAGGGGGCGCCGTAGGCGTCCGCGAGGTCGTCGAGGTCGATCATCGGCGGGATGTCGATCACGGGCTGGTGCTCGACGAGGAAGGCCACCGTCTCGTGGACGACCCTGGCCTCGTCGGCGCCGGCGATCTGCGGCAGGTCGAGGACGCCGTCGGTGGCCCGGACGCGGGTCTCGACCTCGGTGGCGTCCTCGCGGACCCTGACGAGGTGCTCGTGGTCGCCCAGGGGCTCGACCCGAATCTCCACTGCCATGGCGCTCTCCGTCTGTCCGGTGCGGTCCGGGCCGTGCGGCCGCGGCTGTCTGGATGCTAACGCCGGCCGGGCGCGACGCCGTCCACGTCGGCGCGCCGCCGTTCACGTCCGCCCCGCCCGAGCCGCCGCCCGGGGGACCGGGCCCGGCCGATCGCCGCCGCTTCGGGCGGTGCTGCGCCGGACCCGGCGGGGGCCGCGCGATGCTGGCCACGACCGTCCAGCGGTCCCCACCGCGACCAGGACACGACCAGGAAGGGCCCCCGTGACCGACGACCTGCTGACCACGAAGATCGCCCGCGGCTTCGACCACCTCGACGCCGACGGCGACGGCCGCCTCACCGAACAGGACCACGTCCTGATGGGCCAGGCCTCCGCCCGTGCCCTGGGGCACCCGCCGGGCTCCGGGGCCGAGCGCAGGATCGTCGACGCCTACGTCTCGGTCTGGCGCGACCTGCACCAGCCCCGGGCCGGCGGCGCGCGGGAGATCGGCCGGGAGCAGTTCATCGCCTCCACCCTGACCCTGGCCGACGACCCGGGAGCCGCCGCCGCCACCGTCGGCCGGCTCGCAGAGGTCTTCCTCGCCGTCGCCGACGCGAACGGCGACGGCACGGTCGACCCGGAGGAGTTCCGCGCCTTCCACCGCGGCCACTTCCCGCACCTCGGCCGCGACCGGGCCGACACCGCCTTCCGCCACCTGGACCGCAACGGCGACGGCGTGCTGTCCCGCGAGGAGTTCATCGGCGCGATCGTGGAGTACTGGACCAGCCGCGACCCCGAGGCCCCCGGCAACTGGTGGACGGGCGAGCACCCGCTCACGCCCTAGCCTCCCGCCCCGGCGCCCGCATTCCGTCGAACGGGAATGCGGGCGCCGGAAACATGTGCGCGAGTGCGGATCGTACGCGCCGGGATTTGCCCCGTGGTTTTGCAGGGGAGTCCCTGACCGCGTATCGGGCCAATATTGCCCAGTACATTGTGACCGGCCCCGCAGACCGTGGATTCCCGGCGGTGGACGGAGTCGTCAAGGGGCCTCGGTGGGGCTCCGCGATCCGCGCGTGCCGCTCGCCCGCCAAGCGGTCCACGGTGAGAGAGAAACGGACATGGAGCACGGCACCCCAGGAGCACCGATCCACCAGAACACCCCGGCTGCCGGCCGCGCGCCCCTGGGTTTCGGCGCATTCGTCACCCTGTCCCGGAGCCGCTACCTCTTGTACGCGCGGGCGAGGCTCCAGGACGAACAGGCCGGCCAGGCCGCGGTCGTCGAGGCCCTGTACCGCATGCACGGGCGGTGGGACGTCGTCCTGCGGGGGCCGAGCCCGGCGCGGGAGGCCTGGTGCGCGCTGCGCCGCTCGGTGACCGCCGCGCGGCGCGCCCGCGACCGGGCGGGCACGGCCTCCGGCGAGGACCTGCTGCACCGGCTCCTGCCCGACCCGATCGCCGACATCGTCCTGCTGCGCCACCGCCTCGGCATCGGCCCCGAGGCCGTGGCCGCGCTGATGGGAATCGAACGCTCCGTGGTCGAAGCGGGCGCGTTGGCGGGCAGGCGACTGCTGAGCGAGTACCTGTCCGACCTGAGGGAGGTCCTTCCGCACATCTGACGCCGACACAGTCCGATCAGTCGTACCGGGAGGCGGGGAAAGCGGCCCGGAGTTCCTTCCTGTGCCCTTTTCCACCCCGTAGGGTGATGACGCCCTCAGGGGGGGATCCCTACACTGATCGGCAACCACCCTGCCTCCGGACGGGGTTGCCAACGGTTGAAGGGCCCGATGGGGAGCAAAGGCGACGGCATTGATGTCACCGTGCCCGGCGACGCCAGGGTGTACGACTGGCTGTTGGGCGGGTCGATCAACTTCGAGGCCGATCGGAGGGCCGGGGAGCGGCTGCTCCACATCGCTCCGACCAGCAGACAGCTGGCCGTGAACAACCGGTTGTTCCTGCGCCGGGCGGTGCACGCCCTGGCCACCGAGTACGGCATCCGCCAGTTCCTCGACTACGGCTGCGGCCTGCCGATGGACGAGAACCTCCACCAGGTCGTGCAGCGCGTCGACGAGGACTCGCGCATCGTCTACGTGGACAACGACCCCATCGTGATCGCCTACGGGCGCGAGTCGCTGGACGAGAACAACCGCACGGCGATGGTCAGGGCGGACATGACCGATCCGGACGCGGTCTTCGGCCACCGGGCCACGCGCGCCCTGATCCGCCCGGACGCTCCCACCGCCGTGCTGTTCTCCGCCGTCCTGCACTGCGTCCCCGACGAGCTGGACCCGGCCGAGGTGGTCCGCCGCGTCGTGTCACGGCTGGCCCCCGGGAGCTTCGTGGTGATCTCCGAGCTCGTCAGTGACGACGCCCGCATCCGCGCCCAGGTCACCGAGCTGATGAACCGCCAGCTGAAGAGGTTCTGGGGGCGGGTCCGGGAACGCCGGGACGTCCACGCCTACTTCGAGGGGCTGGACGTCGAGCGGCCCGGTCTCGTCGACGTCACCGACTGGCGTCCGCAGTCCGAGGTCCGCCCGCACCAGCGAAGCCTGGAGCTGACGGCCTTCGGCGGGGTGGCGCGCGTGCCCTGAGGCCCTCCGGCCCGCCCGTCGCGGGAGCGGCGGCCCCGCACGGGCCGGGGGCGTCAGGAGTACCGCTCGATGGCGTTCTCGATGAGACGCATGCTCTGGTGGCGGGTGGCGGCCCGGGCCCTCATCTTGACGAGGAGCTGGAGGTGCCGTTCGTAGTCCGCCCCGTTGTTGCGTCCGCCCACGGAGCCGGTGGCCCGGGGCCGGTAGTCCGCGCTCTCGTACCCCTCCAGGTACATCATGGGCGGCAGGCCGCCGTCCTCGAACTCGAGCTGGGTGATCGAGGCCATCTGCAGGCCGATGATCCTGGACATCGGCACCACCCGGACCTTGATGCCCGGGGTCATCGCCATGGTGCGCAGGTAGCGCATCTGCTCGGCCATCACGCTCCGGTCCTCCACGAGGGGCTGGAGGACGAACTCGCTGATCAGGAAGACGGCCGACTCCGGCGGCGAGGCGAGGAAGCGGCGTCGGCGCTCCATGCGCAGCTGCACGGCCAGGGACACCTTGTCCTGTTCGCTGGCGAGGAAGTGGCGCTCGATCAGGTCCTGCGCGTAGGCCTCGGTCTGGAGGACGCCCGGCACCACGAGCGCCTCGTAGGTGGCCATCCGCCGGGCGGCCTCCTCCAGGCCGATGTACGTGGTGAGGTAGCCGGCCGTCGTCTCCAGGAACCTCGACCACCACACCGGGCGGCGCGCCTGGGCCACCAGCTGCATGAGCTGTTCCTCCTCCTGGGCGCTCGCCCCGTACACGCGGGCGAGCTTCCGGACGTCGGCCTCCTCGGGCGGGCTCTCGCCGCGCTCCAGGCGCGAGAGCGTGGAGTTCGAGAACTCGGTGGAGCGGACCGCCGCCGACTGGGTCAGACCGAGGCCCTCCCGCAGCGCTTTCAGCCGGGCGCCGAGGATGAGCGCCGCGGCCGGAGGATTGTTGGCGGGATCCGCACCGGCCCGGCGGCGCGGGGTGGCGCCGGCGAGGCGGTCGCCGATTTCGGGCAGGTCGGGCACGCGGGCTCCATAAGCGACTCAATTGTGCTCATCGTCGCACACGCGGGAGCCCGCACGCCCCGTTCCCGGGTGAATCCTGACGGGTGCTACGGCAGAACCGACCAGCCGCCGTGGAATCTCAGGAGGAAGCGGCGACCATATGATCGAATTCGCCGTTCTTGACGCCTCCGAGGAACGCCCGGAACTCCCTCGCGGTGAAGACCAGCGCGGCGCCTTCCGGGTCGGTGGAGTTCCGCATCGCGGCTCCGCCGGAGGGGAGCGGCGTCATCTCGACGCAGGCCCCGGTCTCTGCGCTGGTTGCGGCTTTGACCCAGGTCGCCCCGGGGATCCGGCCGGCGGGCATGCCATTGAAGAGTTCCTTCATCTGATCATCCTTCCAGTGGTGCGCGCCGGGCCCCTCGGACGCATGCCCGCCCGGGGCATGCCGAGGCCCGGGTCGCAGGGCCGATAGTCTGCCTGCTGCAATTTCAGCACGCAGACCAACGACAATTCCAGCCGCTGGAAATTCGAGGCCTCCATGGTGTAGCGAGGAGTGAATAAAGGGCTTAGTGCGTATTTGTTAAGAATAGTATTTGACCGATATTCGGCGGCCCGGCGCGACCGCGGACCGCGCCCTCCGGGGCGGTCAGAGTTCGCCGGGCCAGTCGGCGTCGCCGCGCAGCAGCGCGCGGGCCAGGCCGCGGTAGAAGAGCAGGACGCCGGGTTCCTTGGGGGAGAGGTGGCCGCGCTCGGCGAAGCGCGAGGCGGCGCCCCGTTGGACCGCCTCCAGGCCGCGTCGGTCCTCGCCGTTGATCCGGGCGGCGTACGCCTCCGCTCCCTTGCGGACGGCCTCGCGGTCCTGGCCGTCGAGCAGGGCGCCGGGCATCAGCACCCCGCCGCGGACCAGGGTGCGGTCGATGGACGTCGGGACGAGGCTGAGCCAGACCACCATGTCACCGGAGGCGGCCAGGCTGCCCGACGGGAAGACGAAGAACCCGTACAGGTGCGCGCGCTCCTCCTCGGTGAGGTCGAGGACCACCGGCTCCAGCGGCTCCGCGTAGCGCACCCGCATGCTGTCGGCCCACGGCGAGTCCGCCCGGACGGTCGTCCGCGCGCCCCCCGGCGTGGTCGGCTGCAGGGTCTCCGGGTGGAAGCCCATGACGTGGTAGTTCTCGTGGGCGTTCTCGACGGCGATCTTCCAGTTGCAGTGCCACTCCTCGGTCCAGCCGGCCACCTGGACCAGCTCCGGCAGCCGGTAGTTGGCCAGGTCCTCGCCGATCCGCCGCAGATGGGGCCCCAACGGCTCGGCCGAGGCGTCCAGGTTGACGAAGACGAACCCCTGCCACTCCTCCACCGCGAAGGCGGGCAGCCGGCACGTCGACGGGTCGAAGGCCGGGTTGCGCTTCATGTGGGTGGCGCCGACCAGGCGGCCGTCCAGGGCGTAGCGCCACAGGTGGTAGGGGCAGGTGAAGACGTCGGTCCGCCCGGCGCCCTCCTCCACCACCGGCATCAGCCGGTGCCGGCACACCGGCGAGAGCCCGTTCAACGCGCCGTCCTCGCCGCGCACCACCACCACCGGCTCGCCCGCCACCGACACGGACACGTAGGACCCGGTCTCCGCCAGCTCGTCCACGTGCGCGACGAGCACCCACGAGCGGCCGAAGACCGACTGCCGCTCCAGCTCCCACAGCTCGGGCGACGTGAACGCCGCCGGCGGCAGGCTCAGGTCCTCGGCGTCCGGCCCCAGATACCGCTCCAGCTCCGCCGTGATCTCACCGATGTCCACGTCGGTCCTCCCTTCGGTCCGGCTTCGTCCGGTTCCGGCCGAGGGTGGCCGCGCGCACTCGTGAACCGGTCGGATCGCGATGGACCCGCCCTCGGCGCCGCCGCGCGGCGCCTCCATCCGCCCTGGGCGATTTCTCCAGCGCGGCTTCCGACGATCCGTCCATGTACGGGGCTGACCTCACCGAGATCCACGACCTGATCCACGAGAGCCGCGGCAAGGACTACGCGGCCGAGGCGCACGACCTCGCCCGGCGGGTGCGCGCCCTGCGGCCGGACGCCGACTCCCTGCTCGACGTGGCCTGCGGCACCGGGGCGCACCTGCGCCACTTCGCCGGCCTCTTCGGCCGGGTCGCCGGCCTCGAACTGTCCGAGCCGATGGTCCGCGCCGCCCGGCGGGCGCTGCCCGACGTTCCCGTCCACACCGGAGACCTGCGCGACTTCCGGCTCGACTCCCGCTTCGACGTGGTCACCTGCCTGTTCGGGTCGCTCGGCTACGCCGCCGACCCGGCCGAACTCCACACCGCCCTGGCCGCCTTCGCCCGGCACCTGACGCCGGCGGGAGTGGTCGCCGTCGACCCCTGGTGGTTCCCCGAGACCTACCTCGACGGCTACGTCTCCGGGGACGTCGCCACCGTGGCGGGGCGCACCGTCGCCAGGGTCTCGCACTCCGCGCGGGCGGGCGACGCCTGCCGGATGGACGTGCACTACGTGGTGGCCGACCCCCGCAGCGGCGTCCGGCACTTCTCCGAGACCCACCGCATCTCGCTGTTCCCCCGCGCCACCTACGAGGCCGCGTTCCGGGCGGCCGGCCTCGACGTCACGTACGTCCCCGGCCTGCACGCCGGCCGCGGCCTGTTCCTCGGGACCGCTCCGGGGAGCCCGTGACACGCCCGCACCGCGCCCGCCGACGACCGCCCCGACCACCCCAGCTGGGAGCAGCATGCGCGTCCTGTTCGTGACCTCCCCGGGCCTCGGCCACCTCTTCCCGACCATCCCCCTCGCCCAGGCCTTCCGCGCCGCGGGCCACCGGGTCCGGTACGCCACCGGGGGGCTCAGCCTCGCCGCGGCCGAGGCCGGCTTCGACGTCGTGGACGTCACCCCGGGCCTGGACTACCTGCCGGTCTACCTGCCCCGCGAGAACGGGGACGGCGTTCCCACCGACCACCCCATGTTCGCGGAGGACCCCGACGACGCCGAACTCGCCACGCTCTTCGCGCGGGTGTCCGGGGTCATGGTCGACGGCGTCCTCGCGGCGGCCCGCGACTGGCCGCCCGACCTGGTGGTCGCACCGCCCCTCCAGGCGGCCGGACGGCTGGTCGCCGCCGCGCTGGGCGTGCCGCTGGTCGAGCCCCGGCTCGGTTCGTACGACAGCGGCACCCGTCTGGGCACCCTGCTCCGCGCCGGGACGGCACCGCACTGGGACCGCCACGGCGTCACCGGCGAACCCGCGGCCACGGTCGCGCTCACCACCCTCCCCCCGAGCCTCACCGCGCTCCTTCCCGAGGAGCGCCGCACCCCCGGGGCCGGGCTGCTGCGCCACGTGCCCTACAACGGCGGCGCCGTGCTGCCCGGCTGGTTGACGGAGCGCCCGCGGGCGCCCCGGATCGCCGTCACGCTCGGCACCATCGAGGCCCAGTGGGGCGGCATCGCCGTCCTGGAGCCGCTCCTGAAGGCCGCCCGGGGCGTGGACGCCGAGTTCGTGGTCACCCTCGGGGGCGGGGACCCGGCGCTCCTGAGCGACGTCCCGCCCAACGTCAGGCTGGTCGAATGGGCCCCGCTCGACCTGCTCCTGGACACCTGCGCCGCGATCGTCCACCACGGCGGCAGCGGGACCCTGCTGACGGCGGCCGCCGCCGGAATCCCGCAGTGCGTCATCCCCCGCGGCTCCTACCAGCAGACCGGCGCCGACCTGCTGCCGGCCCGGGGCATCGGGCTGGTGGCCGAGGCCACCACCCTCGGCGCGGCCGAGTGCCGGGCCCTGCTCCGGGACGACCGCCTGCGCGACAACGCCCGGCAGGTCCGGGCCGAGCTGCTCGCCATGCCCACCCCCGCCGAGACGGCGGCCCGGCTCGCCGAGTCGCTCGGCTGAACGCCCGGCCCGCCGTCGGCGCCCCCGCCCACCCGACCCAGGAAGCCGAACAGATGCAGACAACCACCGATCCGACGAAGGCCGGGCGGCCCACCGAGGAGGCCGTGCGCCGTTACCGGGAGCAGGGCTTCGTCCACGTCACGGCCGTGCTCCCCGCCGACGAGGTGGCCGTGTTCCGTGCCGCCGCCGAGCGACTCCTCGCGGAGGAGGGCCCGCAGGTCTGGGGCGCGTCCGAGGAGCAGACCCAGGTCCACTACGTGGAGGCGGCCTGGCGCAAGGACCCGGACCTGCGCCGGCTCGCCCTGCACCCCGCGATCACCGGGCTCGCCGAGACCCTGGCCGGCGGGCCGCTGCGCCTCTACGGCACCGACGTGCTGAAGAAGGAGCCGCGGGTCCACCTGCCCACCGTGGTCCACGACGACGAGCCGGGGCTGCCGCTCGCGGGCCTCACCCGGACGCTGACCGCCTGGATCCCGCTGGTGGACGTGCCCGCCGACCGCGGCTGCCTGGTCTACGTGCCCGGCTCGCACCGGCGCCCGGCGGAGCACCGCCAGGTCCACCTGGCCGGGTTCCAGGACTACCGGCCGATGGAGGAGGTCTGGCCCGAGTTCCCGTTCAGCCCCCGGGTGGCCGTTCCGATGCGCGCCGGCGACGTGGTCTTCCACGACTTCCGCACCGTGCACATGGCCGCCGAGAACACCGACGGCGAGCGCCGACTCGCCTTCGCCGCCGTCTACATGGACTCCGACGCCACCTACCGCCCCGGGGTGCAGGACCACCCGGTGGCCCACCTGGAGCCGGGCGCGCCGGTCGACGGCGAGCTCTTCCCGCTGATCGCGGCCGGTTCCGAGGGCGCCTCGTGACCACGGCACCGGCCCGGCTCGGGGAGCGGCTCCAGCACCAGCACGGACTGCTCTGGCTGCACCGGATGAAGGGCGACCCGTACGCGGCGCTGCTCTGCGACGTCGACGAGGACCCGGAGCCGCTGCGGGCGCGCGTCCGCGCTGCCGGACCGCTGTGGCGCTCCGCCACCGGCCCGTGGGTGACGGGGGACCCGGCCCTGGGCGCCGCGCTGCTCGCCGACCCCCGCCTCGCACCCGTGCCGGTCCTGCCCGGCGACGGCGACGGCGACGACGGCGCAGGCGGCGGCCCGCGCCCGGCCGGGCCGGTTCCCCCGCCCGAGACCGCCCGGATCCGCGTGCCCGAGGGCCTCGGGCCGGAGTTCGACCTGGTCACCGACGTGGCCGAACCGCTGGCGGCGGCGGCCCTGGCCGAGGTGTGCGGGATCCCCGCCGACGAGCACCAGGCGTTCGCACGAGCCGTCACGGCCTGCGGCACCGCCCTGGACGCGACGGTGTGCCCCCAGCGGCTGGACACCACCCGGCGCCTGCACACGGCCGCCGACGCGCTCCGCTCCCTGCTGGCCGCCGTCCCCGGCGCCCCGGCACCGGCGACGGTGGTGGCCGCCGCCCGCACCGGCGCCGACCTGGTCGTCCGGGCGCTGCTCCGGGCCCGGTTCCCGCTGCCGCCCGCCGCGGTCGGCCCGACGGTCTCGGACGCGCTGCGGGAACGGCCGCCGGCCTGGATCGTCCCGCTGGTGGCCCGGGCCGAGGTGCCGCTCGCCGGAGAACGGATCGCCGCCGGCGAGCGGGTGGCGGTGCTGGCCGGCGACGGCCCCGGGCACGGCGACGGGCAGGGCCGGGGCCGCGACCGGGACCTCACCGCGTTCCGCCGGGCCCTGGCCGAGGGCGCCCTCGCCGCGTTCGCGGCCCGGTACGGCGGGCTGCGCCCCGCCGGCCCCGCGGTGCGCCGCCCCCGGGCGCCGCTGACCCGGGGACCGGCCCGGGTGCCGGTCCGGGCCACCGCGGCCGCGCCGGGCGGAGGCAGCCGATGAGGGTCCTGTTCGCCTCGTTGGAAGGCAGCCACTTCCAGCTGCTCGCCCCGCTGGCGTGGGCGCTGCGCACCGCCGGGCACGAGGTCCGCGCCGCCTGCGTCCCCGGCGTGGTGGAGACCGTCACCCGGACCGGGATCACGGCCGTGCCGCTCGACTGCCCGCCGTGGTACGAGGGCCTCGGGCCGTTCCACCAGGAGGCCATCGCCCACTTCGGCACCGCCGACCAGCGGCGGGAGCCGGGCCACCAGGACACCTGGGCGGACCAGCTCGGCTACGAGAGCGTCATCGTCCCCGCCCTGAACTCCCGCCTGAACTCCGACCGGCTGATCGACGAGCTGGTGGCCTTCGCCCGGCACTGGCGGCCGGACCTCGTCCTCTGGGAGACGCTGTGCCTGGCCGGCCCGGTCGCCGCGCTCACGGTGGGGGCGGCCCACGCCCGGGTGGTGTCCGGCCCCGAGCTGGCCATGCAGCTGGCCACCCGACGGGAGTTCCTGCGACTGGCGGCCGAGCAGCCGCCCGAGCACCGGGAGGACCCGACGGCGGAGTGGCTGGACTGGACGCTGGAGCGCCTGGGCGCGCCGGCCCGCTTCGACGAGTCGGTGCTCACCGGCCAGTGGACGGTGGACACCCGCCCGGCCGGTCTGCGCGAGGACCTGGGCGTGCCCACCGTCCCCGCGCGGTACGTCCCGTACAACGGCCGCTCCGTCGTGCCCCGTTGGCTGCGCGAGCCGCCGAAGCGGCCGAGGGTCTGCCTCACCCTCGGGGTGAGCATCGACGGCGGCTACGGCCTGTGGGACCTCGACGCGGTGCTCTCCGGCATGCTGGACGCCCTGGCCGACCTGGACGTCGAGGTGGTCGCCGCGCTCTCCGAACGGCAGCGCGCCCACCTGCCGCGGCTCCCGGGCACCGTGCGGGTGGTCGACCACGTGCCGATGCACGACCTGCTGCCGACCTGCGCGGCCGTCGTGCACCACGCCGGCTACCAGACCAAGGCCACCGCCGAGTTCCACGGCGTGCCCCAGGTCCTCCTCACCGGCTGGGAGTGGGTCACCGAGGCGATGGGCGAGGAGTACGAGAAACAGGGCAACCTCCTTGCGCTGCCGCTGCGTTCGTTCACCCGGGAGCGCTTCCGGGCGACGGTCGCGCGGGTGCTCGACGAACCGTCGTTCGCCGAACACGCACGGCGGCTGCGGCGGGAGATCCAGGAGTCGCCGACACCGAACGAGGCCGTCGCCGTCATCGAGCGGCTCACAGCCCGTCACCGGAACGGCCGAGGAGCTTCACCGTGCTGACGACCGGTTACGACCCGCGCGACGGAGGGAGGGCGGTATGACGCTCACGGAGATCATGGCGGAGCTGGGCCGGTACCTGGACGAGGACGCCCCCCGGGTGAGCCTGTCCCCGGCGGCCTTCACCTCGCCGGAGCTGTGGGCGCTCGAACGCGACCGGGTCTTCGGACGGTCCTGGCTGCTGGCCGGCCATGTGGGCGACCTGGCCGGGGCGGGCGCGTCGGTGACCGTCGCGCCCGCCGGCCGGCCCGTCACCGTGACCAGGGCCGAGGACGGGGGCCTGCGCGCCACGTCCGCCACGGGCGCGCGCCGCCCGGCCGCATCGGTGGAGGAGTGGCAGGGCTTCGTCTTCGTCAACGCCGACCCGGACGCCGAGCCCCTGGCACCCCACCTGGCCCGGACCGGTCGGGAACTCGCCGCCTACCGGCTGACGGAGATGGCGCCGGTCACCGGCTTCTCCGAGGAATGGCGGTGCAACTGGAAGATCGCGGTGCAGAACGCCCACGAGAACTACCACGCGATGGGGCTCCACCCGACGACGGTCGCGCTGATCACCCCGCCCGGCGGAGCGATGGAGGTGCGCAGCGAGTCCCGGTGGGTCACCCGGCTGCTCAGCCCGTTTCGGGAACCGCTGGCGTCCACGGCGCTGCCGCTCAGCGCCGACCAGCGGGCCACCATGTACAACTGCGCGGTGTTCCCCTCCGCGAGCCTCGCGGCGTTCGGGGACTCGGTGGTCTGGATCAGCATGATCCCGCTCACCATCGACCGGATCGAGGTCCGGGGCGGGGTACTGATGCATCCGGCCGCGCTCGACGGCCAGGACCTGGCGGCGCTGCGCGAGGAGAACGCGCGCAGCGCCGCGGTGGTGAACCGGGAGGACCGGCTGGGCATGGAGGCCGTCCAGCGGGTGGCCGGCTCCCGGTTCGCCGAGCGCGGCCACCTGTCCCCGAAGGAGCCCGGCGTCCTGGCCTTCTACCGCGCCCTCGCCCGCGCGCTGCCGGCCGGCTGACGCCCCGGGGCGTCAGCCGGTCAGCCGGCCGCCCGGTCGGCGGTCGCGGACTCGGCGGCCGCGGCCTCGGTGGTGGCGGACCCGGCGGTGGCGGACTCGAAGGCCCCGGGGTCGAAGCCGCCGACCTCGGCCAGCGGGACCACCTCGAAGCGCAGGTGGGGGCTGAGCGGGTTCCCGTACAGCAGGGTGTTGAGCTCCTCGTGCGAGTCGACCCGGTAGATCAGCAGCCCGCCCGAGGCGCCGACCCGGATCCAGTTGTGCCGGATGACGCCCTTGTCCACCAACTCCTTGACGTAGGCGAAGCCTTCGGGCAGCCGCCGACGGAACTCGTCGGCGGAAATGCCGGTGGGGGACTGGGTCGCCAGGACCGCGAACAGCGCCATCGCTCCTCCAGGATCGGGATCTCGGCGTCCGAGTCTGGGCGGCCCCGGTCACCGATCGGTCGACGACCGCTGGAGCGGACGGCCCGGGGGCGACCAGGGCACGTCGCCGGATGCTCGACCGGGCGCGGGCAGGCTCGGGCGGGTGAACTCCTCGCTCCCCGCCGGCCGCCGGCCCAGGACGCCCGTACCGCCCCCGACGAGATGGCTCGTCACCGGAGCCGGCGGGCTGCTCGGGCACGAGGTGACGGCGGCGCTGGCCGCCGAGGGCGTGGCCGCGGCCGCCCTGGACCGGCGGGCTCTGGACGTCACCGACCCCGACGCGCTCGCCGCGGCCTTCGCCCGGCACCGCCCCGACCTGGTGGTCAACTGCGCGGCGTACACGGCGGTGGAGGCCGCCGAGGCGGACGAGGCGCGGGCGCTGCGGGTCAACGGGGACGGGCCGCGGCAGCTGGCCGCCCTCTGCGCCCGGCACGGCACCCGGCTGCTGCACCTGTCCACCGACTACGTCTTCCCCGGCGACGCCGACTCCCCGTACCCGGAGGGGCATCCGACCGCCCCGCGCAACGCCTACGGGCGCAGCAAGGCCGCCGGCGAGCGGGCTGTCCTCACCCTGCTGCCGGACCTCGGCGCGGTGGTCCGCACCGCCTGGCTGCACGGCGCGCACGGCCGCAGCTTCGTCGGGGTGATGGCCGAACGGGCCCGGGCCGGCCGGACCGTCGACGTGGTGGCGGACCTGGTGGGACAGCCGACCTGGGCGGCGGACGTCGCTCGACTGCTGCTCGCGCTCGGCCGGACCCCGGGCGCACGGGGCGTCTTCCACGCCACCAACGCCGGCCGGGCCAGCTGGTACGAGCTGGCCCGCGAGGTGTTCCGGTTGGTCGGTGCCGATCCCGCCCTGGTGCGGCCGGTGCCCGCCGCGGCCGTCGCCGGCCCCGCGCCCCGGCCGCGGTACACCGTTCTCGGCCACGACCGCTGGCACGAGGTGGGCATCCCGGCCCCCCGGCCCTGGCGGGAGGCGCTGGCCGAGGCGCTGTCGGCGGCACCCCGGGAGGAGCCGGGCCGGCCCCGCTGACGGCGGGGCCGGGGGAGGGCCCGCCGGCTCAGCCGCTCCAGGCGGGCCGCCGGTGCCGGCGGGTCAGCCCTTCCAGGACCGGGACCAGGTCGGCGGGCGAGGGCGTGGCCGCGATCTCGTCCCGCAGCCGCGCCGCCCCGCGCGTGAACGACGGGTCGTCGAGCACCCGGGCCACCAGCCCGTGCAGCTCCGCCGGGGTGAGCGGGCCGGGGCCGGGCCGGTGCAGTCCCGCCCCCGACCGCTCGACCAGCTCCGCCCGGGGGCGCAGGTCCCACAGGTCGTTGGGGACGACGACCTGCGGGACGCCGTGCACCAGCGCGTTCTGCGAGGTGCCGAAGCCGCCCTGGTGCACGATCGCGGAGCAGGACGGCAGCAGCGCGTCCAACGGGACGAAGTCCACCGCCCGGACGTTGTCCGGCAGCGGGCCGGCCCCGGCCAGCTGCGCCGGGTCCAGGGTCGCCACCACCTCCGCGTCCAGCTCGGCCAGGGCCTCCAGCAGCACCGGCACGGAGGTCCGTTCGCCGCCCATCACCTCGCGGAAGGAGATCCCGAGGGTCAGGCAGACCCGGGGCCGGCGCGGGGGTTCGAGCAGCCACGGCGGCAGCACCGCCCGCCCGTTGTACGGGACGTGCCGCACCGGCACCCAGGGCAGGTCGGTGGGCGTGCGCAGCGCGGCCGGCGCGGGGTCGAGGGTCCACTGGCCGGTCACCAGGTCGTCGCTGAACCCGCCGCCGTACCGGGCGGCCGTCCACTCCAGCCACTCGGCGAGCGGGTCCTCGCGCAGCTCGCCGGGGCGGCCGGCCAGCGACTCCCGGTGCCGCCGGCGCATCGTGCCCACCAGGTCCAGTCCGTAGAGCAGGCGTGCGTGGGCGGCTCCGGCGGCCCGGGCGGCGACGGCCCCGCCCATCAGCAGGGTGTCCCAGACGACGAGGTCGGGGCGCCAGCGCCGGGCCAGGGCGACCAGGTCGTCGACGGTCTCCTCTGCCGAGAAGTTCTGGAAGATGGCGGAGGTCATCACGGTGAACAGGCCGTCGAGGAAGTCGGGCGTGAGGTGCTCGGGCCGGTCCTCCGCCATCCGCATGAGCTCCTGGGCGTCGGGCGGGTCGGCCAGGCGTGCGGCCGCCCGCTCCTGCCGGCGCCGCAGCTCCGCCACGGACTCCTCCTGGGCGAGCGGCGGTCCCACCGCGGTCGCGGGCAGGCCGGCCGCGGTGATGGTGTCCAGCAGGTCGGGCTGGCTGGCCACGCGCACCTCGTGGCCGGCGGCGCGCAGCGCCCACGCCAGGGGCACCTGGACGTGGAAGTGGGCCTTGGCGGCCACGGTCACAAACAGCACTCGCATGGGGCGAGCGTAGGAAGGCGTCCTCGACCCCTCCTCGACGCGTCCTCGACCTTCCCGGTCGCCGTCCACGGGGGCGTCACCGGGCGGGCAGCCACGCCTCGTCGTCGGTGGCGTGCGCCAGCACCCGCTGGAGGAGCTCGCGCAGGGTCTCGACCTCGTCCGGGGCGAGGTCGCCGAGCAGGTCCGCCTCGACCCGGGCGAGCGGACCGTCGATCCGGGTCAGCATGTAGCGGGCGGTGTCGGTGAGTTCCAGCCGGCGCGAGCGGTCGTCGGCCCCGGGCAGGCGGCGCACGTGGTCGGCCTCGACCAGTTCGTCGACGAGCCGGTGCACCGACTGCCGGGCGATGCCGAGCTGGCGGGCCAGGTCCGCCATGGTCAGCCCGGGCTCGTGGGACAGCTGGGCGAGCAGGCCGTACTGACGTACCGTCAGATCGTAGTCCTGCAGGTGCTCGTCCACCCGGCGCGTCGCCACCGTGCTGGACACGGCCAGGAGATAGGGGATGTGGGTCCTCAAGGGCGGTTCACCTCAGCCGGGGGCGCCGTGATCGTTCCCCCCGACGGTACGTCATGGGCCGCCCTGGCGCCGAGCGGAGCGGCGCTCGGCGGCCAGGCGCTCCAGGACCGGCACCAGCTCCCGGGGGGCCGGCGTGCCGAGCAGCTCGGCACGCACCCGGGCCGCGGCGCGCGCGAACGAGGGGGCCTCCAGGACCCTGGTCACCATCGCGCGCAGCCTGCCGGGGGTCAGCCTCTCCGGCGGGCAGGTCAGGGCCACGCCGGCGGCCCGGGCCCGCTCCGCCCGCGGGGTGTTGCACCACATCCGGGCCGGCACCACGACCTGCGGCACCCCGTGGGCCAGCGCGGTGAGGAAGGTGCCGGCGCCACCGTGGTGGATGACCGCGGAGCAGCTCGGCAGCAGCTCGTTCAGCGGGACGAAGTCCACCGCGCGCACGTTCGGCGGCAGCGGCCCGATCGCGGCCAGCTGGGCGGAGTCGAGCGTGGCCACCACCTCCACGTCCAGGTCGGCGACGGCCGCGAGGAGGTCGCCGACCGACGCCTGGTCCCCGCCGACCACCTCGCGGAACGAGACGCCCAGGGTGAGGCAGACGCGGCGGCGGCGGGGCGGCTCGTCCAGCCAACCGGGCACCGCCGCCGGGCCGTTGTACGGCACGTAGCGGACCGGGAGGCGCGGCGTGCGCAGCGGCAGGGCCAGCGAGGTGGGTACCGGGTCGATCGTCCACTGCCCGACCACCAGCTCCTCGTCGAAGCCGCGGCCCGGGCCGGTCATCCCGTACCGCTCCAGGACCTGCCCCAGCCACTCCTCCAGCGGGTCGTCCCGCAGCTCGGCCGGCCGCCGGCCCAGCACGGCCAGGTAGCGCTCGCGGAGCAGGCCGACCAGGTCGAGGCCGAACATCAGCCGGGCGTGGGCGGCCCCGCAGACCCGGGCGGCGACCGGCCCCGCGAAGGTCATGGTGTCCCAGACCACCAGGTCCGGCCGCCAGTCCCGGGCGAAGGCGACCAGGTCGTCGATCATCCGGTCCGGCACCGTGTTGCGGTGCACCAGCGGCGTCCAGGCGGCGAAGATCCCGTGCAGGTGGTCGGCGGACAGCCCGGCCGGGCGGATCTCGCCCGGATCCAGGGCCCGCAGCCAGGCGTCGCCGCGCAGCTCCGCCGGCAGGCCGGCCTGGTCGGGGTTCATCCTGGCCGCGACGTGCAGCGGTTCGCCGACCGGCACCGCGGTGAGGCCGGCCCGCGCGACGGCCTCCGCCGCGTCGGGCTGGACGGCGACGCGCACCTCGTGCCCGGCGGCGCGCAGCGCCCACGCGAGCGGCACCTGGGCGGCCACGTGGGTGGCGGCGGCGAACGGCTGGAACAGGACCCGCATCCGGGCGTTCCCCTTTCGGACGGGCCGGCGACGACGGCCGGCGGTCGGGCGGTTCGGCGGCCCGGGGCCGGGCCTGGTCCTTCCGGGCGCCCGCCCGGCGGAGGTCCGCGACACGCCCTAGGTGAGCGAGAGGCCGCCGTCCACCGGCAGCACCAGTCCGTTGGCGTACTCCGCCTCGGGCCGGGTGAGCTGGACGATCCACCAGGCGATCTCCTCGGGGCGGGCGACCCGGCCGCTCGGTGCCCGGGCGGCGGTCCGCTCCAGGAAGGCCGCGTACCGCGGATCGGCGCCCGGGCCGCCCGGCGCCGGCTCGGGGGCGGTGTCGGTCACCCCGGGCGCGAGGCCCACCACCCGGATGCCGCGCGGGGCCAGCTCGACGGCCCAGGAGCGGGTCAGGAAGTCCAGGCCGGCCTTGGCGGCCCCGTACAGGCTGTTCTCCGGCCAGGAGCGCAGGCCGAGCGCGCCGGCCGAGCCGATGTTCACCACCGTGCCGGAGCGCGCGGCCAGCGGCGCGAGCGCGGCCCGGGTGAGCAGTACCGGCGCCAGCAGGTTGGTGTCGAGCTGGCGCCGCGCCTCGGCCCGGTCCAGGGCGTCGAGCGGCCGGTACCCCAGCGCGGCGGCGTTGTTGACGAGGACGTCGACGCCGCCGAGCTCGCGCACGGCGGCGTCGACGATCCGTTCCGGGGCGTCCGGGTCGGTGAGGTCGGCGACCAGGGTCCGGACGCCCGGGTGCCCCTCGGCGGCCTCGGCCAGGGTGGCCGCGGTGCGGCCGACGACGAGCACCCCGTCCCCGTGCGCGGCGAAGGCGCGGGCGGTGGCCCGGCCGATGCCGGTGCCGCCCCCGGTGACGACGATCCCGCGCGGGGCACCGGCTCCGGACCAGCCTGGGTGGTCGGTGTTCTCGGTTCGTGTGGTCATGCCGGACAGGATCGGGAGCGGGCCTCGCAACCGCCTCGACCCTCGCGCAGCGGCGGGCGCGCCCGGCGGTTCCGGCCGGGCCCGCGGGTCGTCGGGCACGCCCGGGGCCCGGCGGTCACCCGCCGGCCGCGAACCCCGCGAGGTCGGCGGCGAGCTCGGCCGGGGTCGGGGCCGCCGCCACCTCCTCGCGCAGGTGCCCGGCCGCGGCCCGGTACGAGGGGTCGTCGAGCAGCCGCTCGACGCCCGACCGGATCGCCGCCTCGTCGGCGAGCTCCCCGGAGACGTGCAGCGCGGCCCCGGTGCCGGCCACCCGCTCGCCGGAGACCCGCTGTTCGGCGGCGAAGCTCGCGACGAACTGCGGCACCCCCGCCCACATGGCCGTCAGCGAGCTGCCGCCGCCCCCGTGGTGCACGACCGCCGAGGCGCCCGGCAGCAGGGCGGCCAGCGGCAGGCGCTCGGCCACCCGGACCGGGGCCGGCACCGGCCCGAGCCCGGCGAGGTCCCGGGCGGTGGCGGTGACCAGCACCTCCGCCGGCAGGCCGTCGAGGGCGGCGACGATCCGGGGGAGCAGGCAGGAGTCCGGCCCCGACACGGTGGACAGCGCGGTGGACCAGGTGACGACGACCCGGGGCCGCTCCGGGCGCCGCGCGGTCCACGCGGGCGCGGCCACGGCGCCGTTGTACGGGACGAAGCGGACCGGCAGCCGTTCGGCCGCGACCGGCACCTTCAGCGACGCCGGGTTCGGGTCCACCACCCGCTCGACCATCGACACGTCGAACGCGCCCAGGCCGTAGCGGGGGAACGACCCGCTGTGGTCGGTGGGGACGATCCGCATGTGCTCGGGGTCGTGCGGGCTGGCGGGCCCCCACAGGCACAGGGCGGACGGCACTGCGAGCAGTTTCGCCACCAGCAGCCCCTCCAGGCTCCCGGGGTCGTGCAGCACCAGCTGCGGCCGCCAGTCCCGGGCGTGGGCCACCGCCGCGTCGAAGCCGCGGGCGGCCTCCTCGGCGAGCCGCGGCGCGGTCCGGCGCTCGAAGTCGGCGAGGTCGAACGCGTCGAGGCGCTCCAGCCGGCCGCCCGTCACCGGGTGCGGCGGAAGCCACGGGTACGGCCAGTTCCCGGCCACCGCCTCCGCGTGGTACTGCAGCCGCAGCCGCAGGACCTCCGGCATCCCCGACAGGACCGGCACGGGCAGCAGCCCGCACCGGGCGACCGGATCGGTCTGGGACGGGTCGCACAGCACCCGCACCTCGTGGCCGGCCGCCTGGAACGCCCACCCGAGCGGCACCAGCGCCGCGTACTGGGTCGGCCAGGACGACACGGTGAACAGCACCCGCACGGTCGCTCTCCCGTCTCACTTCGCGCCGAGCGCGGTCCACACGTCGGCGTCCATCCACCGGGGCAGGGTGTCCTCGCCGTTGGTGCCCTTCTCGACGAAGACCATGTTGTGGTACGCGTGCACCCCGACGACGCTGCTCTGGGTGGGGGTGGGGTGGGTGACGGTCGGGTCCCGGTGCTCGCGGTGGTGCAGGTCGTCGATCAGTTCCTTGACCAGCCCGAGCGAGGTGTCCGGGCCGGCGACGCCGCCCGGGCTGCCGCCGAAGTCGGGGTAGTAGGCGGTCTGGAGGTCCTCGATGACGTACAGACCGCCGGGCCGCACGTGCGGGAAGAGGGTCCGGAAGGAGGTGCGCACGTGCTCGTTCAGGTGGCTGCCGTCGTCGATGACGATGTCGAACGGCCCGTGCTCCCGGGCGAGTCCGGTCAGGAAGTCGGGGTCGTTCTGGTCGCCGACCAGCGCCGTGAGCCGGGGCTCGGAGAGCGAGGTCTTGTCGTACAGGTCGAGCCCGAAGACGGTGCCGCGGGGGAAGTAGCGCTTCCACATCTTCAGCGAGCCGCCGCCGAGGTCGTCCTCGAACCCGCCGATCCCGATCTCCAGCACCCGTACGGGGCGGTCCCGGTAGCGGGCGAAGTGGTGCTCGTAGTGCGCGGTGTACCAGTGGAAGCTCGCCCACTTGTCGGAGCCGTACCGGATGGACAGCTCCCCGAGCTCCGGGGCGCGCCCGGTGCAGCCGGCCATCAGGGTGGCGGTGGCCTGGGCCGCCGCACGCAGCACGACGTCCACCTCGCCGAGGAGCTCCCGCAGCCGGCCGGGGTCCTCGGGGGTGGGCATGAAGGTGTTGTGGAAGTCCCCGGTGCGCGGGGAGTCCACCGGCCCGAAGAGCCGGCGGAGCAGCCCCGCGGCGGTGAAGGTGACCCGGGAGCGGACCACGGCGGACTCCTCGGCGACCAGCCGGACCGGCTCGTCGCGCACCACGCGCAGCGCGGCCGAGTGCCGCTCCCCGCCGTGGGTGAGGTCGAGCGCCACGTCGACGGGGGCGGTGTTGGTCGGCTCCGGGCAGCGGAACCGCACCTCGTCGACGAGCACCCGGGCCACCTCGGACAGGCCGACGTCCTTCAGCAGGGCGTCGATCTCCTCGTCGGAGCCGGTTCCGGCTCGGATCAGGCGTCGGATCAGGGCGTTCTCTGCGGCATCCACCATGGCGGCGTCCCATCGGTCCACGAAGCGGTCCGGACCACCGTCGACGGAACGCCTGGAGAGCGGCTCGACCGCCGCTGAACGCCGCCGGGCCCCGGCCTCAGAAGTCCGCGCGGTGGTCGGCCACCCACTGCGCGAAGGTGCGGGCGGGCCGGCCGGTGACCCGCTCGCTGGTCGGGCCGGCCGGGACGTCCACCGGGTCCTGGAGCAGCCAGTCCACGGCCTCGGCCGGCATGCCCTGGCCGAGCCACAGCTCACGGGCCGCGGGCACGGTCAGCTCCTCGAAGCGGATGTGCCGGCCGAGGACCTCGCCGAGCACCCGCACCTGCTCGTGCTTGGACAGCGACTCCGGGCCCGCGAAGGCGTACGCCCGTCCGGCGTGCCCCTCCTCCAGCAGGGCGGCCAGCGCCACGTCGGCGATGTCGGCCTCGTGCACCGGGGCGCTGCGGGCCGCTCCGAACGGGGCGCGGACGGTGTTCTCGGCCCGGACGGTGGGGGCCCACCAGGACAGCAGGTTGGTCATGAACTCGCCGGGCCGCACGTGCGTCCACTCCAGCCCGGAGGCCTCCACGGCCCGCTCCACCACGCTGTGGTGGTCGCCGCTGTAGTCCCCGGCGGCGTACTCGGCCGCGATCGAGGAGAGCACGACGATCCGCCGCACCCCGGCCTCGGCGGCCCGGGCGGTGAACTCCTCGGCGGTGCCGGGCAGCGGGAACAGGAAGGCCCGGTCCACCCCGGCGAGGGCCGCGTCCAGGCTCGACGGGTCCGCGAGGTCGCCGCGGACCACCTCCACGGCCGCGGGCAGTGCGGCGCGCTCCGGCGTGCGGGTCATCGCGCGCACCGGCACGTCCGCCGCCAGCAGGCCCGCCACCACGTGCCGGCCGACGTTGCCGGTGGCTCCGGTCACCAGAACGGTCATGGTCCCTCTCCTTCTGCTTCTTCTCGGGTACTGGGATTCGTCGTGTTCAAGGGGTCTCCGGGCGTGGTGTCCGCCGCGGCTTGAGCGCCCGTCGAGCGGCCGTTGCCATCGTCGTGGCGCCTACGTACGTTCCACGTCACGATCCGGGAGGAACCATGAGCGGCACGGATGGACGGGTGGCCGTCGTCACCGGGGCGACCAGCGGGATCGGCCTCGCCGTGGCCCGAGCGCTGGGCGCCGGGGGGCTGCGGGTCTTCCTCTGCGCCCGGGACGGTGCGGCGGTCGCCGACACCGTGGCGCTCCTGCGGGAGGAAGGGGTGGAGGCCGACGGGCGGAGCTGCGACGTGCGGTCCACCGAGGAGGTGGACGCCTTCGTGCGCGCCGCCGTCGACCGCTTCGGCCCGGTCGACGTCCTGGTCAACAACGCGGGCCGCAACGGCGGCGGGGCCACCGCCCGGTTGACGGACGAGCTGTGGCTGGACGTCCTCGACACCAATCTCACCAGCGTGTTCCGGGTGACGAGGGCCGCCCTGACCGCCGGCGGCATGCTGGAGCGCGGCCGGGGCCGGATCGTCAACATCGCCTCCACCGGCGGCAAGCAGGGCGTGGTGCTGGGTGCGCCGTACTCGGCCTCGAAGCACGCCGTGGTCGGTTTCACCAAGGCGCTGGGCCTGGAGCTGGCGAAGACCGGCATCACCGTCAACGCGGTCTGCCCCGGCTACGTGGAGACGCCGATGGCCGAGCGGGTCCGGGCGGGGTACGCCGAGGTGTGGGGCACCACGCCCGAGGAGGTGCGCGAACGGTTCGAGGCGAAGATCCCGTTGGGCCGGTACACCACCCCCGAGGAGGTCGCGGGGCTGGTCGGCTACCTGATCACGGACACGGCGGCGCCGATCACCGCCCAGGCCCTCAACGTGTGCGGGGGGCTCGGCAACTACTGAGCGCGGCCCGGTCACGTCGGCCCGTCCCCGTCCCCGTCCCCGTCCCCGACGTCCGGGTCCGGGGGCGCGGGCGTCCCCCTGAGCTCGTGGAAGCCGGGGGTGCCGGCCAGCAGCAGGACGGCGTCCCACAGCCGGCCCGCCTCCGCCCCGCGGGGCACCCGGGAGAGGACCGGCCCGAAGAAGGCCACCGGGGGCCGACCGGGCCGTGCCGGGTCGCCGACGGCCACCACCGGGGTGCCGGTGCGCGGGCCCAGCAGGGCGAGGGCTTCGGCGTGTGAGGCGCGCAGCGCCGCGTCGTGCGCGGTGGAGGTGCCGGCCGCCGCCAGGGCGGTCGGCAGGCCGGCGGCGGCCAGCGCGGTGGCCGGGTCGGTGATCCAGCGCCGGCCGCTTCCGGCCCACAGGGCGCGGTGGAAGCGGACCAGGGCGTCCTGGCCGTGGGCCTGCCGGACGGCGGTGGCGATCCGCACCGGCACTAGGAGGTAGCCGTCGGGGTCCCCTTCCGGATCGTCGTCCCGGCCCTCGTTGAGGAGCGCCAGGCTCATCAGGTGCCAGCGCGGCGCCAGCGGGCGCACCCGGGCCGCCTCGTGCAGCCAGCGGGAGGCCAGCCAGGTGTAGGGGCAGGCGGGGTCGAACCAGACGTCCACGGTGCGGACGCCGGGCCCCGGCGCGTCGAACTCGGTCACGAGGGTCTTCCTCCCACTGGTGTGGCGGGTCGTCAGGTCCGGCTACGTCGAGGCCTTGCGCATGCCGCGGATCCCGGCCGCGACGCCCAGCAGCGCGACGGCGCCGGCCGCGAGGAAGCCGTACAGCACCACCGGCTCGGCCAACCGCCCGTCGAACAGGGCGCGTTCGGCCTCGACCACGTGGGTCACCGGGTTGATCCGGCTCAGCACGTAGAGCCAGGCCGGCGCGGCCGCCTCGGTGATCGGCAGCAGCACTCCGGAGAGCAGCAGCAGCGGGAAGAAGACCACCTGCTGGACCCCGTAGAACAGGGTCTGCCGGCGCCGCGAGTGCAGCGCCAGGGTGAAGGACAGCGCGCCGATGCCGACGCCGAAGACGCTCAGCAGCAGCAGCCCGGCCAGGGCGCCCGGCAGGTGCAGCCGGAAGTCGGTCGGCAGCAGCAGGAGGAGGATCAGCAGGGCCTGGGTGAGCAGGACCACGACCTCCTTCAGCGTCCGGCCGACCAGCATGGCGGCCCGGTTGAGCGGGGTGACGAGCAGCCGCTCGAAGGCCCCCGAGGAGATCTCGTTGAGCAGCGAGGCGCCCGCCCCCGCGGTGGCGGACAGGCCGAGCAGGACGAGCATGCCGGGGACGAACCACTGCCAGGGCGAGCCCGCGCCGCCCGGCCCGCCGCCCATGCCCGTGCCGCCCGCGCCCGAGCCGGAGAGCAGCGGCGCGAAGAGGGCGAGCAGCAGGAACGGCAGCATCATCGTGAAGAGCAGGCCGACGGGCTGGCGCAGTTCGGGCTTGAGCTCGCGGGCGAAGGCGGTGCGGGTGTCGGTGAGCACCTTCATGGTCAGGCTCCCTGGTGAGGGGTGGCGGGGAGGCCGGCGTCGGCGCTCTCCCGGAGGGTGCGGCCGGTCAGGGTGAGGAAGACGTCGTCGAGGGTGGGGCGGGTCAGCCGGGCGCTGTGCACCCGGATCCCGGCCGCGTCGAGGTCGCGCAGCAGTTCCGGCAGCCGGACGTCGCCGTCGGAGGTCCGGACCCGTACCTCGCTGTCCTCGACGGCCACCTCCCGGACGGCCCGCAGGGTGCCGGCCCGGGTGGCGGCCAGGCCGGTGTCGGCGGGGTCGGCGGTCGTGAAGGTGATGAGGTCGCCGGCGAGTTCGGCCTTGAGGCGCTCCGGGGAGTCGTCGGCGATCACCCGGCCGTGGTCGACGACCAGTACCCGCCCGGCCCACAGGTCGGCCTCCTCCAGGTAGTGGGTGGTGAAGACGATGGTGGTGCCGAGGTCCTTGTGCAGGCGCAGCACGTGCTCCCAGATGTTGGCGCGGCTGTGCGGGTCGAGTCCGGTGGAGGGTTCGTCGAGGAACAGCAGGTCCGGTTCGTGGACCAGGGCCATGGCGATGTCGAGCCGGCGGCGCTGGCCCCCGGAGAGGGTGCCGACCGTCCGCCGGGCCAGCCCCTCCAGTTCGAGGGCGTCCAGCAGGCGTTCGGCCCGGGCCTGCGCCTCGGCGCGGCGCAGGCCGTAGGCGCGGCCCTGGGTGACGAGTTCGTCCATGACCCGGAAGCCGGTGCCGGCGCTGTTGCCCTGGCCGAGGTAGCCGATCCGGCGGCGCACCCCGGCCGGGTCGGCCACCACGTCGTGCCCGGCGACGGTGGCGGTGCCGGAGGTCGGTGGGAGCAGGGTGGTCAGCATCCGCAGACTGGTGGTCTTCCCGGCGCCGTTCGGGCCGAGGAAGGCCACCACGGAGCCGGCCGCGATGTCGAGGTCGAGACCGCGGACGGCTTCGACGGTCTCTCCCTTGGCGCGGAAACTTCGGGTGAGTCCGCGGGTGTGGATCATGAGGTCTCCCGTACGGGGGGCGTGGAGGGCGGAGCGGGGCGCGGAGCGCGGGCCACGGCTGTCGGGGGCCGGTCGTCGGCGGCCCCCGGCCAGGCGGAGGAGAAGTCAGCGGCTCGGGGCTCTTGACTTCTGAGAGCTTAGAAGCGTCAATAACGTCACTGTCAGGGCTGCTGACAGTCTGCCTCCCTCCCTCGGAAGCGCGTTCGAGCGCGCACGGACCAGCGGCCCTCCACCGGCCCGCCAGCGGCGGACCCCAGGCTGACCGCCGACGGACGATCGGCCGCGGGCCGTACGGGAAGGTCGGTGAACCCCATGGCAGGACTCACGCGCAGACGGTTGATGGAGCTCTCCACGGCGGCCGGGGGAGCGGCGCTGCTCGGCGCTCCGGCCGCCACCGCGGCGGCCGCACCGCCCGCCCCCCTCGGGCCGGTGGTCCTCGGCCCGGACGACCCCCGCTACACGGAGCTCACCACCCGCGGGCACAACGGCCGCTTCACCGGCTCCCCGGAGGTGGTGCACCTGGTGGGCTCGCCCGGCCAGGTGGTCGCCGCGGTCGAGCGGGCCGCCCGGGACCGCAAGCGGATCGCGGTCCGCAGCGGCGGCCACTGCTTCGAGGGCTTCGTCGACGACCCCGCCGTCCGGGTCCTGATCGACGTCTCCGAGATGACGGACGTCACCCACGACCCGGAGCGGCAGCTCTTCGCCGTCGCGTCCGGCGCCACCCTCGGGCGGGTCTACCGCACGCTCTACCTGGGGTGGGGCGTGACCCTGCCGGGCGGCAGCTGCCCCGGTGTCGGCGTCGGCGGCCACGTCGCGGGCGGCGGCTACGGGGCGCTGTCCCGCCGGTACGGGCTGGTCGTCGACCACCTCCACGGCGTCGAGGTGGTCGTCGCGGACCGGTCCGGCCGGGCCCGCCTGGTCACCGCCACCCGGGACTCCACCGGGCCCGAGCGCGAGCTGTGGTGGGCCCACACCGGCGGCGGAGGAGGCAACTTCGGGGTCGTCACCCGCTACCTCTTCCGGTCGCCGGGCGCCGCCGGCGCGCCGGGCGACCTGCTGCCGAAGCCGCCGGCCGCCGTACGCTCGGTCTCCCTCGGCTGGCAGTGGCAGGACCTGGACCAGGAGGCGTTCACCCGGCTGCTGCGCGCCCACGGGGACTGGCACCGGCGGCACGCCGGTACGGACACGCCCTACGCCGACCTGTCGAGCGGCCTGACCCTCGGCCACCGCGCCGCCGGGCGGGTCTCGGTGGACGCCGCCCTCGACGCCTCGCGCCCCCGTGCCCGGGAGCTCCTGGACGCCTTCGCCACCGGGCTGACCGCCGCGGCCGGCGTCCCGCACACGGCGGCCACCGCCGAGACGCCGTGGCTGAAGTCGGTGCTGGGCGTGGTGCAGTGGCCGGGCGGCGCCCGGTTCAAGTCCAAGTCCACCCTGCTGCGCGAACCCTGGTCCGACCGGCAGATCGCGGTCCTGCACGAGCACCTGAACCGGGGCGGCGAGGAGTTCGCCACCGCCGGCGTCTACCTCACCTTCCTCGGCGGACGGATCAACACCGTGCCCCCGGACGCCACCGCCCTGCCCCACCGGGACAGCCTGTTCAGCGTCGTCCACGAGACCCTGTGGGGCGAGCCGGAGCAGACCGAACGCCACCTGGCCTGGGTGCGCGGCCTCTACCGGGAGCTGCACGCCGACACCGGCGGCGTCCCGGTGCCGAACGCGGCCAACGGCGGCGCCTACGTCAACTACCCGGACACGGACCTCGCCGACCCCGCCTGGAACACCTCGGGCGTGCCGTGGAGCACCCTCTACTACCGGGGCAACCTCCCCCGGCTGCAACGGGCCAAGGAACGCTGGGACCCGCTGGACCTGTTCCACCACGACCTGGGCGTCCGGCCGACCGGCTGACGGACGGCGGCGAGCCCGGCCCAGCGGTTCTCGAGTCACCGACCAGGGCCGGCCCCGACCCTGGCACCGCTGACCGACAGCGGAGCCGGAGGAGGACCATGTCACGTCCCGCAACCCACCACACCGAACACTCGATCACCGTGTCCGCGCCCCCGCGGCGGGTCTACGACCTGATCGCCGACGTCGGCCGCTGGCCGGAGACCTTCCCGCCCACCGTGCACGTCGAACACGTCGAACGGGGCGGCACCGAGGAGCGCATCCGGCTCTGGGCCACCGCCAACGGCGAGGTGAAGACCTGGACCTCGCGGCGGCTGCTGGACCCGGTCCGGCTGCGCGTCCGCTTCCGGCAGGAGGTCTCCCAGCCCCCGGTGGCCGCCATGGGCGGGGAGTGGATCGTCGAGCCGCTGACCGACACCGAGACCCGGGTGCGGCTGCTGCACGACTTCCGGGCCGTCGACGACGACGCCGGGCACGTCGCCTGGATCCGGCGGGCGGTCGACCACAACAGCGGCGCCGAACTCGCGGCCCTGCGCACCGCCGTCGAACGCGAGGAGGCCGGGGCCGGCCCGGTGCTCACCTTCGAGGACACCGTCGCGTTCGACGGCGACGTCAAGGCCGCCTTCGCCTTCGTCGACGAGGCGCACCGCTGGCCCGAGCGGCTGCCGCACGTGGCGCGCGCCGAGCTGACGGAGGACCGGCCCGGCCTCCAGGTCCTGGAGATGGACACCCGGGCGCCGGACGGTTCCACCCACACCACCCGGTCCGTCCGGATCTGTTTCCCGTACGACCGGATCGTCTACAAGCAGCTGCGCACCCCCGCGCTGATGACCGCCCACACCGGGCAGTGGCTGTTCCGGGCGGACGGTGAGGGGGCCCGGGTCACCTCCGTGCACACCGTGGTCCTGAACGAGGAGGCCGTCCCGGCCGTCCTCGGACCACAGGCCACCCTCGCCGACGCCCGCGCGTTCGTGCGTGACGCGCTGGGCCGCAACAGCACCACCACCATGGAGCACGCCGTGGCGCACGCCGGCCGGCCGCGGGCGTAGCACGGCCAGGGCGGGGGAGGGCCGGGACGGCCGGCCCTCCCCCGCCCCTTCCTCAGCCCTTCGGGCCGCCGAGCACCGCCTCGGACAGCCAGTCCACCGCGTCGGGATAGGTGAACGGGTGCATGAACGCGCCCGCCCGTACGTCCCGGTAGAGCCGCGACAGCGGGTGCGCCCCGGCGTAGGAGGCGCCGCCGACCACCACCAGGCAGTCCGAGACGATCTCGGGTGCCAGCCGGTTGACCATCAGCTTGGCGCACTGGAAGTCGGCCATCATGCGCCGCCCGCGCTCCGCCGGATCACCGTCGAAGCCGTACGCCAGCCAGTCCGCCACCGACAGCGTGCCCGCCACCGTCATGCGCAGCGCGTACAGCCGGGCCTCGATCTCCGCGAGCAGCGTGCGCGTCGCCGCTCCCGCCGCCGAAAGCCCGCCCCGCTTGGCGAGTTCGGCCACCACGACGTCCCGCGCCGCCTGCGCCACCCCCGTGTAGATCCCCAGCATGGTGATCGAACTGACCGTCTGGCCCGCCAGGGACGCGTCCGACCGCTCCCCGACCGGCCCGCGCAGGAACACGTCCCCGGCCCGGACCGGACAGTCCTCCAGGACGACGTCCACGGTGCCGGAGGCCCGCATGCCCAGCCCGTCCCAGTTGTCCAGCACGGTCAGGCCCGGGGTCCCGCGCGACAGCACGGCCGCCGCCGAGCGGGCCACCCCGGCCACCTCCACCTGCGCGGAGACGACGAAGTCGGTCGCGAACGGCGCCATGCTCGCCAGGGTCTTGCGGCCGCTCAGCACCCAGCCGCCGTCCGGGGCCGGCCGCAGCCCGGTCGCCGCCCGGCTGCCGGGGGCGTCCTTGACGGTGGTGCACACCACGGCCTCGCCCGAGCCCATGGCGCGCAGCAGCCGCTCGGCCAGCGCCCGCGGCCCGTCGTCGCCGTGCCGCCACTCGTGGGTGAAGGTCAGCCCCCGGCTGAGCTGCATGTGCAGCGCCAGCGCGGCCGACGCGTCCGCCTCGGCGACCGCCGTCAGCGCCAGGGCGACGTCGTGCAGGGAGGTGACGCCCAGGCCGCCCAACTCCCGCGGCACGGTGGCGCCGAGCACCCCGCCGGCGCGAAGGGCCGCGAACACCTCGGTGCGGAAGGCCCCCTCCCGGTCGGCCTGCCGGGCACCGTCCCGGATCGCGGGCAGGTGCCCGGTGAGCCGCTCCAGCAGGGCCCGGCCGGCCGCGGTCCTCGGCGTGCGCAGATCCGCCGTGACCGCCCGGTACCCGTCGTGTGTCGCCATCGTGTTCCCGCTTCCTTCGCTCGACATCCGGCCGCCCGGTGCGATCGGGACGGCCTCGATGGTGTCCGGTACGGTTCGACGACCGTTCGAAAGCCGCTGCCCCGCCCCCGGAGCCGCTGCCCCGTCCCCGGTCCCGGCCGGCGGGGCGCCGGTCTCCCGCAGGTAGCGGTCCAGCGCCCGCCGGTGGTAGCCGGGCCCGAAGGGCGGCCCGGCCGCCGCGGGGAGCAGCCGCCGCAGCTTCGCCACCGACGGGCAGTGCGAGAAGGCGCTGTCCCCGCCGCCGACGAGCTCCTCGGCCGCCTCCAGGCCCAGCCGCCGCTTCAGGTGGGCCACCAGGTCCCGGACGTCCACGCAGTCGCCGGAGGCCACGTTCACCGTCTCGTTGCGCACGCCCGCGGCGAGCAGCCCGTCCACGAGCCGGACGAAGTCCGCCACGTGCAGCAGGTCGCGCCGGGCCCCCGGGTGCAGCCGGACCAGTCCCGCCCTGACCTGCGCCAGCAGGGCCGGTACCAGCCGGAAGTCGGGCTCGTGCGGCCCGAGGACGTACGCCAGGCGCAGCACCAGGTGCTCGACGCCGGACTCCCGGATCACGCTCTCCAGGGCGTGCTTGTGCCGCCCGTAGCGCGTGCTGGGGACGAGCGGGTCGTCCTCCCGGCCCAGGCAGCCCGGGCCGCCGTACATGCTCACCGTGGAGAGGAAGACCAGCAGCTCACCCCGGTCGCGGCAGCGCGCGACGGTGTCCCGCACCAGCGCGGCCTCCCGCTCGTGCTCGGAGTCCGGCAGGTGCTGGCGGGGCACGCCCGCGGCCAGCACCGTCACCCCGGGGTGGGCCTCGCGCAGCGGCCGCAGGTACCGGGCGATGAATCCCTTGCCGATGATGTCCATGACCGCGTCACCCTAGGGCGCGGGTGCCACGCCCCCCTCGTGCCCGGCTCGACGGCCCGCCCGGACCCGGCCACGGGAAGTCGAGGGGTGGTCGAGAGGACCTGCCTAGCGTCCTTCCCCATGACAGCGAGCATGACCGACGGCGAGTTGGGGCGTGTGCTGCTGACCCTGCGCGGCGTGCAGTGGATCCTGGGCACCAAGGGCGATCCGTACGCGCTGCTGCTCCGTGCGGCCGGTGACGACCGCGCCGAACTGGGCCGGCGGGTCCGCGAGCGCGGCCCCCTGTACCGCAGCAGCGCCGAGGCGTGGGTGACGGCGGACCACGAGGTGGCCGCCGCCGCGCTGGCCGACCGGCGGCTGACGCCCCGGCCCCCGGGGGCAGCGGCCCCGGCCGGTGGGCCGGCCGGCGAACCGGCGCCCTGGGACGTACCCGCCCTGCGCGAGGCGCTGCCGCTCGCCGAGCTGCCCACCGGCCTCGACCGCGAGGAGTACGAGCGGCTGGCGCGCTGGGCCGAACCGGTCCTCGGCGCACGGGCCGTGGGGCGCCTGCGGGCCCCGGCCGTACGGGCCTACCGGAGCCGGGCGGCCGCCCTCGGCGAGCGGTTCGACCTGGTGGACGACCTGATCCGGCCGGCCACCACCGAGACGGCCCGGGTGCTGCTCGGCCTGCCGGGGCACCGGGCCGAGCGCTTCGCCGAGCTGTGCGGCGCGAGCGCCGGAGCGCTGGACGCGACGCTCTGCCCGCCCAGGCTGGACACCGCCCGCAGGCTGGGCGCGGCCCTGCCCGAACTCCGCGCCCTGCTCGCCGAGACGGTCGCGGACGCCCGGAAGGCGGTCGCCGGGAACCCGGACGCCGGGAACCCGGACGCCCGCCCGGCGGCCGGGCGGGTGACCGGGGGAGGCCTGCCCGGGCGGCTGCTGCGGCTCCCGGCCCCGGACGGGCGTCCGGCGGCCGCAGCCGACGACGCGCTGACCGTGAGCGTCCTGCTCGCGACGGTCGGCGTCGACGTCACCACCACCCTGGTCGGCAACGCCCTCGCCCTCCTGCTGGACCACCCCGGGCAGTGGCGGGCCCTGGTCGAGGACCCCGGCCTCGCCACCGCCTGCGTCACCGAGACCCTGCGGCACGCGCCGCCGGTCCGGCTGTACCGGCTGCACGCCCGGCAGGACCTGGAACTCGCCGGGGCCGAGGTGACCGCCGGCGAGGAGGTGGTGGTGCTGGTCGAGGCCGCGCTCCGCGACCCCCGGCGGCACCCCGACCCCGACCGGTTCGACCTCCGCCGCCGCCCCGACGGCCGTCCGCCGCTCCCCGAGGACGGCCACCACGGCGGTCTGGTCGGCCCGGCGGCGCGGCTGGCGGCCGACGCTGCCCTGCGGGCCCTCGCCGCGGAGCTGCCCGACCTGACCCGTACCGGCGAGGTGCTGCGCCGGCTCCGCTCACCGATCACCGGCGGGGTGCTCCGCTTCCCCGCCGCCCGCCACGGAACCGTCCGGCGGCAGATCCCGCCCCGGGCCCGATGAATCCCGAGGAAGGCCCCATGTGCCGTGTCTGTGGAGGACCCGTCCGTCAGTTCTTCGACTTCGGGCGCCAGCCACTGTCCGACGCCTTCGTGGACCCGGAACGCGTCGACGAGGAGTACTTCTTCCGGCTCGCCGTGGGCACCTGCGAGTCCTGCGGCATGACCCAGCTCCTGGAGGAGGTCGCCCGGGACCGCATGTTCCACGAGGCCTACCCCTACCACTCGTCCGGCTCGGCGCACATGCGGCGGCACTTCGAGCAGACCGCCGCCCGGCTGTCCCGGGAGCACCTGCGCGGGCCCGACCCGTTCGTGGTGGAGATCGGCTGCAACGACGGGGTGATGCTGCGGGCCCTGGCCAAGGAGGGCATCCGCCACCTCGGCGTGGAGCCCTCCGGCGGGGTGGCCGAACTCGCCCGCCAGCAGGGCGTCCGGGTCCGCTCCGAGTTCTTCGAGGAGGCGACGGCGGCCGCGATCCGGGCCGCCGACGGCCCCGCCGACCTGGTCTACTCCGCCA
The DNA here is from genome assembly GCF_044391605.1 of Kitasatospora sp. NPDC018619. Taxonomy (NCBI): domain Bacteria; kingdom Bacillati; phylum Actinomycetota; class Actinomycetes; order Kitasatosporales; family Streptomycetaceae; genus Kitasatospora; species Kitasatospora sp. NPDC018619. The sequence goes on from NZ_JBISAI010000002.1 coordinate 346,759, forward strand.
ACACCATCTGCCACATCCCCTACCTCGACTCCGTCTTCCGGGGCCTGGACACCCTGCTGGCCCGGGACGGCGCCTTCGTCTTCGAGGACCCGTACCTCGGCGACATCCTCGAACGCACCACCTTCGACCAGATCTACGACGAGCACTTCTACTTCTTCACCCTGACCTCGGTGCGGAACGCTGCCGCCCGGCACGGCTTCGAGGTCGTCGACGTCGAACGGCTGCCGGTGCACGGCGGCGAACTGCGCTACACCCTCAAGCGGGCCGGCCGCGGCACCCCGAGCCGAGCCGTGGCCGAACTGGCGGCCGAGGAGCGGCGCCGGGGGCTGGAGGACCCGGGGGTGTTCGACGAGTTCGCCGTCCGCATCGAACGCATCCGCACCGAACTGACCGCGCTGCTGAGGAAGTTGCGCGCGGAGGGCAAACGGGTCGTCGGCTACGGCGCGACCGCCAAGAGCGCCACCGTGACCAACTACTGCGGCATCGGACCCGAGTTGATCGAATGGGTCTGCGACGTGACCCCGGCCAAGCACGGCAAGCTCATGCCCGGCTCGCACATCCCGGTCCGCCCCAGCGAGGCCCTGGCCCACCCCTACCCGGACTACGTGGTGCTGTTCGCCTGGAACCACGCCGAGGAGATCATGGCCAAGGAACGGCTGTTCCGCGAGTCCGGCGGGCGCTGGATCGTCTACGCGCCGGAGGTCCGCGTCATCTGACCTCGCACCACCCCACCGCCGGCCCCCGCCGGCGCCACCACCAGCAACGAGGACGGTGACATGGAGTCGCGACAACTCGCCGTGGCCGGCGCGTTCGAGTTCCGGCCGCAGGTCTTCACCGACGAACGGGGGCTCTTCGTCTCCCCGTTCCAGGAGACGGCCGCCCGCGAGGCCCTGGGGCACCCCCTGTTCCCCGTGGCCCAGACCAACCACAGCCGCTCCCGGCGCGGCACGATCCGGGGCGCCCACTACACCCTCACGCCCCCCGGGGTCGCCAAGTACGTGTACTGCGCGCGCGGCCGGGCGCTCGACCTGGTCATCGACGTCCGGGTCGGCTCGCCCACGTACGGGCGCTCGGACGCCGTCCTGCTCGACCAGGAGGACTTCCGCGCCGTCTACTTCCCGGTCGGCGTCGCCCACGCCTTCGTGGCCCTGGAGGACGACACCGTGATGTCGTACATGCTCTCCGGCGAGTACGTCCCCGAGCACGAGCTGTCGCTCTCCGTCCTCGACCCGGTGCTCGGCCTGCCGCTGCCGCGCGACATCGACCCGGTGATGTCCGAACGGGACCGCGCCGCGCCGACGCTGGAGACGGCCGAGAAGAGCGGCACCCTCCCGGAGTACCGCGCCTGCCTCGAACTCGAACGGGCACTGTGCGGCCGCCCGGCCCGGTGACCGCCGGCCCGCGCACGGGCGCCGTCGCCGTGGTCGGCGCCACCGGCTGGGTCGGTGGCGCGGTGAGCGCCGCGTTCGGCCGGGCCGGCCGGCCCGTGCTCGGGGTCGCGCGCCGCCGGCCCCCGGACACCGCCGGCCGCCGCTTCCACGCCCTCGACGTCGCCGCCGCGGACCCGGCCGAGCTGGCCGCCCTGCTCACCGAGGCCGGCGTGGACACGGTGGTCAACGCGGCCGGCGGCTGGGTCACCGGGGCGGCCGAGAACGAGCGGGCCCACGTCCGGCTGGTGGAGAACCTGCTGGCCGCCTGCGCGCGCACGCCCCGGCCGCCGCGCCTGGTGCAGATCGGCTCCGTGCACGAGTACGGACCGCTGCCCGCCGGCACCGCCGTCGACGAGGCCCGGGCGCCGAACCCCGGCTCCGTCTACGCCCGCACCAAGCTGGCCGGCGCCGAGGCGGTGCTCCGCGCCACCCGCGAGGGCGCGGTGGACGGCGTGGTGCTGCGCGTCGTCAACCTGTGCGGCCCGGGCGTCGCGGCGGGGTTCCTGGGCGCCGCGGTCCGCCTGCTGCGCGCCGCCACCCCGGACCGTCCGGCCGAGCTGACCGTGGCCGAGGCCCACCGCGACTACCTCGACGTCCGGGACCTGGCCCGCGCCGTCCTCGCGGCGGCCAGCGCCCCGGTGACCGGCCAGGTGATCAACGTGGGCCGTGGCGAGGCGGTCCCGGTGAGCCGCCTGATCGACCTGCTCGTCGCCGCCGCGGCCCCGCCGCCCGGCGCGCTCCGGCGGCGCACCGCCCCGGTCGACTCCCGGGGCGGTGACTGGACCCTCGCCGACATCGCCCGCGCGGCCCGGCTGCTGGGGTGGCGACCGCAGGTGGACCTGCCCGCCTCGATCAAGGACATGTGGGACGCGTCCCGTACGGACCACCTGGAGCGAGCATGACCGAAGCAACCGCACGACCCGCGAGCCGGCGGCCCACCGCCGCCACCCCCCTGCGCGTCGCCGCCTCGGCGCGCGCCCGACCCGAGGCGACCGCCTTCCGCCAGGACTTCCGCGACTGGTTCGGCGAGGCCGCGAAGCGCACCTTCACCTGGGTGGAGCGGGTGCCGCTGGACGAACTCGCCGGCTGGCGGACCGACCCCGGCACCGGCAACCTGCACCACCACACCGGCGGCTTCTTCACCGTGGAGGGGCTGGAGGTGCGGATCCCGGAAGGCCCGGTGCCGGCCTGGAGCCAGCCCATCATCAACCAGCCCGAGATCGGCGTCCTCGGCATCCTGGTCCAGGAGTTCGACGGGGTCCTGCACTGCCTGATGCAGGCCAAGGTCGAGCCCGGCAACGCCAACGGGCTGCAGATATCGCCGACCGTGCAGGCGACCCGCAGCAACTACACCGGCGTCCACGGCGGCCGGCCCGTCCCGTACCTGGAACTGTTCCGGGACCCGGGCCCGGACGGCCCGCTGGTCGACGTGCGCCAGTCCGAACAGGGCTCCGCCTTCCACCGCAAGCGGAACCGGAACATGGTGGTCGAGGCGTACCGGGACGTGGAGGTGCACGAGGGCTTCCGCTGGTTCACCCTCGGCGAGCTGCACGAACTCCTCGCCGAGGACGACCTGGTCAACATGGACGCCCGGACCGTGCTGTCCTGCCTGCCGTTCGCCGACGCCCGGCTCGCCCGCGAGCTCGGCCCGCCCGACGACGGGTTCCGGGCGGCCCTGTTCCGCTCCTGCGACCCGTCCGCCGGGGCCCGGCACTCGCTGGACTCCGTGCTGAGCTGGATCACCGAGGCCCGCACCCGCACCGAGGTCCGGGTGCGCCGCGTCCCGCTCGCCGGCCTGCCCGGCTGGCACCGCACCCCGGAGCGGATCTCGCACGAGAGCGGCGCCTTCTTCGACGTCATCGGCGTCCGGGTGGAGGCCGGCGGCCGGGAGGTCGCCCAGTGGTCCCAGCCGATGATCGAACCGCACGGCACCGGCGTGGTCGCCTTCCTGACCCGGCCCATCGACGGCGTGCTGCACGTCCTGATGCACGCCCGGGTCGAGGCCGGCTACATGGACGTGGTGGAGCTGGCCCCCACCGTCCAGTGCACTCCCGACTCCTACGCGCACCTGCCGGCGAGCGCCCGGCCGCGCTTCCTCGACGCGGTGGAGACGGCGGACCGGGGCCGGGTCCGCTTCCGCTCCCTGCTCTCCGAGGAGGGCGGACGCTTCCACCGCGCCCGCAACCGCTACCTGATCGTCGAGGGCGACGACGACACCGACGTCGCCGCCGACGACCCCGACTACCGGTGGATGACCGTGCACCAGCTCGTCGAGCTGCTGCGCCACAGCCACTACCTGAACATCCAGGCCCGCAGCCTGGTGGCCTGTCTGCAGAGCCTGCTCGTCCCCGGCGAGCCGGCGCCGACCGTGGAGAGGAAGGTGCCGTGATGCACCCCGACAACGTACGCCCGGTCACCCGGTGCCGGGTCTGCGAGGCCTCGGACTGGCAGGAGGTGGTCTCGTTCGGCGACGTGCCGCTGGCCAACGCCTTCCTGGAGCCGGCCGCCTCCTACCCGGACGAGCCCGCCTACCCGCTGGGCGTGGTCTCCTGCCGCTCCTGCCGGCTGATGAGCGTCACCCACGTCGTCGACCCCGAGGTGCTGTACCGCACCTACAGCTACGTCACCTCGGACTCGCAGACCATGACCCGGCACATGGCGGAGGTCGCCGAGCTGTGCCGGGAACGGGCCGGCCTCGCCCCCGGCGACCTGGTGGTGGAACTCGGCAGCAACACCGGCCAGCAGCTCGCCGCCTTCGCCCCGCACGGCGCCCGGCTGCTCGGCGTGGACCCGGCCCGCAACCTGACGGCCGCCGCGGACCGGCTCGGGGTCCCCACCGTGCCCGAGTTCTTCACCGCCGGTACCGCCGGGGACATCCGCCGTGACCACGGGCCGGCCCGGATCATCCTCGGCCGGCACGTCTTCGCCCACATCGACGACCTCGCCGGGGTGCTCGCCGGGGTGCGGGAGCTGCTCACGCCCGACGGCGTGTTCGTCATCGAAGTCCCTTACGCGGTGGACCTGTTGGAGAAGAACGCGTTCGACACCATCTACCACGAGCACCTCTCGTACTTCCTGGTCCGCACGCTGGACACGCTGTTCACCCGGCACGGCCTCAGCCTGTTCGACGTGCAGCGGCTCCCGGTGCACGGCGGCTCCCTCCTCGCGTTCGTGGGCCGCCCCGAGCGCAGGCGGCCGGTCGGCGCGGCCGTCGGGGCGCTGATCGCGGCAGAGGAGCGGGCGGATCTCGGCAGCGAGGCCGGCTACCGGGAGTTCGTCCGCGGCGTCCAGACCGTCCGGGAGGAACTGCCCGCCCTGGTGCGCTCGCTGGTGGAGGAGGGCAACCGGGTCGCCGGGTACGGAGCGTCGGCCAAGGGCACCACGATCCTCAACCTCTGCGGACTCGGCCGGGACGAGGTGGCGTACTGCATCGACACCACCGTCCTCAAGCAGGACAAGGTGCTGCCCGGCACCCACATCCCGGTGCGCAGCCCCGACCGGGCGCGGAGCGACCCGCCGGACGTCTACCTGATGCTGGCCTGGAACTACGCCGACGAGATCCTGAGCAAGGAGGAGGCCTTCCTGCGGGCCGGCGGCCGGTTCGTGCTGCCGTTCCCGAAACCCGTCATCGTCTCGGCGGACTCGCTCCGCTGACGGCCCGGCGGCCCGGTGGCCCGGTGGCCCGGGATGGTCAGGCGGTCCGGGCCGCTCCGGCGGACGGGGCCCGGCGGAACGCCCCGGTGGCGTCCCGCCGGGCCCCGCGCCGTGCTCAGGGCCGGTCGTCGCGGGTCACGTACCGTTCGCGCACCCGCCACTGCCCGTCCTCGACGACCAGCAGGTCCTCGCAGACGCACATCAGCAGCAGCCTGGGGTCCTCGCCCCGGCGGGTCGCCACCACCTGCACGTACGAGCGCACCCGGACCGAGCCGTCCGGCGCCGGGGGTTCCACCGCCGCGGTGGACAGCACGTGCCGGCGGACCTCGCCCCCGGCCACCAGGGCCGCGTGCGCGGAGCGCACCCCGGCGGCCAGCGCGGCGCGCCCGCGGACCGGCTCGGGCAGCGACGGCGGCGCGAACAGGCCGTCCGCGGTGAAGGTGGCGGCCCACGCCTCGGCCTCGCCGGAGTCCAGCAGCTGCATCTGCCGGGCGTAGAAGTGCCCCAGGTCGGCGCAGAGCGCCGGGTACGCCTGCTGCGCGGGGCTGACGGTGTCCGTCATGGTTCTCCCTCCTCGTCCGCGGGATCGCGGGACGCTGCCCGGATGGTCGCGCCCGCGCTTGGAGCCGGGCTGGTGCCCGGGCCCGCCTCCGGCTCCAGCCCGGCTCCACCGTTGTTCCGGGGCCGGCCGGAAGGATCCGGAGCCCGACGCCGCGGCCGGCCCCGGAGCGCAGGCCCCGGAGCACCGGGCCGCGCTCCGAGGCGGCCGCCCCGACCCGACGGAGGTGCCCTGTGCGGCTCATCGACCTGTCCTCGCCGGTGGACGCCACGCTCTGGGAACCCGACCCGGTGGAGCACGAGGTCCTCACGCCCCGTGAGGGCGCCGTGCACATGAGCGAGGAGATGCGCACCCACTTCGGCATCGAGGTCGGCCCCGACGAACTGCCCGACGGCGAGTTCCTCTCCCTGGACCGCCTCACCCTCACCACCCACACCGGCACCCACGTGGACGCGCCCTCCCACTACGGGTCGCGGGCCGGCTACGGCGACGGCGTGCCGCGGCACATCGACCGGATGCCGCTGGACTGGTTCCTGCGGCCCGGCCTGGTCCTCGACCTCACCGACGCGCCCACCGGCGTCATCGGCGCGGACCGCCTGGAGCGGGAGTTCGTCCGGATCGGCCGCCGCCCCGCTCCGCTGGACATCGTCCTGCTGCACACCGGGGCCCAGCGCCACCGGGGCACCCCGGAGTACTTCACCGAGTTCGCGGGCCTCGACGGGCCGGCCGTCCACCTGCTGCTGGACCTCGGCGTGCGGGTCATCGGCACGGACGCGTTCAGCCTGGACGCGCCGTTCGGCGACATCATCGCCCGCTACCGGGCCACCGGGGACCGCTCGGTGCTGTGGCCCGCCCACGTGGTCGGCCGGGACCGCGAGTACTGCCAGATCGAGCGGCTCGCCAACCTGGAGGCGCTGCCCGGTCCGGACGGCTTCCGGGTCTCCTGCTTCCCCGTCAAGGTGGCCGGGGCCGGAGCCGGCTGGGCCCGCGCGGTGGCGATCGTCGACGAGTGAGCGGCCGCCGCCCGTGTCCGCGCCCGCACGCCTGCCGGCCACCGCGGGTACCCGAACCTCGCACCGAAGGAGCCCGATGTACGGTCAGGACCTGGCGGAGGTCTACGAACTGGTCTACCGCTCGCGCGGCAAGGACTGGGCCGCGGAGGCCGCCGAGATCACCCGCCTGATCCGGGACCGGCTGCCCGGGGCGCAGGCCCTGCTGGACGTGGCCTGCGGAACCGGTGCCCACCTGGAGGCCTTCGCCGGGAGCTTCGGCCACACCGAGGGCCTGGAGCTCGCCCCGGCGATGCTGGAGCACGCCACCCGCCGCCTGCCCGGGGTGCCGCTGCACCGGGGCGACATGCGCGCGTTCGACCTCGGGCGCCGCTTCGACGCGGTGGTCTGCCTCTTCACCGCCATCGGCTACCTGCCGGACCTGGCCGGCCTGCGGGCGGCGGCCGCCGCGATGGCCCGCCATCTGCGGCCCGGCGGGGTGCTGGTGGTCGAACCCTGGTGGTTCCCGGACCGCTTCCTCGACAACTACGTGGCCGGTGACCTCGCCGGTGACGAGCGGCGCACCGTCGCCCGGATCTCGCACTCCACCCGGCACGGCCGCACCACCCGCATGGAGGTCCGGTTCGTGGTCGGCGAGGCCGGCGGCATCCGGGAGTTCACCGAGATCGACCTGCTCACCCTGTTCACGCAGGAGGAGTACCTGGCCGCGTTCGCGGACGCCGGCTGCCCGGCGGAGTACCTGCGGCCGGACTGGACGGCGCGGGGCCTGTTCGTCGCCCGCCGCGACTGACACCGGGAGCGGTGTCGAACCGGGCGCGAGACGGATGCGAGTGCCGTCGGCTGGGATCGGAGCCCGCCGGCGCCCGTCCGAGCCCGCCGGAGCCGGTCCGGGCCCGTCGAAGCCCGTCGAAGCCGGTACGAGCCCGTCGAAGCCTGTCGAAGCCTGTCGAAGACGAAGGGAAGAGAGTTCCTGTGACCATTCGCGTATGGGGATATCTGGACGAGTACGCCGCGGAGCGGGAGGACATCCTCGACGCGGTGGACACCGTCTTCGGCTCGGGCCGGCTGGTCCTCGCCGACAGCGTCCGGTCCTTCGAGGAGGAGTTCGCCGCCTGGCACGGCGTCCCGCACTGCGTCGGGGTGGACAACGGCACCAACGCCGTCAAGCTCGGCCTGGAGGCCCTCGGGGTGGGGCCCGGGGACGAGGTGATCACCGTCTCGAACACGGCCGCCCCGACCGTGGTCGCCATCGTCGGCACCGGGGCGACCCCGGTCTTCGTCGACGTGCGCGAGGACTACCTGATGGACGTCTCCCAGGTGGAGGCCGCCATCACCCCGCGGACCCGCTGCCTGCTGCCGGTCCACCTGTACGGCCAGTGCGTGGACATGGCGCCGCTGGAGGCACTCGCCGAGCGGTACGGCCTGGCCGTGCTGGAGGACTGCGCGCAGGCCCACGGCGCCCGTCACCACGGCCGCCCGGCCGGGACGATGGGCCGGGCCGCCGCCTTCTCCTTCTACCCGACGAAGGTCCTCGGCGCGTACGGCGACGCCGGCGCCGTCCTCACCTCCGACGCCGAGGTCGACGGCGCGCTGCGCCGGCTGCGCTACTACGGCATGGAGGAGCGGTACTACGTGACCGCGCTGCCCGGCCACAACAGCCGGCTCGACGAGGTCCAGGCCGAGATCCTGCGCCGCAAACTCCGCCGCCTGGACAGTTATATGACGGCTCGTCAGGACATTGCCCGGCGCTACGCCGCGGGGCTGGCCGACACCGGGCTGGTCCTCCCGCAGACGGCCCCGGGCAACGAGCACGTGTACTACGTCCACGTGGTGCGCCACCCGCGCCGGGACGAGATCATCGAAGCGCTGCGGCCGCAGGGCATCGAGCTCAACATCAGCTACCCGTGGCCGGTGCACACCATGACCGGCTTCGCCCACCTCGGCCACGGGAAGGGCTCGCTCCCCGTGACCGAGCGGCTGGCCGGTCAGATCTTCTCGTTGCCGATGTACCCCTCGCTGACCGCGGACGCCCAGGACCGGGTGATCGAGGCACTGCGCGAGGTGCTCAAGAACCTGTCCTGACCGGCCGGCCCGTCCCGTGCGCCGCCGGTCGGGCGAGCCGTGCCGCGTAGAGCCCGTTCTCGCTCCGGCTCAGCGACCGCAGCGCGGTGGCGTGCGGGACGAAGTCCGGGTGGCCCACCGCGCGACGGAAGGAGTCCCGGTCCTCCCACACGGCGATGTTCACGTAGCCGGCCGGGTCGTCCACCTCCCGCAGCAGGGTGTGCCGGACGAATCCCGGCTGCCGGGCCATGAAGGCGGAGGTGCGGTCGAAGACCTCCTCGAACTCCTCGGCCGGCCCGTGCACGGTGAACCGGTTGACGAACGTCACCTCGGCGCCGCCGGGGGCTTCGGGGGACACGTGCTCTTCGTTCGGCATGGCGGGACCGTCCTCGTCTCGTGTGGGCGGATCGGCGGGCGGGGTGTCCGGCACCCCGCCCGGGCGGCTGCGCCGGGCAGCCGCGGACGCGTGCCGCCGAGCCTGACGGCGGGCCGTGGAGGATGCCTCGACAGCGGCTGACCGCCGTCGCGGCCCCGGCGGGCCTGCCGGACGCGCCTCAGCTCCCCGCCGCCTGCCGGACCAGCGGCCGGGCGGCCAGCGCGTCCTCCCGCCGCTCGCGCGCGTAGGCGCGGGTCAGCCGGTCGAAGACGTAGCGGCCGATCCCGTCCCCGCACCGGTCGGTGGCCAGCAGGTGGTGGTCCGCCAGCTCCTCCAGGATGGCCTCCAGGTCCTGGGCCGGGCGGCACAGCAGCTCGGCGGCCCGGCTCGCGGTGAACGGCGTCTCGTCCACCTCGCTGAGCAGCCGGAAGACCTCCTGTTCCGCGCTGGTCAGCCCGTGGTAGCTCGCCTCGAACCGGGAGCGTACGTCCAGCTCGCCGAGCCGGGCCACGTCCAGGATCCGGGGCGTCGCCCCGAGCCGGTCGGCGAGCACCGCGAGCGAGAGGCCCGGGCCCGCCGCGAGCCGGCCGCCCACGCAGCGCAGGGCGAGCGGGTGGCGGCCCAGCAGCTCGACGATCCGCAGCGCGGCCTCCGGCTGCCGCTCGACGCGCTGGCGCCCGGCCAGGGCCGCCAGGATCTCCAGGGCCTCCTCCCGGGGCGGCGCGTGCAGTTCGACGTGCTCGGCCTCCACCAGGGCGGCCATCCGGCGTCGGCTGGTGGCCAGCAGGGCGCAGCGCGGGTCGGCGGGCAGCAGGTGCCGGATGCGGGCCGAGGACTCGACGTCGTCCAGCAGCACCAGGATGCGCCGCCCGGAGGTGCGGGAGCGGAACAGCGCCCCGCACTCCTCCAGGCTCTCCGGGATGCGTGAGGCCGGGACTTCGAGCGCCCGCAGGAAGCCGCGCAGCACCTCCGCGGGGTCGCGCGGCTCGGCGGAGGAGCCGCGCAGGTCCGCGTACAGCTGTCCGTCGGTGAAGCGGGTGCGGAGCATGTGGGCGAGGTGCACGGCCACCGCGCTCTTGCCGATCGCGGGCGGTCCGCTGATCACGCCGATGCGGGCCGCGGTGCCGTGGGCCCCGGGGCCGTCGGGCTCGCGCAGCGCCGCCTCCAGCTCCTTGAGGACGGCCTGTCGGCCGACGAACCCGGCCAGTCCGGCGGGCAGTTGGGCGGGTATCCCGATGGAGTCCGGCGGTGCGAGGGGCGGCGCCGGGAAGACCGCGGCGGGCGGCAGGAGGGGGGTGGAGGGGGCGGGCGCGGGCGTGAGCTCCTCGGCCGGGGCGAGGGCGGGAGCCACCGGTGCGGGCTGCGGGCCGCGCGGCTCCGGCGGGTCGGCGGGCGAGTCGGAGAGCAGGGTGTACTGGAGCCGGGCGAGGTCGCTGCCGGGTTCGAGCCCCAGCTCGTCGATCATCTTCTGGCGCAGGGTCCGGTACACCTCCAGCGCCTCGTGCCGGCGCCCCGACCGGTGCAGGGCCACCATCAGCAGCCCGTGCAGGTGTTCGTGCAGCGGGTGGGCCAGGACCAGCGCCTTGAGCTCGCTGATGAGTTCGCGGTGCCGGCCGGTCTCCAGGTCGGCCTCGATCCGCAGTTCGAGGATGCGGAAGCGCAGTTCCTCCAGCCTGGTCACGTAGGAGAAGAGCCGTCCGCCGGTCTCGACGTCGGCGAGGGCGGGGCCCCGCCACAGGGCCAGGGCCCGCTCGAAGCTCGCCAGCGCCGCCGCGGAGTCGTTCCGCAGGAGGAGCTCCTGGCCCCGCTCGGCCTCCCGCTCGAAGAGGCTGACGTCGAGGCTGTCGTCCGGGATGCTGAGGATGTAGCCGCCCGGCTGGGTCTGCAGGAGGTTTCCCAGGCCCTGCTTGAGCAGGAGCTTGCGGAACTTGTAGATGTACGTCTGGAGGGTGGTGACCGCGCTCGGGGGCGGGAGTTCGGGCCACAGCTCGTCGATCAGCTCGGGCGCCTGCACCACGGTGTCGTGCCGCAGGATCAGCAGGGATATGACCTGACGCGGCTTGGGCGCGGTCGGCATGATGTTGCGCCCCCGCCACAGGATCTCGACGGGGCCCAGAAGCCGGTACTCCAAGATGTTCCTCCTGTTCAGGTGGGTCCTGGCGTCTTGTCGTCCTCGTGGCGGAGCGTGGGGGAGCTCCGGTGGGATCGAGCACGCACCTCGTCATCGGGTGATCGTCGCGAGTTCACCGTAAGTCCTTGAATACCCCTGGTCAATGACGGACGGCGGCCCCGGAGGCGCCGGGCGGAATCGCTGACAAAGGGGCGAAATGTCCTGTTCTTCCGTTTTGGAATTCACGGCCGATGGAAAAGTTCCCGTAAAGTCCGGCCCATCGGAAAGTGGCGGATATTCGATCCGTCGGGCTCCGCGTCCGTGGTCGCCGCCCCGACGCGCGCCAGCTCCCGTGATCCGTCCTTCGAGCGGCGTCGACAGTTCGGGTGCCGAGCGGTCCCTTCCCGCCACCGCGGCCCCGCCCGCGACCCGCCACGACCGGCGTGGGCACCGCTTTCCCGCTCCGGGCGGGCGCCGCCGTGCAGGCGTAGTCTCCGGCCAACGGGCGCGGTGTGCGCGCCTGTTCGAGTGGTCCTCCAGCAGGATTCGACCGGAGGGGCGTCCCGCGGGACGGCCGGATCGGGCGTCCGGGCCCGCATCCGGAGCCGCCGCCGGGCCCGTCGGCGCCCTCCACGGGCCATTGAGCCGAACACGAGCCGGTCCGCGCACGATCCCTCCGTGGAGATTACCGATGACGCCGGCCCGGAGATCCGCGGCGGCGGGACCGGAGCAGGGAACTCGGACGAACGCCCGAAGGTAAAGAGGGGGTCGGAATGAGAGCGCCGGAGAATCGCCGTGCGGTCATCACCGGAATCGGGGTCGTGGCACCCGGGGCGATCGGTGTGAAGCCGTTCTGGGAGCTGCTGACGTCCGGCCGGAGCGCCGTCCGCACCATCACCGCGTTCGACCCTTCGCCGTTCCGGTCCCGAATGGCGGCGGAATGCGATTTCGATCCGGCGGCCGAAGGGCTCACGCCCCGGCAGATCCGGCGGATGGACCGGGCCGCGCAATTCGCCGTGGTGGCCGCCCGCGAGGGAATCCAGGACAGCGGAATCGACCCGGACGCCCTGGACCGTTCCCGGGCCGGGGTCGTCATCGGCAGCGCCGTCGGCTGCACCACCAGCCTGGAGAACGAGTACGCCGTCGTGAGCGACAGCGGCAGCCGGTGGCTGGTCGACCACACCTACGCCGTGCCGCACCTCTTCGACTACTTCGTCCCCAGTTCGATCGCCACGGAGGTCGCGCACGACCGCATCGCGGCGGAGGGCCCCGTCTCCCTGGTGTCGACCGGCTGCACCTCCGGCCTGGACGCGGTCGGCCGGGCCGCCGACCTCATCGTGGACGGTACTGCCGACGTGATGGTGGCCGGCGCCACCGAGGCCCCGATCTCGCCCATCACGGTGGCCTGTTTCGACGCCATCAAGGCGACCAGCCCCGACAACGACCGGCCGGCCGAGGCGTCCCGGCCCTTCGACCGCACCCGGCGGGGCTTCGTCCTCGGCGAGGGCGCCGCGGTGTTCGTCCTGGAGGAGCGCGAGCACGCCCGCCGCCGGGGCGCCGAGGTCTACGCCGAGATCGCCGGGTACGCGGCCCGCTGCAACGCCTTCCACATGACCGGACTGCGCACCGACGGCCGGGAGATGGCGGAGGCGATCCGGGTGGCACTGGCGGAGGCCCGCAGGGAGCCGTCGGAGATCGACTACGTCAACGCCCACGGCTCGGGCACCCGCCAGAACGACCGGCACGAGACCGCGGCCTTCAAGCTCAGCCTCGGCGAGCACGCCCACCGCACCCCGGTCAGCAGCATCAAGTCCATGATCGGCCACTCGCTCGGCGCCATCGGCTCCCTGGAGATCGCCGCCTGCGCCCTCGCCATCCGGCACGACGTGGTGCCGCCCACCGCCAACCTGCGCGAGCCCGACCCGGAGTGCGACCTCGACTACGTGCCGCTGGAGGCCCGTTCGGTGGCCGTGTCCGACGTCCTCACGGTCGGCAGCGGCTTCGGCGGCTTCCAGAGCGCCATGGTGCTGACCGAGCCCGGCAGCCGGGGACGGGCCGCCGCATGAGCGGGGGCGACCCGGTCGTCACCGGGATGGGCGTGCTGGCCCCGACGGGCCTGGGCCGTGACGAGCACTGGGCGAACACCCTGGACGGCGCCTCGGCGATCGGCCCGGTCACCCGCTTCGACGCCGGGCGCTACCCCAGCCGGCTCGCCGGCGAGGTCCCCCGGTTCGTCCCCGAGGAGCACCTGCCGAGCCGGGTCCTGCCGCAGACCGACCACATGACCAGGATGGCGCTGGTCGCCTCCGACTGGGCGCTCGCCGACGCCGGGGTCGATCCGGCCGCGCTGCCCGAGTACGGGGCCGGAGTCGTCACCGCCGCCTCCGCGGGCGGCTTCGAGTTCGGCCACCGGGAGCTGGAGAAGCTCTGGCGGCGCGGCCCCGAGTACGTCAGCGCCTACCAGTCCTTCGCCTGGTTCTACGCCGTCAACACCGGACAGATCTCCATCCGGCACGGGCTGCGCGGCCCCGCCGGCGCGCTGGTCAGCGAACAGGCCGGTGGCCTCGACGCCCTGGGCCAGGCCCGCCGCGACCTGCGCCGCGGCCAGCGGATGGTCCTCGCGGGCGCGGTGGACGGGTCCCCGTGCCCCTGGGGGTGGGTCGCCCAGCTCAGCACCGCCCGGATGAGCCGGCGGACCGACCCGGCCCGGGCGTACCGCCCCTTCGACCCCGAGGCCGACGGCTACGTGCCGGGCGAGGGCGGAGCGCTGCTCGTCCTGGAGCGAGAGGACGCGGCCCGTGCGCGGGGAGCCCTGGGCGACGGCCGCTGGTACGGCCGGATCACCGGCTACGCGGCCACCTTCGACCCGCCACCGGACTCCGGGCGGCCCGCGAACCTGCTGCGCGCCGCCCGCGCGGCCCTCGACGACGCCGGGCTGCGGCCCGGCGAGATCAGCGTGGTCTTCGCCGACGCGGCCGGCACCCGGGAGCAGGACGCGGTCGAGGCCGAAGCCCTGCGCAGCCTCTTCGGCCCGTACGGCGTACCGGTCACCGCCCCCAAGACCATGACCGGACGACTGAGTGCGGGCGGCCCCGCGCTCGACGTGGCCACGGCCCTGCTGGCCCTGCGCGACGGCGTCATCCCACCGACCGTCAACGTCGCCCGGCCCCTGCCGGACCACACCCTCGACCTGGTGACGAGCCCGCGCCGGGGCCCGCTGAGCACGGCGCTGGTCCTCGCCCGCGGGCACGGCGGGTTCAACTCGGCGCTGGTCGTGGCCGGACCCGGCGGGCCGTCCGATCCCACCCAACCGTGACCGGAGAAGAGACCACCATGACCCAGCTGACCACCGACCGGCTCCTGGCGATCCTGCGCGAGTGCGCCGGCGAGGGCGACCCCCTGGAGCCCACCGACCAGCCCGAGGAACTCGACTTCGCCGACCTGGGCTACGACTCGCTGGCGCTGCTGGAGGCGCTCGGCAGGCTGAAGCGCGAGTTCGGCGTCGACGTCGAGGAGGAGGAGTTCGCCGCCGTCCGGACCCCCGCCGAGCTCACTGCGCTCGTCAACCGCCTCCTGGCCCGGTCGCCCTCCGCCTGACGACCGCACCCCCGATGATGACCGGCGGTACCACCCCGACCTGACGGTGCGCCGGGCGGTGTGAGCCGACGGGAGCGCGCCCCGGGGCCGGCGTCCTGCGGCCGGCCCCGGGCCCTCGCCCGCGGATTCCTCGCCTGCGGGAGTTCTACGCCCGGTCGATGCCGACGTCGAACACCGCGCGCGGGATCGCGCCGGGCCCGGCCGGGTACCAGGGCGATGCCACGGCTGCCTGCGCCGACGCCCGCCTGCGCTGGAAGTCGCGCCGGTGACGAACAGCTGCCGGGGGCGGCGACGGGCCCACCTGCCCGTCGCCGCCCCCGTGGGACCGCGGCAGCTACGGCGCGGCGCCGATGACGGCCTTGCCGATCCGCTGCTGCTGCTGTGTGGTCAGCGGCATGGTGACCGCCTGCTGGGCGTCGACCCATCGGAAGTTGTGCAGACAGACCACCCGAGGGTGCTGCGCAGCGATGGCCCGGTAGTCGGCGTTGTTGCCGGCGATGGTCTGGTCGGTCGCCGCCTCGCAGCCGTTGGCGCCATGGATGATCGACTCCGGGAACAGCACCAGGTGCTGGTCGGGCGAGGCGAGGACGCCTTGCAGGGCGGACAGCTCCTGCTCGATGACGGCGCGACCGGGGCAGTAGTGGTCGAAGCCGACCAGGTCGACCCCGCTGGGCACCGGCGCCGTCAGGTTGGCGGCGTCCGTGGTGTATTGCAGCATCTTGCCGGGGAAGGCCGCCTGCACCTGGTCCGCCTCGGTCTGGACCTGGGCGGCGTCGAAGCCCTGGTTGTACGGCTCGTCCAGGGTGTAGACCGCGGAGACCTTGTCCAGGTTGGCGCCGATCCGGGCGACCAGGCCGGCCAGCGCCGCCGGCGCGTCCGGATTCGGCAGGCTCTTCCCGGGCCGGGCCGGGTCGGGGCGCGCGACCTGCCCGCCCACGTCGATGACGCAGGAGGCGGGGCGGCAGTAGTCCAGGAAGCCCGCGTAGCGCGGGTCGGTGAGGTCCTGCCGGATGAAGCTGTTCATGTTCGTCCACGGCGCGACTTCGGAGCTGTGGTCGAAGCTGTTGTTCGGCGGGTCCGGATCCATGATGTCGAAGTAGCCGTAGTAGTCGAGCCCGCCGAGCATGCTGACCCGCAGGTCGTCCGCCGCACCGGTCGTCCCCGGCGTGGAGCGCTGGGAGCCGAGGTGCACGTAGCCGTCGCGGGGCAGGGCGGCGGGGGTGGCCCCCGCGAAGACCGTGGTGCCGTTCACCGTCACGGTGGCCTGCCGGGCGCTGCCGCCGGTGAGCGTGAGCGAGACGTCGTACGTGTCGGAGCCCGGCGCGACGGAACCGGAGAGCAGGGGCAGCGTCCGGCCGCCCTGGTACAGCCCCAGCGCACCGTCGGCCCGGACTTCCAGGCCGAGCGCGACGTCGTCGGCGTCCACCGCCCCGGTCGCGTCGGAGGCATTGCTGACCAGCAGCGTTGCCGTGTCCGGGCCGCTGGTGGAGCCCATGGTCGGGGTCAGCCGGGCATGCACGGTGTACGAGCCGGAGAGGTCGGCTGTGGCGGGCTTGTTCAGCCGCACCGCGGCGGTGCCCTGCGGGAAGGACAGCGCATTGGGCGCGTCCGGGCTGTCGACCCGCACCGCGCCTGCCGGAGGCGTCGCCGCCGGATCCCGCTTTCCGGACACCGCCGTGTAGTTGGCGGAGACCAGCGTGGGCTGGCGAGCGCTCAGCTCCTCGTTGAGGCCGCCGTCGGTGCCGGCCACGGGGCCGTCGAAGGTGTCGACGAAGGGCTTGGCGCTCGCCGTGGCGACGGCGTCGATCCGGCTCACGGAGACGCCGGTACGGTCGCCGTCACCGAACGCCGTGACCTCGCCCTGGGTGGAGAGGGAGGCCCCGAGGTAGAGGAAGGCGCTGCCGGGCCAGCGGTTGACCGTCGTCGGGCCGAGGACCGCGAACGCGGTGCCGTTGACGGTCAGGATGACGGTTTCGTCGAGGCCGGTGGACACCTTCAGCGAGACGGCGTACTGGTCGGCCGGCGCCACCGCCCCCTGCCAGAAGGGGCTTTCACCGCCGCCGCCATGGAACAGCGCGAGTCGGCCCGAGGAGGTGACGGTCAGTCCGAGGTCGACGTCGTCGTTGGCGACGTACCCGGTGGCGCGGTGGCTGCGGCTGAGGACGAGCGAGGCCCAGTCGCCGCTGGAGGTGTCCCCGACCGCCGGGTCCACCACGGTGGAGACGGTGTACGTCCCGTCGGCGCCGGCGATCACGGGGGCGCTGAGCATGATGGCCGCGACGCCCTGGGTGAACACCAGCCGATTGGGCCGGTCGGCCGTACTGACCTGCACGGCCGAGGAGTCCGGCGGCACCTGGGTGTCCCCGCGGCCGGAGGTCCTGGTCCATGACACCGCCCGGGCGCTGCCCTGCTGGCGCTGCTCCAGGCCGACGTTGAGTCCGTGCAGCGGCACGGTGTTGAGCGCCGGATCCTGCCGGAAGGAGTCCGCGAAGGGGCCGGCGGCGGTCAGGTCCACGGGGAGCGGGGCCGAACGTGACGGCGCACCGGCCGCCGAGGCCGGGACGGCGGCGATACCGAACGGGAGGGAAGTCAGGCAGACGAGGGCCGTGGAGAGGAGTCCACGGCCCAGCCATCGGGCGAGTGTCACGGGATCAGCTCCAGTGGCCGGCGCTCGGGAGGTCGTCGGGCTCACCGAACCGGGCGCCGGAGATCGGGGGGTCGGTGTCGTGTCCGGCGCCGAAGAACTCCTGCGCATCCCGCGCCGTTCGCTGACGACCTTATAGGTGCGGATGCCGTTCCGGTCGCCGTTGACCGGTGTGTCCGCCGGGTTCCCGCACCTGACGGCGTGTCCGGCGCAGCTCGGGGCATCGCAGGGGTGCGGACCCGCTGAGGAAAGAGGCGTGTCCTGGACCGGACCGCGGCCATGACCCGTGGGCGAGGCGGGCGCCGCAGCCGGTGCAGCGGAAGGGCATCGCGCCGGCACACCGGCGCCCTGACGCTGCAGGAAGTCACCCCTGTGCCCCGGTGCGGGAGGGGCCCTCGCACACCGGGGGGCACAGGGGTGACTTCGTTCGGGCGGGGCGTCCCCGTCAACCGGTCAAACCCGTGTGGCTGCTGCGGCAGAGGCTGTCAGAAGTCGTGGTCGTACACCGCGGTGACGGGGGCGTGGTCGGACCAGCGCTCGGCATGGGTGTCGGCGCGCTCGACGTACCCCTCGACGGCCTTGGCGGCGAGGCCCGGCGTGGCGACCTGGAGGTCGATCCGCCAACGAATCGCGGCACATCTTCTGACCTTGGTCCTTGCAGGACAGGACCTTAGTCCAGTGCCGTTCCGCCTCGATTCACGGAGCCTGGCACCATGCCCACCGCCGTCTCTATCAGCACAGATGTCATTCGCGCCATCGTCGGAGCCCGTGTCTCCGACACCCACGGCGATGAAGGCAAGACCTCCCACATCACCCAGCACGAAGCCGCCGGGCGGTACGCGACCGCCAACTTCTGGGAGGTCATCGGCAGCTTCGAAGACCTGGACGTCTCCGCGCAGGTTGCGCCCTGGGAGCGGCCCGACCTCGGCCCCTGGCTGACGGACAGGGCCGACGAGTGGGACGCGATCATCTGGGCGAAGGTGGACCGCGCCTTCCGATCCATCTTCGACTGCGTGGACGTGGCGAAGTGGGCCAAGGCCAACGGCAAGATCCTTGTCTTCACCGATGACTCGATCAAGCTCGACTACCGTCCGGGCCACGAGAACGACATGGGTAACCAGATGGCGGAGATCTTCCTCATCCTGGCCTCCCTGTTCGCTGCAATGGAACTCAACCGGATCAAGCAGCGCATGAAGGGCGCCCACACCTATCTGCGCAAGACGAATCGGTGGGCGGGCGGCCAGCCTCCGTACGGCTTCAAGATCGTGCCGAGGGAGGGCGGCGGAAAGACCCTGGCCATCGATGAGTACTCCGCCGGGGCGGTCCGGTTGATGGGCAAGCTCCTGCTCGAAGGAAAGTCCCTCTGGGAGATCGCCGCAGCGCTCGACGTGGCCGGCTTCCTCACCCCCGCGAACTACGTCCTCCAGCAGCAGGGGGAGAACAGCCGGAGCAAGAGGAAGATCAAGCCGGAGCAGAACTGGAATCCGACCAGCATCGGCAAGATCCTCCGGGCTCCTGCGACGATGGGCCTCAAGACGATCGGGTCGGGGAAGACCCGGAAGCTCGCCCGGGACGACAACGGGATGCCTATTCGTATGGCGGAGGGCCTTTTCACCGAAGAGGTCTGGGCACGCATCCAGGAAAAGATGGACGAGCGCACCACGAAGAAGGAGCGCGTCCATGGTGCGTCGCCGCAGCTCGGCGTGGCCTGGTGCGACAACTGCGAGCACAAGATCTACCGCCAGAAGCAGGTGAACGAGAAGACCGGAACGGTCTACTCGCACTACCGGTGCATCAAGTCGGTCGGAAAGCCGGCCTGCCCCGGGTTCATCTTCGAAGAGGTGGATGTGGACCGTCAGATCTACGTTCTGGTGACCGACCACCTTGCGGACGTGCCGGTGACGGTCAAGCGCCACATCCCCGGCTCGGACCACACGAAGGAGCTGGAGGCTGTGTCTACGGCCATGTCCGAGGTGCGCGAGGAGAAGGACATGGGCCTGTACGACTACGAGGGAGGCGAAGCGGAGTACAAGAGCCGCCTCCAGGCTCTCGCGAAGCGACGGAAGTTCCTGAGCGCTCAGCCGCAGCGCAAGGCACAGTGGATCGAGGAGCAGACCGGCGAGACCTACGCTGAGGCCTACTACCGGATGACCGAGGAGCAGCGGAAGGCGCTGCTGACAGGTGCGGGCATCAAGGTGTTCTTCGCGCCGGGCGAGGAGCCGCGCATCGAGGTGCCGTCAAACCTGCGGAAGAAGCTGGAGAAGACGGAGCTGAGCGAAGCAGCCTGACTCGGTCGAGTTTGATCAATCTAGCAATACGTCTTGACGGTGGGAGCCGCCCTGCGGGGCGGCTCCTTCTGCATGCCGCGGAAGGCCGCCAGGAGCACCCGGAGCTGCTTGTCGAGGTGCAGTCCACCGAGGTCTGGCGCACGCTCGGTGCATGGCGTCGATCATCGTGCTGTTCGAGGTGGACCAGGCCGCCGGCCTCGAAGGCGACAGCCCTGAGGTGGTGCGAGTGCACGCCGCCGGGGCTGACCCTGAGGCCCCCGAAGACCCGTTGGACCTGACCCTGTGCGGGCTGAGCACCACTGCGATGGAGCACTCGGGCTACAGACCGGGGCGCCCAGGTGATCCCTGGTACCCCGTCTACCTGAGGGCTAGGAGGTGCCACAACTGCGAGGACATTCTGAGGAGGGTCTGACGCGCATGCCGCCTTCGGGTGGGCGGCTCTATATGTAGCCCTTCCAAAAATTACATAGGTGCCGCTCGGCCAGCCGGCGGGCACCCCTCACCGCGGGTGTGGTGCAGCTCACGGGGAGGCCGGCGGGCAGCCCTGACCAAGATCATCTATTCCTTCAATCTAGCAATCCAACATCGACGTCAGATGAGTTGACCGGCGGAGCGAGACGCAGTTAGGGCCGCGGGAGACCCTATGCCGGCCTCCAAGCCCGCTACGCAGCGTCGATGACCCGTGACTCAAATACTTCAATCCCGTACACGGTTGGAGGGCGGTGCCCCCGGCGGTCCCGTTTAGATTGAGCTAAGGCATTACCCCCACATTTCAATTCTTCATTCAGTCAATGGGAATTGCTGAATTGCTGGAAGGGGGAGAACTGGCATGGGCATTACTTCAATCAACCTCAACAGCTGCGCCCGAGTGAGTAGAAGCACATCTGGATTGGTGCTAGTCGACCGCTCTGTGTGGTATCACGTGCGCGTGCGCATGCATTGACGCCACAGAGGGCCCACAGGGGCCTGATGGGGTAGGTCTGGGGTGGTTGTCCCGGGGGATGCCTGATAGGCGCTCAGAGGTACCATTCTGTTCGTTTTGGGGTTGACTGGCAGAGCTGGTAAACGTGCGCGCGCAATCCCTCTCTGAGAATGAATAGGTTGACTGGCGGAGTGATCTAGATCACTCATTCAGAAGTTGACCTGCGGAGTTGATCGGCGTAGCTTTGAATGCGTTGGAGGGCGAACGGGACGGAAACGACCGAGAGCCCCGACAGAGCCGGAAGAGGACGAACCCCAAGGGTTCGGGAAGTACGGCAAGCACAGCAAAGAGCGGAAGCGCGCACGCCCCATCTGGGGAACGGCGTCAAACCGCGTCACGGCGGACTAGCGGCCTAATGCGACGGCTAGGGGACACACTCCCAATGCGCGACGAAACCAGCGGACAAGGTGAGCGCAAGCGAGTGTGACAGCGGACAGGGGATTGGACAGTCCGCACTCAGCAGCGTAGGGCGCGAGAGAGCGTCTATACCGTCCCGGTGCAACTCCGGGACGCTGCGCTTACCGAAAAAGTTGACTTACGGAGTTGATCTGAAATGCGCAAGTGTTTCGAAATGGCGGCCATTGTCGGCGGTGTGGTTGTGGGCCTTCTGTTTGCCCACTGGCTGGGCGTGGACCGGGTTGCCGGGACCGTGTGGCACAACATCGTCTGGCTGGTCACTCCGCACGATGCGGGCAATGTGACCGTCTTTAACGACGGGTTCTATGAAAGCAAGTTCGACGACTGCGAGCAGGGTTTCCAGGTTGCTTGCGAGTGGCTTAAGGAGGGCAACTGATGTGCGAGTCGCTTAGCTACATCGTTGAACGGGACGCCCGATTCCGTACCCGGATTCTCGGAAGTGCGGCCGTCTGGCTCGCATTCGGAATCAAGGACGAAATGACCATGGCGCACAACACCATGGTTGAGACGTCCCGCAAGCTCCGAAACGCACACAAGTCCGTGTGCTCCATCTGCAAGTAAGGGCAAGGAATATGCATCTGCTGACGTACGTCAACAATCTTCCCGTTGTGGCATGCATGCGGGACAACAGCTCTGAGACGGCGCGCTCAGTCGTGGTCTGCGACCAGAAATACAAGGGCCCCTACACGGTGTGGAGCGTCCACCACATGGGCGGCGAATTGGTGGCAGAGAACGGCCACTACGACATTGACGACTACAGCCGTGCGCTGTCTATTGCCTCGGAGCGTGCCAAGTGAGCTATGAACTGTGCGGCCCCGGGGTTGCAGATTGGTGCATCACTGTGATTGGCGGACGGCCCGGGGAGACGGATTACTGGATTCAGTACGTCAAGGGTGATCGTCCCGAGAGTGAAGACGCGTGCTTGTTCCTGCCTGGTGGGTGGGAGTTGCTGGAGTTCGAATGCAAAGCGACACCCCACGGTGCGCATGCCGATGAATGGGAGCCGGAGCACACGGACTACCCGCATGAGCCCGGTTCTCTGTATGACTGCCCGGCGTGCGAATACCTGGAGGAGGTGGCCTGATGATTGAGCATGTCTACAAGGGGTGGGCTGTCACCCTGACCAATGGCAACGTCGTGAATTTCACTGACCAGAAGCAGGCATTGATCTACTTCGGAGATCACGACGCAACGGAAATGAAGATGAAACAACAAGCCATTACATGCGGGATGTTCACGCGTGGATTCTGCGGACACTGTTCCCAGGGTGTTCCTACTCGGATGGTGGCGGCATGAGTGCGGGGGAGCGGTTCTTCTACTACGAACCTGCTGACTACACAGCATGCGCCGAACACATGGCGCGCGACTTGGAGCGCTGGTTTCCGGAGACGGCTGAAACCTGCCAAGGGTGGGATTACAACTACACCGGGCCGGATATCGACCGGCTGATACCTGCCCTCACTGAGTCGGGCGAACTACTGCCGGGGCACATCACGCGGCTTGGCTTTGCTGGCGCGTGCGAATCGCTTCACTGAACCGCTTGGGTTGGGCACGCGAAAGCGTGCCTTTCCTTGGCCGCTCAGTGCTGCCTACTGGCTCAATCGAAAGGAAAGTCATGCACACATTCACCATCGAACAAGCCGACGCACACCGATTCGGGTCCGCTGTAGCAACACACATCCGAGCGCGGGCAGACTTCCTGACCTACGAAATGCATGCCCTTTGGTGGGATCTCTACGTGGCATTCCGGGACGCCGGTGGCACTGGCACGGTGGACGTCCCCCGGGACGCTGCGCATGGTATTCCGGTGATTCTGCACGCGGAACGCTACTGGGAAGACGAGGAAATCCGGGTGCGCGTTAAGGGTGTGCTCCGGCCGCAGTGGCGGGAATTCATGAAGGGTGAGTTCTGATGATTGACGCGCGAATCTCTGAGTACCTGGAACATCTCAAGGAATGCCGGGACTGCCAAAACGCGGCTGCTGCTTGGCTCTACTTCACGCATATGTGTGACAAGGGATATGAGCTCCGGCGAACCGCCAAGGCTGCTGGATATCGAGACTGAGGGATAGGCAATGACTGTGAACCTGCATAAGCACACGTGCCGCTTCGATGGCTGCAAGGGCAATGCGGCCTATCTCGCGGAGACTCCGCACCACGGCGCGTACTTTTTCTGCCCCTCGCATGCGCGCCGTGCTGTGAACCAATTTCGGGCCGTCCTGCTGCCCATCGCAGAGTGCCAGTGCAAGGGGGATGACGCATGACAAAGCAAGGACTTGCCATGCGTGCTCTCGCTCGCTCCATTCTTGGGCGCTTCGGATACGTCAAGGCGTCTGAGGTCGCCATCATTGATGAATATCAGGCCGGGCAGCTCCGGGCCGCCGACGCCTTTGTCGAGTGTTGGACGGACTCCGGCCTGGCGTCCTCTCTCATTTCCGACTACACCACCTTGTGTTGCGATGAAGCGGAAACCTATGCCGATGTGTTCCGTGCTTTTGGCTACGTGAATACGGCGGACCTCATCATCTCTGGCCATGCGGATGACGACGTGTGCGGGACAGCACATCACGCCTGTGATGCAGCCTGCTATGTCTGATCACATTCAAGAAAATTAGGTACGCCTGACCTGCTTTGCTCCGGGCCGCTCTGATGATCAGGGCGGCCCTTTACATGGCCTGTCAGTCGGCAGGACTTTGACACACTCAATAGCGGAGAACGAATGAGCTCCACGCTTGCGCCGCGCATCTACGTGGCGAGTCTCAAGGACTACAACGCCGGAGAGCTTCACGGTAAGTGGATCGATGCGAACCAGAGCGCCGACGAGATTATGGACGAGGTCCAGGAGATGCTGGCGGCCTCTCCCACAGCCGCACAGTACGGCGAAACTGCCGAGGAGTGGGCAATTCACGACTCTGACGAGTTCGGCGGGATCGTGATCGGAGAGTGGGACAGTTTCGAGCGCATCGAGTCGATCGCCGCCGCTGTCGCCCAGTGGCCGCCTGTCGTCGTTAAGCACTTCCTGGACAATGGGCACAGCGTCGATGGACTCAGTGAGAAAATCGAAGATCTCTACATGGGCGAGCACGACGGGAACGACGACGTTTCGGCTGTCGCGGACATGCTCTGGGAACAACTCGATGAACGGGAGGACATTCCCGAGGACATTCGGCCGCATATTGGCGCTATCGCCCGGAGCATGGCGAATGACGACCTTCAGGGTGGCGCCTATACGACTGTCCGCGCCGGTGCTGGCGTGTACTACATCCTGAGCGCCGACTGCTGATGAAGCCGAATGAGATCGCGCCGGACGTCAGGGTGAGCGGCAGAGACATGAACGGGATGGAGATCACGGGTCGCATCATCGGCGGCGCCTTGATTCGCCTGAACAAGGAAATGCGAGCCGCTGTAATCGTCCGTGTCCCTCGTGAAACCAGCATCGTCGGATACCTGATCAACCCGGGCGGCGTGTTCGTCGCCTTGATCGAAGACCTGGAGATCAGCAAGTGACCACCTACACTCATATGGCAGTCGGGGCCGGGCCGAACACCTTCGGGGTGACGGCGGTTGTCGAGTGGCATCCGATCGATGGCGGGGTTCGGGTCTCGGTCCTGGACTCCAATGGAGAGCTAAACACGGCGATCACTCGTGAGCTGCACCACCTTCCCTCGGACCCCGGCGCGGCCAGCTTGAATCGGGCCGTCCTCCGTGCCTTCGGGGACCTTCGTCGGCTCATTGGTGACCGCGATGACTGGTGGACCGATTTCCCATGCGTGGCCTACGAGTTGGCCGACCATCACGACTTTGCATGGTTCGCCTGCTGCACCGTCGACCGCCGCACCCGCGACCTGATCGAGAGGCTGGGCGCATGAGTGACAGTGTGCTCCTGTACTGGGCCGTTCTATACATGCAGGGCGACGAAGGCTCTGGCCTGGTGTCGGTGACGGACGGCTGGCATTCCCCCCACAGCGTGGACAGCGTCCGCCGGTCGGTCGAGATCCGGCACGGCAAGGTCGACAAGCTGTCCGCCGTTGGCCCGATGCGTTCCCGGGAACTCGCCCGCCAGTACCTGGAGGCGGCCACCTCTACAGAGGCCGGTCTGAACTTCTGACTGGCGCAGGCGAACTGACCTGACTTCCTTTGATGAGGGGCACTCACGGCAGTGCCCCTTGTCATAGGGTGTCAGGCATACCGAAAGGTAGAACAATGGCAATTCGCAAGATAGTTCGAACTGAGTTCGTCGCGACCTGCGACGCGCATGCACAGAAGGGCGTGGACGACATCCCCGGAACGTGCAAACTGTTCATCGGTGCCCGGGGTTGGGACCTCTGCCAGGAGCACGAGGACAAGTTCGTCGGGTTCTTTATCGATGCCCTGGGCGAACCCTGCCGTACCGAGGTGCATGCCGTCGAGGCCCCCGAGGAGGAGACCGCAGCGGAGCCGGAGGGGGGCGCCCAGGAGGCCGCCGAGGAGCCTGCCCAGGAGGAGCCGAAGCAGCTTTCCGCGGGAGGCTTCGACGCTGCCGGACAGGGCCTGTGGGACGACTTCCCGGAGGACCTGTCAGAGGATGACGAGGACTTCAAGGGGACGGTCGTGGTCACGGGTAACATCCCCGGCTACAACCACTCGGACGCGCGGCGAGCACTGGAGAACGCGGGGTACAGGGTCGTTGGTCACGTGGATGCCGACACGGTGATGATCGTGCTCGGCAAGCAGCCAGCGGCACACAAGGTGGCCGAGGCGAGGCACCACCAGACGCCGGCCTTGGACGCCAGCCGGGCCCGCGTGTTCGCCAACTGTGTGGAGGCGGGGGAGTTCCCTGCCAACGATGAGCTTCCGGACGTTGAACTCAAGCGGGGCGCGCGGGCGCTCCTGCCGGTGTGAGGGGAGATAGGACATGGCTTCGGCCGACTACAGCGGGATGTTCACGGGGCGGCTGAAGACCCTGGTGGACGAGTTCGCACCTCAGATGAATTGGAGTCCGATCGGGCTCGGAGCAACGCTTCTCGCGGTCCAGTCGGCCCTGGCGGACGGCACCCGAGTCCAGCGCGGGGAAGGAAGCCTGGCGCTCCCGCTGCAAGTGGTAATCGTGGGCGAGTCCGGCGAAGGGAAGGGCCAGCTGTGGCAAATCGTCCGTGACATTGCGCAGAACGCCGACCCGGTGTTCATGGGTAACAATGTGATCAACAGCGTGACAGGCGGAAAGGGCCTCCTCGTCGAGGTCTTCAACCGTGGCAACCATGCGCTGGTGTTTGAGAGTGAATGGCAGCGAATCCTGATGTCAGCCACCAGGAACCCTACGCTCTCCGCCAACATCCGGGACTTTGCCGACTCTATGACCGTCGCGGGTGGCACCGGCAAGGATCGGGTTGTCGTGGAAGACCCCCACGTGTCTTTCCTCGGGCACATTCAGCCTGAGGTCTTCGCATCATGCATGTCCGCGCGGGACGCGTCGGGCGGTTCGTACAACCGGCAGATCTTCATTCCCATCGAGCAGGAGAACTGGCTGTCGGAGCGGCACCGTCGACCCCCGGAGCTGACCGTGAAGGCACAGGAGTGGTTTGCGGAGGCCCTGCGTCACTCGCGCCGAACGCCCTTCCTCTCGCTGACGGAAGACGCGCTGGACGCTGCGGACGAGATGGAGCGTCCCATCCGAAAGCACATCGCGAGCGTGCCCTCTCTCAAGCCGTTCGGCGCCCGAGTGATCGAGCACATCCGGCGGGTGGCGGGACTGATGTGCCTCTTCGACATCCGCAAGGAGGTAACCAGCACTGACCTTCAAGCGGCCCGTGCCTTCGTCGAGTACTCGTTCACGGCAGTTGAGCAGTTCGCAAGCCTGGCGGCGAACGGGCGGGGAGTGAAGACCCTGCCGGACTACATCCGGGAGCACCTGGTCCGCCTTGGCGGAACGACCCAACACAGCAAGTTGGTGCGCGCGCTGGGAGCGCGGGCGAACGCCACCTCCGTCCGAGCGGCCATCAAGGAGATGGACGACATCGAAGTGCTCTGGGACGAATCCGGGGCGCTCGGACGGACAGCGGAGATCTACCGGTTCCGCGCCACCGACCAGGACACCGAAGACGGCCTGGGCGACGACGAGAAGCGGGACGACGGCATCGAGGCCGACCAGGCCGGGGAGGAGACGGCGCAGGTGATCTCGCTCCCTGAAGCGAGGAAGCAGGGGCGGACGGCGGCGAAGGCCTCCGAGGAGAATCCGGCCGCGGGCACCGCTGCGGAGCCCGTCAACCCTCTCCAGGCGCTCTTGTAGGGGGGGGCGTGACGACGTAGACCAGTAGCGCGCGGAGGAGCTGCGCGACGAAGACCGGAGAAGAGCGGGCCCGCGTCAGCTGGGCCCGCTCTCTCGCGTATGGAGAGGGAGAGACGTGGCCGAGAATCGCGCCACTCAGCACGTGATGCGCAACCTGCAAAAGCCCAACGAGGACAGTGGAGACCCCTGGTCTCCGGTGGCTGAGTCCTTCACGAGGAGCTTCGAGGGCTTCGTTGTAGACGCCAAGGGCTGGCTAAGGGATAAATCAGATCTGTCGACCAGGACGATCGAGAGCGCGGACTACGAGGTTGCTTACCTCTGGTTCATTCACGGGAAGAACAAGGAAGAAGAAATGGGAACCGTCGAAGTTCGGGTTGGCAAGCGACTGTGGGAGTACTTCGAGGGCACGGGGCTGCTTCAGGAAGGAGGGGAAGAGGACCCGAAGATCTACGGTGAGCTGATGGCGCTCCGAGCCAACGGCGGTGGGCGCAGGGGGAGCGTGGGGCAAGACACCCTGGGGTGGATGCTCGACTACGCGGAGTCCTTCGCCGACGTGGCCGAAGACCGATACGACAGCAAGGCCGCCGAGGAGTTCCTGTCCAGGCACAACAGCCTCTTCACGGGCCAAATCACGACGGTCGGTAAGCTGGCCGACGAGCCGAAGCCGGCAGAGGCCCAGGCCCCCGAGGAGGACGACGTGCGCGTGGAGCTGCGGACCCAACCCCAGCTTGCCAAGGAAGCCATGGACCGCTTCATGGGTGGCGAAAGTCTGGAGCAGATTGCCGAGGACTGGACGAATCGGAAGGTTCACATGGAGGTGGAACCGCCCCACGGCAAGCCGATCCACCACGTGCGAACGGGGAAGCTTGTGGGGTGGTGGACCACGAAGGCGTTCGTTCCGGTGGAGGACGACCAGTCCGATTGACGCAATCCGTGCCGACCCGGCTGGGGCACGACGCCAGCTCGGCCTCGACGGCGGGTGACACGGTCGTCGGGCTCGAAAGCACGAAAGGCCCCCGGGCATCCCAACTTCGGGATACCCGGGGGCTCTCTGCGTTTAGACCATCGGTCCGAACGCGCTCTCCTCTGCACTCCCCGGCTGGCCGGCCGGGGTGGTCCTGTTGCTTACCTGCTCGGTCGGCAGGTTCTCCACTCCGGCCTTGCGGACCGCGCGGGTGTGGGCCTGGTGGACCAGCTCGCCACCGAGTAGCGAGATGACCAGCATCACCAGGGAAACGATCTTGTCCTGAACGTCCGGGCTGACCCAGTTCGTGAACAGTGCCAGGACCGCTACCAGGGCGGCCTGGACACGAGCCGAGTTGGCCAGCAGGAACGAGACGACAGCCTTCACGGTCAACCCTTTCCTTCAATCTAGCAATCCGTCATTGCGGTCCCGCCTACCAGGCGATCCCGGCGGTGGTGCGGGCGGACACCGTGTAGTCGAGGCCCTTGGAGTCCTTGCCCTGAACCTCGGCGAGCAGGATTTCGCCGGGCCAGAGCAGGTTGGTGTACGTGAACTGGGCGTCCACGAGACCCTGTTCGTCAGCCACGAAGCGGGCGGCCGGCATGGTGTAGGTCCGGGCGCCAGTCGCCTTGTTGGCCTTGAAGTAGCGGCACGCGAGGGCCGAGCCGGGCGACATCGTCGCCTCGATCGACATGGTGACGGCCGCGTACTGGTGCACCTCTCCGTCGAGGATGACGCCGTTCCTGCTGCCGTCCACGTCGATGGTTGCGAGCTGTTCGTTCGTCACCTGCGTGCGGTTGTCGTTGCGTGCCCAGATGTTGCTGGGGATACCGGTCACCTGAGGTGCCACCGGATCGTGCTGTGGCGGGGGAGACGGCTCCGCGGGCTGGTTGCTGATCGGCCACAGGCCCTGGCCGTGCTCGGTCTCCAGCTTGGCGAGCTGGGCGGGGCCGGGGATGCCATCGGCGCTGTCGGTGTCGCCGATCGCAAGCTGATAGGCCCGCATGGACTCGGTGTCGGCGCTTCCCCACGTCGGCCCCGGGCCCTCGGAGTACCGCGAGCAACCAGCGGCCACCAGGCACTGGCCCATGTAGGTGATGTGGTCGCCCTGGGCGCCCGGTCCGTACTGGAAGCCCTGGATGGTCACGGTGCTGGCCGGCGGGAGGGTGGGCGTGCCTCCGGCTGGGATGTCGGCCTCGCCGGCCTCCTGGCCGAAGTAGACGTCGGCAAGGTTCTTGTCCGCGCCGACGATGCCCTCCGGGTACTTCGGGTAGCCGTAGGAGTGTGTCCAGTTCGCGTGACGAGAGACGGTCCGCTTGAAGACGCCCACGCCTTCGGAGCCGCCCCAGTCGTTCGTGTTGCCGCCCACGGTGTAGATGTGGTCCCGGTCGTAGGCGAAGACGATCTCCGTGTGCGAGCCCCCGGGGCCGTAGGTCGAGGTCGAGTCGCCGTAGAAGACCTGGGCTCCCACGGCAGGAAACTCGCTCAGCCGGCCCTGGCTGCGGTACCACTCCTGGGCAACGCTGCACGATGCCGTGTTCGGGATGATGTCGGCGTTGCCGGTCTCACGGGCGACGGCGGAGATGAAGTCCGCGCACCACGACTCCGCGGGGCGTCCCATCTCCTGGGAGAACCGGTTGCTGTTTCCTGCACCTTCGCGGTACCCGATGTAGGTCTTCGCCTTGTTGATGAGCGTCTGGGCACCAGTCGCCAATTTGTCCTCCTCGGGCATGAAAAAAGGAGCCCGGAGGCCCCATGCAGAATGTGTTGTTGGATCAGTCGGGAACGGGAAGGTCGTGCTTCTTTATGAAGAGCTCCAACTCGACTACCCGGAACCGGAGTTTGGCGATCTCCTCGGTCTGCTTGTCGCAGAGCTCCTGTAGCCGTTCCACCCGGTCCACCAGGTCCTCGTTCCAGTGCTTGATGGTTCCGAGGATTTCGCTGCGGTCAGCCTTTGCGCCTTCCTTGACCATGCGGTAGAGCTGCACCACGCCAGTCACCGCAGCGATGAGGCCTCCACCGAGGATGTAGTCGAGTGCGTTCATCGTGCAGCGTCCTTCAAGGTCTCAGGCTTATGCCGGTGCCGGTAGATCGGCGATCTTCTGGATGGTCAGCGAGATCATGGCCGTGTCGTGGACGTGTGCGTCCGCCCACCAGCAGATGATGCTGGCCCCTGCCTTGTCGCCCTTGGCGCAATGGCCGACGACCTCGACGGAGTAGGTCTTCAGGTTGTCCTCGTTGCCCGATGGAACAAGCTCCTGCACCGCCTTGTAGTTGTAGGGCAGTGCCACAGTTCCCCGGACCTTGCCGGCGGCGGCACCCCGGACGTTGTCTACGTAACAGGCGAACTGGAACCGGGCGCGGTACACGCCGCTCTCGGGAATGGTGAGCTGGCGGGGGTTGTCGAGTGCCCAGTTGCCGACCTTGGCAGCGGGGCGGTTGAGGTCCCATTCGGGGTTCACCGACACCCCGTTCGGTACGTCAAAGGGGCTTTTGATTTCGAGGGAGATGACCGGATTCTGGCCCAGTCGGTAAGTGTCGCGCTTGAGGCCGTCGGTGTCGGCGAGCAGCTGTGTCGTGCTGCCGTAGAGGGCCTGGTGGACGTCGTACACCTGGGCGTTCATCTTCTCGGGCGAGACCACCTCGCGGTCTGCCCACTTCTCCAGATTGGGAAGGGTCATGGGTTACTCCAGGACAGTCGAGGAGCCGAGTACGGATGCCTTCTGGTCGCCGAGAATCCAGGTCGGCTTCCCATCAGGGTTCGGCTTGCCGGGGATGGTGATCACGGCAATGGCCAGCTGATCGGCAAGGGAGTCGAAGACCAGGTCTCCGGGCGTGAACCCGGACCCGACCGTGTCGGCGGCCATGATGTGGATCGTCTCCGTCTGCCAAGGCCCGTGCTCGCTGACCCGTCGCTGTACGCCTCGGGGCCAGCCCGCGGCGGTCATGTCCTTCGAGGCCGCGATGGCGACGTACAGGGTGGTGAAGTCGTCGGCGGGATCGAGGGGGGCCTTCGCGACGCCTTCGTAGGTCTTGTACGAGATCACGGGCTTCGCCGGGATGTTGCCGGTGTCACCGTGGCGGTAGACCAGGTTAGCCACCGTCATGTTGTCGTCTTCGCCGAACGACTCGAAGGCGCTCTCATAGCCGCAATCCGGCGTCCAGAGGAACATGTTCAGGGTCAGGTGGATGTCCGAGGGGCGGAGCCTGAGGAGGTCGACCACTGGCCGGAGCCCGTTGGCCGGCTTCGTCACCGAGCCGTACGACGCGCACAGCGACACGACGATGTCGCCCATCGCGACTTCCGGAGGAATGGGCAGGGAGACGTGGTTCCGGTCCCTGAACGTCGCGCTCCTGGCCGCGATGAACATTGGGAACTCCTCGGGCGTCTGCCCGGCGGGCCGCCAGTTGTGGCCGTCGTACATCGGGATCTCGCCGACCGGCTTCCAGGCCTTGCCGTCGAAGACGCTTGTTTTGGCGAACTGCCACGTTGACCCATCCCAGACGTACGACGCATTACCCATACTGCACCCACACATCACCGGGAGCGGGGTTCTCCGGAGGCTTCGGCCCGGAGAACACCCGAGCAGTTCCGACGTTCTTAGCGGTCACCGTTCCCTGCGTTGCGAGATTTCCGCAGTGGACGTCCCCGCCCGCACTCACATTGCCGTGAATGGCCAGGTTCCTGGCGGTCGCGTCACCGCTCTCCGAGACCTGGAACGCGGTGTTGCCGTTGCCCTTGCCGGTGACCTGGAGGACTGGCCTGGCCCCCATGCCGTCGCCTTCGACCTGGAGCCACGGGACGCCGGAGGACTCGGCCCGGTTGCCTCCGGCGAGCTGCGCGTACCCCTGCAACCGCTGATCGGCGTAGGCGCGGTCCCCGTGAGGGTCCGTGCCCTTCGCGTGCTCCTGGAGCTTGTCCGGGGTGTCGTTGGCCTCGATGGCGATTCGGCCGGGGCCGAAGTCGACCCACAGGCGGAAGACGTCGTTGTCCGGCCCCCGAAACTCCGGGACCATGCCGCGGGCGTCGGCCGTCAGGTTCTTGATCGGATTGCCGGCCGCGTCCTGAAGGTCGGTGACCTGCCGGGCATCCTTCCCCAGGCCATCCCAGACGGTACCGGTGACGCCGGGAAGCCGGGCCCCGCTGTTGTCCTCCGCCGGGGTTGCTGCGTCCCCCGCGAACTTTCGCCTTGCCATTAGCTATTCCCCTCGTGGAAGAGGTCCATTTCGATCAGGCCCGTGAGCCAGAGGTTGGCGTCCTTCGGGAAGGTCTGGAGCCAGTAGGTACCCCAGTCCGTGTTCGGGAAGCTCATCCAGGCGAGGTTCCAGCCGCCCGTCCAGGCATTGCCGTTGTGGAGCATCAGTGAGTCCGCGCCGCCATTGTCGCGGTACAGCATGACGTTCATGAGCTGCGTGATTCCGCCTCGCGGCGAGTACGGCAGGGACACCGAGAGGGGCGTGGTGCCGTTTCGCAGGTCCCGGCCGGAGACGTTCTGAAGGTTGGCGGTGACCCAGCACATGTTGGAGCCCACCCACTGGAAGTGGCCCGTGGCCTGGATGCCGTCCTGTGAGACTAGGCCGTGAAGCTCGGGTCGGTACTTCCGGGTAGGCCCGAGGTTGCTGATCGGAGACCAGCCGCCGTTCCCGGCGTAACCCCAGACGGCCTCACCGCCCACCGAGTCCCGGGCGTACACGATGTCACCGGGGGTGCCCATCATGGTCCGCCCGAGATCGCTGTGCACCTGCGGTAGCGAGTTGCCGATGAAGACCCGCTGGTCATAGATCGTGCTCACCGACGTTGCGGAGGAGGCGATCGTGCACTCGGCAATGGCGATCTGCCACACACCGCCCAGCTCCTGGGTGAGGCTCGGAGGGAGAGGAGTCGAGGCTGGCGAGCCCTTCACGGTCGCCAGCCTCACGATCCCCTTGCTCATGTCCAGCTCCAGGACGACCAGGTCTATGCGCGGGTTCATGTCCGGGTTCTCGAAGAACTGGAGGGTCACCGCGGAATCGGACTCGTAGCAGAAGCCCTTCACGAAGGCCTTGCCGGGCTGGACGTCCACGGTCCTGGGGAGCTGCGAGGAGAGGTTCTGAGCCACCGAGAGGGCATTGTCGGTGGCCTTGCCGATGACGCCGGACGGCGAGAACGCGGCGGCCATCTTCTGCCAGCGGACTTGATCGACGCTGGCGCCGTCGCCCTCGTTGAAGGGCCAGGAGTTCTCAGCCATTCATTCA
The DNA here is from genome assembly GCF_044391605.1 of Kitasatospora sp. NPDC018619. Taxonomy (NCBI): domain Bacteria; kingdom Bacillati; phylum Actinomycetota; class Actinomycetes; order Kitasatosporales; family Streptomycetaceae; genus Kitasatospora; species Kitasatospora sp. NPDC018619. Next base: position 380,350 of record NZ_JBISAI010000002.1, read on the forward strand.
ATCCTTCGTCTTGTCAGCCACCGGTGTACGACAGGTAGCGGGGGGTGAAATGCAGGCGGATCAGGGTCTTGTCGTCGTAGTCGCCGCCCTCGACCTGGACGATGTTCCTGCCGGGTGCCAGGGCCCACAGGGCAGGGTTCGGGGCCAGGTGCGGCCACAGGTTCGTGCCGTCGTCCAGGGCGACGGTCTTGAACCCCGGCCGGGTGTCGACGGTCGCCACCTGGTCGTCCGGGACGGTGTACTTCGAGGAGAAGGCGAAGCTCTTGCCCGTGGTCTTGTTGAGCACCTTCAGGCCGGTAGCTCGGCCGGAGATCGACCAGACGGGCCAGGACTCCACCGAGGAGGGGTTGTTGACCTCGACCACGCCTTCGGGGCCGAGCGAGGCCGAACCGATGCGAAGCGGGTTGAGGAACTTCCGGTGCAGATCCTTCGGCGGGGACAGGAACGAACCGACGTCGCTGGACTTGAGCGACCAGTCGAATTGGTTCTCGCTGTTGGAGTACCAATACGGGTCCATGGCGCGGAGGATCAGCGCGTACCGGATGTGCAGGAATCCGGCGCTCTCCTGGGTCTCGTTGCCTTCCAGACCGGAGACGTAGAAGCACTTCAAGTGCCGGGCCGGGAGGTCGCCGTCTCGGACGGTGAGGAGGCCGGGGCCGGCGTGCGGGTTCAGCGCGGAGAAGAGCCGGTCCTTCATGGTGATCAGTGACTTGCGGTCGAGGCCGCGGATGTACAGGGGGATCGTGACGTCCCTGGAAGTCGCCCTGGTGGTGCGGAACATGGCGCCGTCCATGTTCGGAAGCTGGTCCGCGTGGAGGTCGTAGGTCGGCAGGTCGAAGCCGGACGGCCCCCACTGGACCGCCAGCCCTGCCGGTCGCCTTCCGGAAATATCCCCAGTCAGCGGGATGACGTCGCCGCTGGCACTGGTCCAAGTCACGTACGTGTGCGGCCACTTGATGGGGGCGTAGGGGCCCTTGTTGAGTCCACCCGGTTCCGGGAATTCTGAGTACTTCGCAGGAATCGGCATTGGTCAAACCCTCGCACTCAGTTCTCGAACCCGCTGCCACAGCTTCTTGATCTCGTTGAATACATTCGCAGGGCTGTCGGTACCCTGATCCCCGATCACGGGGGTGATGCTGTGTCCGTTCGAATTCACCTCGATGGTGACCTGGCGCACGATGTCCCGGTGTTCGTCGCCGTCGACAATGCACGTCACGGTGTCGCCGATGAACCAGTCCTTGCCGAAGGTCTGCTGGGGGGTGTCGATCGGATACAGCTGCAAGTTGCCCTGCGGGCCGTTGTCCAGGAGGGCCTGCTGCCCCTTGGCGTCGAGCGCTGCAAGGGCATCCTCGACCTTCACGTCTTCATCGGCGGCTACCGGCGTGCCGTCCGAGGCACTGACCTTCTTCACCGGGATGTCGCGGGCGTCGACGAACAGCTCCGAGATGATCCCCCAGTACTCTTCGGACTCCCGGTCGATGTACTCCTTGATGTAGCGTTCGGCACCCTGCCCCTGGGCCGCGACGATGGCGCGGGTGTACTTCGGGGCCTTCAAGGAGTAGACGAACTCCTTGAGGTTTCCCAGGTCCGCGGAGAAGCGGATGTGTCCGCTGCGGTCCTGGGGCTCGAAGACGTCGAGCTGGATGGTGCGGCTCTCGGCGTCGTACACGGTTCGCCAGCCGACGTTGCCCGCGTCGCACACCGGCTTGAGGCCGTCCCGGAGGTTGTCCCATTGCAGGTTGAACGGGGTGACCTTGCCGAACTGGTGCCAGGGCTTCTTGTCGCCGTCCGGGGTGCCGAAGCGAGCCGGCGTGCGGCCGTCGAGCGCCAGGGCGCCGGCGTTGCGGCTGACCATCTCCTCCACGGCCTGGGCGGCGCGGACGCCACCGTTGGTGTAGGAGGCGCGGTCCTGGTTGGTGACCGGCAACTCGGGGTTGGGGTAGGCCGCGTGGGCTTCGAGGATGTAGTTGTCATCGCACCCGGAGATGATCAGGCCGCCGGGCCCGGAGTCCGTGTCCACCGTCCAGTACTTCTCAACGGTCTGTATGGGGCCGGAGACGATCGGCTTGTCGACCCCCTCTCGGTAGGCGACGATGCCGTGACCCGGCTGGAAGAGCTGGGCGTGCGGAGTGCCGGCCATGATCTTGATCTGCCAGTGCCCGGTGTCGCAGTAGCGCAGGACGGCTTGGAACTCCAGGAAGTCATCGACCTGGCCGATCGGATTGAGGTCGCGGTCCCGCACCAGGACTCGGTACTCGCTCACCTGAATTTCTCCTCTCGGCTGGTTAGTTGGGGCAGGACGAGGCCCGGCAGGTCCAACCTGCCGGGCCGTGTCACTAGAACCCGTTCATAAGGGCAGCCGTGTTCAGGGCCCTCATGATCTGCCGCTCGGACGGGACGTCCGGGGCGGCGTTGACGATCACGGTGTGACCGCTTCGATCCTTCAATCCAGCAATCCGTAGAAGCTGGTCGGTCCGCCGCTCGTCGGTGAGCGGGAGGATCAGTTCGGGCCCGCGTTCACCGATCTCGGCGAACGTGCGCGAGGTGACCAGGCCTCCCCGCCAGTAGCCCTTCGGGGGCAGGTTCGGGTTGGCCTGCTGCACGTTCTGGATGCCGCCGTACCGCGCCACGATGTAGTTGATCGAGGCCGCCAGGTTGGCGATCGGGTCGAGCAGATCCCAGGACGTTCCGGCCTGGTGGTAGGCCGCGAAGGTCGGCCAGATGACCTGAGCCAAACCGCCCGAAGGGTGCCCCAGTTGAGCGTTGATGTCGGTGGTGTTCCAGATGCCCGGATTGCCGCCGGACTCACGCTGAACGATCGTCCCCATGCCGCGTTCCCACAGATCGAGGGGGGTCACGCCCGTGAGGGCAATCGCCTGATCGATCCAGGACTTCACCTGGCCGGTCGGGGCCGGGCCGGAGCCTCCGCCCTTCGACCCCTTCTCGTCCACCCCGCCGAGGAACTTGTCGACGGCGTTGTAGACGGAGTGGGCCGGGGCCATGCCGAGCCGGGAGAGGATCAGCGGGGTTCCGGCGAGCGTCTTGTCCAGGCCGTCAACGATCGGCTTGGCCGTGTGCTCCCAGACGAACTTGGCACCCTTGGCAAGCTGGTCCTCAGCCCAGCCCACCGCGGACTGAACCCAGTGGATCGGGTTCCAGTCGAAGCCCTTCCTCTTCTTCGGCGCCGAAGGAACGAGGCCGCCTTCGGCGAACCGGAGAGGCCGGCCTGCAACCGCGTCCGCATTCCACGAGAGAATTCGGCTGTGGCCAATGGACCGAGCAACTTCAGGACGAAGAACAGCTTCACCCGGAGAAAGGATGGCTGGATAGTTGTCCACACCAGGCGCGTAGCCCGGGACAATGCCACCAGTGGCGAACCCTGGAATGTTCGGAATCGTTGGAATTCCAAGCTTGTCAAGAACCCAGTTCACGCCGCCATTCGGGTTCTTCTCCGAGCCGAGGAGTTCCTTGTTGATGAAGTTGATCGCGGCCTTGATGGGCGCCTGGACGATGTCACTGACTTCGCCCCAGGTCTTCTTGATCGCTTCCTTCGACTTGTCGAAGAAATTCGACAGGCCGAGAATCGCGCTTCCGAAGGTGTCAAGCACAGGCTTGATCACGTGGTCCCAGGTCCAGGACATTGCCGTCCCGATGCCGTCCCAGGTGGGCTTCACGATGTCCGTGTAGAACCACTTGATGGCCGGTCCGAGAATGTTCTTTAGGAACAATTCGAACAAATGAAGGATCGGCTCGATGACAACCTTCCACGCTGTGTGGATGGCCCATCCGATGAGGTCCCAGGTCGGCTTGATGACATCGGAGTAGAACTGCTGAATTCCCGGCCAGAGAATGTTCCGGATCACCGACCAGAAAAGTCGGAGAATCGGGTAGATCACATCGTTCCAGGCAACCGATATGACCGTGCCGATGCCGTTCCAGGCGGGCACTATGCAGGATCGCCAGAAGTCCCTGACGGTCGGCACCAGGTAATCTACGATGAACACCCGAAAGGCGTCGTAGACCGGGTAAATGACGTTGCGCCAGGCCCACATGACAGCTGCGGCGATCCCGTCCCAGGCCGGGATGATGACGTTTCGCCAGAACCAGAGCATGGCTGGGACCAGCTGATTCATGATGAAATCGCGGGTCTCGAAGAACGCCGGCTTGATGTACTGAGACCAGGCAATCGAGACGGCCGTGGAGATCCCGTTCCATGCGGGAACCACAATGTTCTGCCAGAACCACAAGGTGGCCGGCGCCAGGTCGTTCCTGATGAAGTCCCTGGTCGCAAAGAAGGCGGGCTTGATGTACTGAGCCCACGCGATCCAAACGGCCTGCTGGATGTCGACCCAGGCCCTCTGGCAGAAGTCACGGAAGGTCTTGTTCTTCTGATAGAGCTCGTAGACGCCGAAGGCGACGAGTGCGATGGCGGCAATAACCCAGCCGACCGGGCCGGACATGACGGCGATCGCCGCACCCAGCCCCCGACTCACGACGATGATCCCGATAATTGCGTGGGCGAGCTGGCCGAGAATCAGAATGGCAGGCCCGAGAAGGGCAATGGCGATCACGGTCTTGCCGATGGCGTTCTGGACGTTCTTCGGCAGCGTCGAGAACCAGACGGCGAACTTCGACACCCATCCGATGATCATCGAGAAGACGTCGATGACCTTCGCGGCGAACACCGTCAGGAACGGCATCGCACTGTCGAGAGCATCAGCGAATTTGCTGACCGACTCGGCGAGTCTCGTCACCGACTCGGAGGTCTTCTCATTGGAGCCGAGACCGACCTTGAGGACGTTGGTCAGCTTGAGCCAGGAACCCTGAAGCGACTCGTTGGCCGCTGCGGCGGACTTGGTGTAAGTCTCATCCGTGTTCAGGAAGTGGATCAGCTTCGGCATGACGTCCTTGGAAAGGAGATTCCCTTCCTTGGACATCTTCTTGAGCTGTTCGATGTTCTTGCCCGTCGCCCGGGACATGAGGTCCCAGGCGGGGATGCCGTCCATCGTGAGGGTGTTCAACTCCTTGGAGTTGATGGAGACACCCATGAGCATGTGCTCAAACTGGATCATCGCCCGGTTCGCCTGAGAAGTGTTCAGGTGGTGGGCGGCGATGGCATTCGACATCGCATGGACTTCGTCAGTCACCGGCGCGACATTCGTCTCCAGGGAGGAGAGAATTCGGGCCAGCTTGTACATGTCGTCGATGCTGACGGGCAGCGTCTTCGACATCCGGTCAAGGGTGTCGACCATCTTGACCGCCGCGTCCTGACCCTGGAATGCGGCGATGGCTGCGATCGTCCGGTTCCGGAGGTCGCCGAACTTCACCGAGACGTCGACAACACCGACGCCGAGCGCCAACAGCGGACCCGAGACGAAGCGGGTGATCCCGTGGCCGGCCGCGACGGCCCCGGTGGCGAAGGCGTGCAGGGAACTCGTGTGCCGGGTGGTGGCAACAGCGCCTTCGGTCTCAGCCCGCGCCAGGCGGGCCTGCGCGGCGGCCTGGCGGTCGGCGGCGGCAGCCGCGGCCGTCATCGAGGCGGCCAGCTGCTCTTGGACGGCCGTGGCCGTCCGGGCCTCGGTCGTGATCCGACGCAGCTCCGGCCCGAGCCTGGCCGTAGCGGTGTTGAGCTCCCGCAGGGCCGCGCTGGTGGCCCTGGTCGAGGAGACCATGCCCTCCTCGAAGGCCCTGCCCATCCTGCGGCCGGCGGTCCGCATCTTGCCCTCGTTGGCGAGCAGGCCGGTACTCAGGCTGTTCGATGCATTGCGGCCGAGAGTTTCCATCTGCCGCATCAGGGTCAGCCGGAACTTGTCCAACCCGTCCCTGTCCAGGCGGGGAGTCACGGGAATGTAGCCGGACCCCACCTTGATCGGTTCGGCCATCATTACTCCCTAGATCTGAAACGGGTCGGCGAAGAACGCCGCGACGTCAGCCACGGGCGTCATCTCCGGCGCGGGAGCCTCTTGCGAGGCCTCCTCGAATTCGCCAGGGCGCGGAACCGATTCAGGGAACGGGATGTCCTTGGCGCCCTCACCGGAGTTCGCCTTCAGGAACATCCAATTCGACACCTCAAGGGAGTCGACCAGTCGAGCAGTCAGGTACTCCTGCGGCCCCCAGGACATCTCTTCGTTGACGCTGGAGGCGAATAGGGATTGGCCCGGCATTCGCAGGAGCATTCGGGCCAGTACGCACAGACGGCGAAGTGAGAGCTTTCCTCGCCAGAGATCACACACGTCCGTCTGGAAGTGCCGAAGACAGTCAGATTCGAACTCCGGCAGATGATCCGTCAGGGCGATGGAAAGCAGGATCAGTTTCCCGGCTCACCGAACCCCGCGGCCTCGGACAGCACCTCGGCGAACTCCAGGAGATCACGCATCTTCGGCTTGTCCGAAAGGAAGCCGGACCACTGGTCCTCACCCAGAATCGCCTTCAGCATGCCAACGGTGTCGTCGGAGCCGGCCAGCTCCATGACCTCAACCGGCATGTCCAGCGGCGCCGGGATGGTGTACTCGGTGCCCCGGAAGTCGAAGTGCGTCTCCTGCTCCAGGGCCTCGTCCTGGGCGATGGAGGGGCGCTTGCCGGTAGCCGCAACAGCCTTGGCGGCACGGGCCTTAGTGGTGACAGTCATGGGGTACCTCGAAATTGTGAGTAGCGCAGAAGGAGAGAAGAGAGGCCGGGCGGTTAAAGCCAGCCCGGAAAGGCTTTCGCTCCGCAAGTCAACTTTTAAGGCAAAAAAAATTTAGGCCTTGGAAGTCGGGCCGGAGGCCGCAATGCTTCGGGTGGAACCGCCCGTGGTCGACGGCATGATGTTCTGGTCGTCGGTGACCAGGTAGCCGAGGAAGCCGTTGCCGTCATCGAGTGCATCGATGGTCAGCTCGTAGGCCTGGTTCTTGGTGCGGGTCAGGGTGATGGCCCCACGGTCCGAGACCATGGCCTGAGAGAGGACGGCGCGGTATCGCGCACTGGCGTCGTTCCAGTCCACGATGACGGAGATCGTGTCCAGGTTCGGGTTCGACGCGATGTTCAGCCGGTACTGGCCCTCGACGGGCTTGCCGTCCTTGTCGGTGGCCGGCTCCCACTTCGAGCCGTAGAACAGCTCCGTGTTCGGGGCGTTCAGCTCCATGAGCGTGGCCTTCACCTGGAACGAAGCGTTCTTGACCGTGTAGAGCACGGGCACCGCGGACTGCCAGACCTCGACGGCTTCGGTCTCGATCTTCGGGGTGATCGTCACACCGTCCGAGTTCGCGTAGCCGAGCGGCACGAAGTTTAGCGTCTTGGGGTCCTCGTCGACCTTGGCGGGCAGCGGGGAGTCCTCACCGAAGTGAACCCAGATCTGCCCGTTCGGGGCGAAGCGGATGTTCTTCTTGTTGTTGTTGCTCATACTGACTTCCTAGGGCTGACTTCAACGAAAAGGATCTCGACGGTGCCCAGGTAGCGGGCCTCACGAGATTCGGGGTCGGGAAACGAACGCGGCGAATTGCCCTCGACCACATCGAGAACCTGAACGTTGTCGAGCACCAGCGAGGGCATCTGCTCCAACAGGTACTCGCGTACGGCGTAGGCGAGGGCCGAGCACTGCGGCTTCGACCCGGCGTAGGTGCTGATCGAGAAGCCGGCACGGTCCATCCGGTCCCGGACGTCACGGTGGCCGCCGTCGTGTTCCACGATGACGGCGGGGGTGCCGGAGTTCCGGCCGACCATGTCGCCGGAGATGAAGACACCCTTGAACTCGTCCAGGGAGCGCAGGTAGTTCACGAGGAAGACTGCGGGGTCGATTCTCACTGCGATCGGGCCTCTCTCAGAGCGGCCTCAAGGAAGTGAGAACCGGGGTGTCGCTTCCCCGAGCTGTCAGTGAAGCCGTAGTTGAGCAGCAGTGCGTGACGGACACGGTGGCTCGGCTCGATGACGACCAGGCCCTCGCCGCGGGCAACGCGGACTTCGAACTGCCGCTTGATGGTGTTCCAGTGCCGTGCGCGATTGCGGTAGGGCGCAAGGGCCATGGCCCGCCGGGCTATGCCTTCGCAGATCCGGAGCAGCGCGGCTTCGAGCTGGGGGGAGGTGCGGCAGATTTCCTCGAAGGCGTAGGGGTCCAGCACCAGTTCGACGGCCATCAGTGGTTCACCCGCCAGACCTGAACTTTGGTGTGGTTGTTCCTGGGGGAGCCGTGGTCCCAGAACTGCGGTGCACCGTTGACCTGGTAGTGCTCACCGTCGAAGACGATGCGGTCGGTGTCGCGGACGTCGACCTGGCCCAGGACGTAGAAGACGGCCTGCTCGGTCTCGGTCTCCCGGCCGGCGTCGGGGGAGGTGAACACGCGGCGGGAGGTGCCGCCGATCGGCTGGTAGGACGCCTTGCCGGTGAAGACTACGGAGGCGTTCGTCCAGTCGCGTTCCAGGACGTAGCTGTCCTCAGCGAGGCCAGCCCGCAGGACCGAGATGGTGTGCCTGAAGGGGTACATCCGTGTCCTCCTTCCGCATCGTGATCGTGCGGACGGAGCCCCGGCGGTAGCGTCGTCGAAGCGCCCTCAGGGTGGCCTCGGACAGGGAGGCCTGGCCCGGGGTCGAGCCGAAGGAGGTCTCCAGCTCGCCGACGCGCTCCATGGACACACCGGGCCGCAGGGCGGCCCATCGGATCACCTCGGCGCACACGATGGCCCGGAGGCCGGCGGGGCACGTCCGGTAGCCCCAGGAGGCTGTCACCTTCACGTCGGAGGTGCTGGAGCTGATCCCGTGGAACGGGCGGGGTAGCCACCCGTCGCGGCGCCACAGTGAGCCGCCCTTCAACAGGTAGTCGGTGACCACCTCGCCGTCGAGGACGACCGAGGAGACACACTCCAGGGGGAACATGCGCCTTGGCAGGTCGAGCTGGATCGACAGTGCCAGCGGGAGCGACACGGTCTCGTTCTCGTGGAACCGGAAGTCCGTCTGACAGTAGTCCTCGATGAGGCCGGTCACGTCCTCGATGAAGGCCTCGAACTGGGGCTTCTCTTCGTCGGAGACGGGCCGCCCGAGACGGGCGGCCACGTCATCGACAGTGACGAGAGGATTCTCAGTCACCTTCCGTCCTCCTTCCAGAGGATCGCCGCTCCGCAAGTCAACTTTTGGAGCAAACAAAAAGGACGGATCGCTTACTTGGTGACCTTGGTGGTCGGCTTCTCGAAGGACTTCACCGCGATCACCTGCTCCGGGCGGATCACCTTGGCGTCGTAGAACATGCGGCTCTTGATCGCGTGGGTGAAGCTCTCCTCCGGCTCGTAGGCCTTCATCTCCGCGAACGGCATGACGAGGCTGATGGCGTCGGTGGCGAAGGCCGCCATGTCGAGCTTGTTCAGGTCCGAGGTCAGGTTGCGGATCAGCGGGGACTTGTTCCGGTCGTGGTTGCCGAGGGTGTTGGACACCAGGATCGGAACGCCCAGGACCGACCCGATGTGACCGTTCGGGATGACCGGCGTGCCGCCGTACCGCTGGGCGTCGATGAACTGGGGGTCCTTGAGCAGTGCGCGGTAGACGTGCGGAGATACCGCAATCACGCGATCCGCGGGGGCGTTGTTGATGTCGAGCTGCGTGACCATGTCCACGACCGCGCCGTAGACAGCACCATCGGCGACCTGGTCGCCCCGGTCCTTGAGGACCGGGTCCAGGAGCTCGACGGCGCCGCCCTCCAGCTTCGCGGCCGGCACGGCGTCGGCCTCGACGGAGTTGTAGTCCAGGCCCTGCGTCGCGTACATCAGGGTGGTGGCGAGGGTGCGCTCGATGGTCTCGGCCTGGATGCGGGCGCGCTTGCGGATCAGGTCCGAGAGCTTGTCGACGCCGGGCTGGGTGAACAGCTGGTCGACGCTGTCGATCTCCAGGTGGAAGCTGGAGCCCTTCTGAACGGTCATGCGCATGTACTCAAGCTGGGCGTGGTCGCGGTTGCCGACCTTGCCGTAGGCCTTGACCATGCCGTAGTCGTTGACGATGTCGTTGCCGTCGTCGTCGGTCCACCGGAAGTGCGGAATGCGGATGGTGTCGCCACCCTTGTGGAACTCGCCCTCGTACGACCGGTTGGTGAACTTGTTGTTCCCGAGGATCAGGTTGTCCTCAAGGTCGTCCAGGAGCTGAGTGGTCCAGATTTCCGGCGTGAAGACGCCCTTGACGCCGTCAGTGATTCGGGCGCCGGTATCGCCGTAGAACAGGTCCTTGTTCTGAGTGGACATGAAGTCTCCCTAGGGGATTGAAAGGTGCGGTGATGCCTGAGCGGGGCTCAGAGCTGGCCGCGCATGATCGCGTCGAGACGGCCCTCGGAACGGGCCTTGCTGATCTCCTGGCGGGTCATGCGCTTGAGCTGGTCGCGGGTGACCTGACCCGCACCGGCTCCGCCACCCTGAGGACCAAGGCCGAGATCCTGGCGATACTCCGGCGTCTTGCGTGCCTTCGGGAGGCCATCGACGAACGACGAGATCGCCTCGGAGTTGGGGGTGCCGTCCTCGCTGACGAAGCGGGAGAGGTTCAGGAAGTCGGCGTCCGGGAGCCGGGCCCCAGCGGCCGCGGCTGCCGCCTTCAGCTCAGCTGTGGCAACGCGCGTTCCGAACTCGGCTGCGGCGGATCGCCGGCCTTCCTGGCGGGCGGTCTCGACGGCCAGCTCCTGGTCCGAGAGGGACGCCTGCTTGAGGGCGTCGAACTCCGGCTTCAGGGCCTCCAGCATCGTGAAGGAGTCCTTCGCGCGGGCCTCATGCTTGCGGGCCAGGGACTTCCACTTGTCCACCTCGGCCTGGAGGTCCGGGGTGGTCGGGTCGGCGCCGTCCTGCGGGGCGGGGGTCTCGTCGCTCATGCGTGTTCTCCATGTCGGGGAAATAGGGAAGGCCGCCATGACGGCGGCCTTCGGTGTGGTCGGTGTTCGGCTGTCGCCCTACGCGGGCTTGTTCTTCGGACGCCGGTTCTTGGCCGGCGCGGAGCGGGGCCGGGTGGACGAGGAGCCCGCGGCCTTCGTCGCCGTAGCGACCGAGCCGCCGGCCTCGGCCAGCTCCCGGTTCACGTTCCCGCTGTTGCCCTGCGGAGCCTTCTGGGCCAGGCCCGCCAGGTCGACTCCGCCCTTCGACGGGCCGAGCATCGCCGGGTACCGGTGCAGCAGCTCCTCCTGCTCCGCCAGCATCCGGTTGAAGCGCTGGATCTGCGGGGGCGTGTAGCCGGCCTTCTCCCAGAGAGCCTGTCGCGGAATGCCGAGAGCAGATTGCTTGATCAGTGCATCAATATGCTGAGCCTCGGTACGAATCTCAGGGTCAGCCCAGATCGTCTCCGCCTGGAAGGCGTCCTGACGAGGATCACCCAGAACCTTGAAGGCCAGCCGCATTGCGCGCTCCCAGCCTTCACCAAAGTGAAGCATCCGCTCCCTGGTCTTCGAAATAAGACCGGCCTCGGCAGAAGCGATGGCGTCGCCGGACGGGATCATTCCGCCGGACAGGAAATAATGGAACGGGAGCTTCGCCTTTGCCGCCATGTTTGCGACGAGTTTGTCTATGAGAACGCAGTAGTTCGCCAAATTCGCGGCTTCGAAGGATCCGAAACGTGTATCGGGGTCCTCAGCCTGAAGAAGCTTGTCGACGGCGACCTGAAAAGGGGCGACCGGGTTGCCGTTCTCATCCTCAGTGATCTCCATGCCGGTGACGTAGCGCTGAGGGAAAGCGGCGTATTCGGACGCCACGATGGCGTCCTGGACGGTCTTGTTGATGGCATCCTGGATCGGGATGATGTCATGCAGATCCGAGTACGGATGCCAGAGGTTGGGCGCCGCCAGGCGGTTCCGATTGATCAGCGGAATGACGGGATTAGTCCCGAGGGGGTTCCTGCCGACCTTCGGATTGACCCACTCGCCCTTGACGTTGTCGAAGGTGTAGACCTTCGTGTCGGTCCACAGGGTGGCCGTCTGGCGGCCCCAGTCGTCGGTGGTGAACTTCGCGGAGACCTCGATGTCCCGCTTCGATCCGGGCTTGAACTGGACCGCGATGTTCTCGCTCGACTCGGCCGTGATGGTCGGCCGTCCGTCCGAGTCCGCCCAGACGACGGCGAAGCTGGCACCGGTGACCATGGCGCCAAGGTGCGCGGCGTTGGAGTCCGCGTCCATGTGATTGCGCTGCCAGATCTCCTGTGCGTCCCGGTCGGCGGACGGGTCATCCGTCATCCGGAAACCCTCGACGCGCATCCGTTCATTGGCACTGTCGACCACCAGGCCACAGAAGTTGTCGGCCCACTTGTTGAAGATCTCACCGAACGCATTCGAGTACTGCGCCTGAGCGAAGCGCATCAACTCGTGGTTGCCCTCGTAGTAGTTGGTGAAGCGCTGGCCGGCTGCCCAATTGCGGGTCAGCTTCCCATACAACCAATCCAACCATTCCGGTGGCGTCGTCGGTCGGTTGAACGGGTCCATGCGCTTCTCCTAGAAACCTGCTACTCGTCTCCTTCGCTTGAAGAGGCGGCCATCGGCTATCGCGTCTGCCCGAGCTTCGAACGCCAGGACAGAGCAGACGGCGAGGTCAATTTTCTTCTTGCTCTTCGGGGAGTTCTTCTGGATGAGAAGGCCCTGCGGGACTTCCCTCGTGACGGCATTCAGGACATGCCGGGTGATGTGCTCATTGCCGTCATGGCTGAGATCGCCGGTGGAAACGGCGGTACGGAACCGTTCAATGGCATTGGTCATGCGGGTCGGGCGATTGGTCCAGAACTCGAAGACCTTGTCGTCTCCGTACTGAAGGGACCAGCGACCAATCGGCTCCTGCCAGTACGGCGGATCGCAATACATCCATTCGACGCTGTACGTCTCGAAGGCGCGCTTCACCGCGGCCTCGACCGACAGAACGTCTACTTCCCAGTCCGGTCCCGCTTCCCGCGGCTTCTCCCAGAGGCCCAACAGGAATAGGCGACCATCGCGAAGCCGGCAGCCGACGAGACCAGTGCTATCTCCGCGCAGAGAACCATCAAATCCCACAGAGATCTGATCACCTGGAGATATAGGGTCAGAATCAGAAAAGCTTCCATCCCATTCCTCCTTGGACATCCATCCATCGGCGCCCTCGGCGATGTTGTTCAGGTAGAAGCGGTATGCGACCGAGGCCGGCGTGGTGGCCTTGTCCTGGATGGCATCCACCAGGCCGGAGAAGTCGACCCAGTACGAGTCTCCGTAGGCCTCCTTGAGGCCTGCCAGGAGAGCTTCCTCGTCGTCCAGGTCGATGTTCCGCTGTGCCTCGCGGCAGTCGTAGAGGCGGGACTTCGACGTGGACTCGGCAACGCGCTGGGCAACCGAGTTCTCGGCCGGGTTGAATGCATTGGTGGTCTGGACCCAACGGGAACCAGCACCGGAGGTCTTGCGGACATTTCTGTCCAGCGTCTCGAAGACATAGACGCCGTGGTTTGACTCAACCCAATGATGGGTCTCGTCCATGATGACGAATCAGGCAAAGTCAGACCCCGGCAGGAACGTTTCTGCCGGGGTCCGACAAAGCTCGGCCTCGCCCCCTCAAGACCACGGCTGGAGGAGGTGACCGGCTCGATGCGGCCGGGATCGCCATTGCGGAACTGGATCAGCGACTTTCCGATGTCCAGCCCGTACGTCTCCTGCGCCGGCCCTGAGGCCAGCATTCCGCGGATCATGTCGCGGGTCTGGGCCGTCTGGTCCAGGGAGGTAGCGGCGATCTGGATGACGGGAAGGGCGACGCGCTTGCCTACCGGGTACCCGTCCTGGTCAAAGTGAGAGAACCGGGCAGGACCGATGAATTCGATGATCGCGAGTGCTGCGAGAAGGGGTGTCTTGCCTTAAACCCCAGCCCTTGGCGCGCCGGAGGGCGCTGGACCGGTAAAGCCACCTCCCCCGCTTGTCGATGGCGTAGAACCACAGAATGAAGCGGACCTGTTCATCGGTGAACTGCCAGGGCTGGCCTGCATTCTCGCCGTCAGGCTGGACAAGGAAGGTCTCGGCCCATTCAAGGATCTCGTATCCGAGGGTTTCCTGGGGAGAGGGAACTCCGGAAGGTATGTTGCCTGTCTGCATCACACACCTCCGAGCTTCTTGAACCGCTCCATCCGGAGCACCCTGGAATCCGTCTCGTCTGCCGTAGCGGCGGCATCGAGATCATCGAACGTCATGCGCAACCGGGCGCGGTCATCCACCGTCGAGCCCCATTTGGCGACCCGCTGACGTATTTCGGCCGCCAGCATCACCTTCGACTTCCCGGTGACGTACATCTCGTGCACTAGGTTCATGCACTGCTCAAGCTCGAACCAGTCAGTCTCAATGAAGAGAGAGGCCTGACGGCAGGTCGAGTACACGTCCCAGAAGCGGAGCGCCATCGGGTGCCACGAGTCCTCGTAGATCGAGTGGCACGGCGGGTAGGGACGCTGGGGAAGCGGCTCGGCTGACGCCTGGTGAGACCACGGGTCCTTGTTGCGCCTCACCGCGTTGGCCTTCGGGGCGGGGCCCCGGCCAGCCATCAGCGCACCGCCTTCAGTGCGGCCTCGGAGATACCGAAGATCTCGCCCAGGTCCTCAAGCTCGAAGAGGGCGTCCTGGCGCCAGGAACGGCGCTGAGCGGCCCGCGTGTGCGCCGGCTTGGAAGGCGCGTACTGGCCGCTGTGGTCGTCGTCGTTCAGGGCGTAGGGACGCATGGTGCAGGACTCCGTGTCGGATGAAAGTGAAAGGCGGCCCCGGCCGGACTTGAACCGGCGGCCTCTGCCGTGACAAGGCAGTGCTCTGACCTGCTGAGCTACGGGACCTAAGTGAGTCGGCAGGATTCGAACCTGCTCTTCCGCCCTTCGCGGGCGGAGTGCTCGCCATCTACACCACGACTCCAGCCGGGAGCGACCCGGCCTTGCGGCCACCAGGTGATCAGCCCGGTGGCCGGCGGCTCCCCAACCTGGATTCGAACCAGGAACCCGGGCCTTAACAGGGCCCTGCTCTGCCGTTGAGCTATCGGGGAAGATCCCTCGGAGGAGGGCGGAGCGTCATGCCTGCTGGTTGTCGATGTGAATGCGCAGACCCAGCAGGGCCTGAGCCGGCGGGGCGTCCAAGTAGTCCGCGGCCCTCCGCAAGACGTCGGCGCGGTCGCGGGCGCCCTTGCCGAGCAGCTGGTTGTTGCAGCGGCGGCAGAGCAGCCCTCGCACGGCCCCGTTCTTGTGGTCGTGGTCGACGGAGAGGTTCTGTGACCGTCGCTCCCGGCAGATGGCACAGCGGCCGTCCTGGGCGGCGAAGAGCACGTCGTACTCGCCGGGCCGGAGACCGTAGGTCCGCTGGACGCGGGACTCGTGCGCGGCCTTTCGTCCGGCCTGCTTCCGGCAGGTCGAGCACACGCGGCCGCGGGGAGCGAAGAAGCGCTGAGAGCGGTTGCGCTCGCAGCGTGAGCAGCGTCGGAATCCCTTGCGGGGCTCGGCCATGTCAGCCCCCTCTGGACTCTCGTTGTGTCTTCTGCCGGTGACAGGCAGAGCAGACCGCAGCCAGGTTCGTGGGGTCATGGGTTCCGCCACGGGCAACCGGGACGATGTGGTCGACCTCATTGGCGCCGGTTGACTGGCAGAGGTAGCAGGTCTTCCTGTCCCGGTAGAGAACTCGGAGTCTGATCCGACTCCAACCGGGGATCACTTCCCGGTTTCTGCGGGAATGGTTCGCCCATGGCTTGCGGAGTTGATGCTCGGCACAGCGGCCATCTCGAACGGTTGTTCGAATACATCCGTCGACGAGGCAGACACTTTTGGCTCTGGGCATCTGTGCTCCCGCCGGGCGGATTGATAGATTGAACAAAAGGACCAGGACTGCCGGTGCACGGCGCCGCGGGCGCATGTCAGGCACTCCGCCGGAGCGGATCACCAACTAAGGGCGGTAGTCCTGGAAGTCTTGCCCGGCCCAGGGTTTCGTATCTGGCCTGGGCCGGTAGACGCCCACTGGAGCCGTCCGGGAGTTGAACTCTCAACCAGAGGCTCAACAGAAGGAGGTGTTCTCCAGTAGAAGCAGGACCCTTCTGGGGGTCCTGCTCTCTTGGGCGTTCGAGATCAGAGAGTTCGCTTCACTCTCTCTCTTCTCTCTCACTAACTACATAGGTGCCGGAGGAGGCGGCTCATGGCGCCAGAGTTGAATTTGTGATCCAGGTCACATTGGATTCATCCAATGACTTATTGATCAGTCCGCGTTGACTGGCGGACTTGGACTGACGCTGTGTGAGTGCTAGCTTTGGATGAAGTTAAGGATCAAGAGGAACGGAGCTCAAGCGAGTCATGACTGCACTCCCCGACGATCGTGAGCTGTTGAAGCTGGCCCAGCGGGGCATGACTCACGAGGAGATCGGCAAGCTCTACGGGGTCACCAAGCAGGCCGTCAACAAGCGACTGACCGCCCTGGGGTACTTCAGTAAGCCCATCGCGCGAGCAGTCGCGGATCTGCTGCCCTGGCAGGTTGAGAAGGAGCACCGGAAGGCCCTGCGGTACGTGAACCTCCGCTACTGGATGCGCATGCAGCTGGGGGACGAGGAGGTGCCTGCGGTCCGCCAGAGAGACGGCCGGAACTACGCGTACCTCCTGGCGGTCAAGGAAGTGGTGCTGGACTACGACGCGGCCACGGGCTGGTCCGAGGTGCCCAGACAGCCGTCCGATGGTCGACTGGCGATTCGCTGGCCGGCGGACGCACCGGAGCCCTCGGAGGAGGCGCGAAAGGCCCTGGAGCTTCCAGAGGTATGACTTGCCACAGCCGTGCAGCTGACTCCCGCTGAACCCCTGACGAAAGTCGGGGGTTTTTTCATGTCCAAAGTCCGTCCGTTTCAGGACTTTGGTCCCGCCTGGAGATCGGCCGATGCCATACCCCTAGGCCTATATGTTTCACGCACTGAACTTGTGTGGCTCTCATCACTTTTTAACCAACGCTTTAAAGTTGGTTGACCGGCGGACGACATGTAAGGTGATGAAGCCCTCGGTGACCGAGGAATAACAATCCCTCCCAGGAAACTCTCAGGAAGGTTTGCGCAGGATGCTGGTGCCTCCAGAATTTCGGACGCTGTTTGCGAACGAGGAGCTGGTCACAGCCCTTACGAGGGCACCGGGATGGGGTCATGTGCAGACCCTGATGGCGATCGGAATCGTGATGATCATCAACAAATGCAGGACGGGAACTGAATGGGTTCTCATCTATGACCCCGAGGTGATGACTGATCAGGATGCCGAAGATATGCATGAGTTCATCGACCGCATACCTCGCGGATCTGATCTGGTGCAGGTCATCGAGTCAAGCCGGCCGCACCCCAAGATCCCAGGAAGCACAGGCTTCCTTGAGTTCAGCTACTTCGATTCCACCGTGATTGGAACCCGATGAGTAAGCACCGTCGCAGCGTCTCCCAGTTCAACCAGTACTTCGAGGGGTGCAGCTGGCGCTACAAGCTCCAGCGGATCGACAGGGTTCCCCAGCGGCCCGCAGCATGGAGCCATCACGGGACGGCATTCCACACGGCCGCGGAGCACGTCGAGCTGGCCCGCTGGAAGGGGGACGGCCTCCTGGACCAGGGCGACGCTCAGGCCCTCTTCAACGACGCCTACACCGAGGCCATCAACAAGAGCATGACGGAGTGGCCCGACCTGGACGACTGGCTGAGGGCCAAGGGGGAGACGCAAGACGACATCGAGCAGCGGTACGAGCTGGGCATGCAGCAGGCCGCCGATTACGTGACGCACTCCAACAACCGCCTGGAGCGCATCTGGGAGACCCCGGCGGGGGTGCCGGCGATCGAGCTGCATTTCGAGGTCGAGTTCGCGGGTGTGCCCGTCGTCGGCTTCATCGACCTGGTCGTGGAGCGCCCGGACGGCTCTCTCGTCGTGCGCGACAACAAGACCGGCACAATGAAGAGCAAGTTCCAGCTCTACGCGTACGGCAGCGCCCTCCGGCGCATGGTGCCGGGTGTCCGAGTGGAGGAGGGTGACTGGTGGCTGGCAAAGGAGAACCGGCTCTCCCGGCCGGTGAAGCTGGGCATGCCCGAGCAGGATATCGAGGCCTCGTTCGTAGCGTTGGACGAAGGCGTGAAGGCAGGGGAGTTCGTGCCGCGTCCAGGCTTCAACTGCCGGTTCTGTGACGTGTCGCACAAGTGCGATTTTTTTTAACCCAAAAGTTGACTCGCGGAGTTAGGCGACATAGGTTTATTGATGAGGGAAAGGAATGAAGAAAGTTGATTTCACTTTCTCAGGCCAAGCGGGTCAAGGGCGCGGCCGGCGAGCCGATCCCCTCGCCGTTCAAGGGCCTGACGAAGATGGGCGTCGAGTTCCGGCGAGGCGAGTTCTCGATCGTCTGTGCCGGAGGCGGTACAGGAAAGAGCGTGTTCGCCGCCAACCTGAGCGTCCTGCCGAACATCCCGTCCCTGTACTTCTCGGCCGACAGCAACGCAGCGACACAGCTCACCAGGGCCACGGCCCTGATCACGGGAGAGGACATCCAGACCCTCAAGCGAAAGCTGCGAACGGATGAGTTCGACCAGTACGACAAGGTGCTCTCCGACCGGTGGTGGCTGAGGTTCAACTTCGACGCCAGGCCGACAGCGGAGGATCTGGAACTCCACCTGAAGTCGTACGTCGAAGTGTTCGGCATCGCGCCGCACTTGGTGATCATCGACAACATCACAAATGTGGATGGTGGGGCCGACTCCGCCGAGAGCTACACCTTCGGGCTGGAGGGCATGTGCGAGTACCTGAACGAGATGGCCCGGAAGACCCACGCCCACGTCCTGGCGCTGCACCACGTCACCGGCGAGTTCAGTGACGGACTTAAGCCAATCCCGCAATCCGGCGTGAAGGGCAAGATCTCCCGGGTGCCTTCGCTGATCCTGACCATACACAAGGAGATCGACGGCATGGACTCCCGCGTCTTGCACATCTCCCCGGTCAAGAACAGGGAAGGTTTTGAAGACAGCAGCGGCGAGACGTTCGCCTCGTACGACTTCAACACCTCGACCATGAGGCTGACCGACGTTGATGCAGGCGAAATTTTTTTGCCCTAAAAGTTGACTGACGGAGCAATGGAATACATCCTGAAAGCGAAAGGGAGAAAGATGACCCGGGAAGAGCTCCAGGCCCTGGACCCGGCTACCCCACTCTGGGAGATCCCTGTCGAACTCCGGCTGGACTTCATGGCCTACCGCCGTCGCTGCCGGTGGATCGGGGCGGACAGTGCCCGCTAAGGAACTCGCCTTCAACTACCGGAAGTACCGGGGGGATCGGCACACGTTCCTCTCCCGGTTCCGGCGGTACGACTTCCCGGTGACGATCACCTACAAGGACGGCTATGGACCCACAGGAACGGCCGAGCATCCTGGCCGTGTTCCGGCAGTACTACCCGGAGACGACGGTCAGCGAGGGCCGCGGGGAGTGGCAGAAGATCCTCTGCCCGCTACACCCGGAGAGCCGGCCGTCAGCGTCGCTGCACCGCGAGCGGAACAGATGGAGCTGTTTCGCGTGTGACATTCACGAGGATTCGTTGGATGTCATCATGAGGGAAGAAGGAGTTAGTTTCAGTGAGGCCCGAGGAATCGCGGCAGAGCGCCATGGTGCAGGCGGCCAAGGTGTACCACATGGAGCTGGAGGACAGTCCGGCAGAACCGTACCTGGCAAGCCGGGGCCTGCTGGAGGTGGCAGGAAGGTTCGGCCTCGGGTACGTCGGTTCCCCTCAGACTGGGCATGACCGGGCTGACGGCCGGCTGGCGATCCCCTACTTCCGCCCGGCCGGCGGCATCCACCAGGTGGCTAGCCTTCGCTTCCGGGCCATCGGGAACGAAGACCCGAAGTACCTGAGTCTGCCGGGTGATCCGACTCGGATGTTCAACACCAAGGCGCTGATCACGGCCAGCCCCGTCGTAGCGATCTGTGAAGGTGAGATCGACGCCATGACGGCCGAACTCTGCGGCATACCGGCAGTCGGCATACCCGGCGTCGGAAGCTGGAAGCCCCACTTCGAGCCCCCGTTCATGGGCTACGAATCCGTGCTGGTCCTGTCCGATGGAGACGGGCCGGGGCGCAAGTTCGCGGAGAAGCTTGCGGGGCAGCTCCCGAACGTCAAGCACATCGACATGGGTGACGGCCTCGACGTGAACAGCTTCTACATGAAGTACGGGCGTGAAGCGCTGCGGGAGAAGTGTGGTCTTTTTTCATGACTAAAAAGTTGACCTGCGGAGCGATGGTGAAGGTTGTCCTGAGCCCCGAAGGGATGGACAGCATATTCAACGGCAAGGTGGGTGAAGTCGTCGCGATCGAAGACAGGGACTACCGACCCGTTGAAGTGAAGTTCCCCTGGGGGGTCGGACCGTACGCCTTCTCGTTTGACGAACTGGAGGAGACGCCGAAGCTGACCCGAGAGCAGGAGATCATGCGATCGGCTTTTCGCGACAAGCCAGAGCCGGCCAGGCCGGTGGAGCACGACGTAGTGAACAGCCCGAAGCACTACACCAGCCACCCGAGCGGGGTCGAGTGCATCCAGGTGACCGAGCACATGAACTTCAACCTCGGCAACGCGGTGAAGTACATCTGGCGCGCAGGACTCAAGGGCAGTGGCAAGGACATCGAGGACCTGAACAAGGCTCGCTATTACATCAATCGAGAGATCCAGCGACGAGAGGCCATGCAGTGAAGAAGATCGTCGTCGTCTCCGATCTCCAGATGCCGCTGGAGAACCGGCGGGCGAACAAGAACCTGATCCGCTTCATCGGCGAGTTCCAGCCGGACGAAGTGATCAACATCGGAGACATCACCGACTACACAGCCCCCTCCCGCTGGTCTAGCGGCAGGCGCGCCGAGTTCGGCATGACGGTCAAGCAGGAGGCGGCCTACACGGTCCGCCACCACCTGGAGCCGGTCCGGGCCGTCTATGACGGGAAGTACACCCTGCTGGGTTCGAACCATGGCGAGCGCCCGAACAAGTACCTGGTCGAGCGGTGCCCGGCCCTCTTCGACTACGACGAGTTCCAGGAGCCACAGCTGCTCTGCCTCGATGACCTCGGGATCGGCTTCGAGCCGGTGAAGTACGACTTCGCGCCCGGCTGGACGGCGATCCACGGCCACGCCCGCGGAATCAGCCTGAGCCGGACAGCTGGCGGCACCGCGCTCAACGCGGCCAAGAAGCTCCAGAAGAACGTCGTCATGGGCCACACGCATCGTGCGGGGATCGTCTCCGAGTCGACCGGCATGGGCGCCCACCGGACCCTGACGGGCGTCGAGGTCGGCCACCTCATGGACGTCTCCCGGGCGGGCTACCTGGGGCCCGCACGCCTCGCGAACTGGCAGTCGGCCTTCGGGCTGCTCTACATCGCCGGAGGCCAGGTCCAGGCCAACGTCGTTCCCGTCAGCCGCACCGGCTCCTTCATCGTGGAAGGGGAGCTGTACAAGTGATGGACTGGGAGCTGGTCCAGGAGCTGGCCGCCGACATCGGCCGCGAGATCGGCCGGCGGTGGCCCGTCGTGGACGCCGACGACGTGAGCCAGGAGATCCTGACCCACGTGGTCGAGAACCAGGCCCGGCTGACCGGCAAGGAGCGGGGCTACCTGGCGACGGTGTTCCGCTCGATCGGCCAGCGGTACGCGAGCCGGGAGCGCGACTACCAGAACCTGGTGGATGACCAGTACTGGTACACCCCGAAAGAAGTCCGCGCGCTGGTGCGGTCGTTCGGCCTCGACAACGATCAACTCGCCCAGATGCTCGGCAAGAAGGACGACCTCCAGCACTGCCGCGTCACGGACAACCTGGTCCCGGGCCGCTGCGACGTCATGGAGGGGATGAAGTGCATCTCCCCGCGCTACCGGGAGGTGGTCTGGAACCACCTGGTGGACGACCAGGAGGTCATGGACTCCAAGCTGCTGACGAGGGCCGTCGACGCCCTCACCACGGCCATGAACCGCAACATCAGGAAGCAGGAACAGACCGCATGATCGAGACGGACCAGCACTACACCAGCGACGACGAGATGGTTGAGCTCCGCGTCGTCCACGACGACAAGCCGGACTCCCTGACCTACATCCAGGTCCACAAGAGCTCTCCGCCGGAGAGCCTGGAGTTCACCGTGGACCCGAAGACCCGCGCGGCCCTTGTCGCGATGCTCACCGCGGCCGCGAGCACCAACACCGTTTCCATCCGACTCTAGGAGAGCCCATGTTCAAGACACCGACCGCCGAGACCGTGTTCCGGCGCACCTACTCCCGCGAGCTGCCGGACGGCACCTCCGAGACCTGGGCCCAGACCGTTGAGCGGGTCGTGAACGGCAACCTGGCCCTGGTCCCCGAGCGCTACATCGAGCCGGGGGAACGCGAAGCCCTGATGAACCTCCTGCTCGACTTCAAGGCACTCCCGGCAGGCCGTCACCTCCGCTCCTCCGGCGTCGCCGACTACGCGCTCAACAACTGCTGGGCGGCCCCGTGGGACGCGGACGACGTAGCCCGCCACTTCTCCTTCACCATGGCGCGCCTGGCAGAGGGCGGAGGCGTCGGCACCAACTACAGCAGCCGCTACCTGGAGGGCATGCCTGCCGTCGCCGTACCCACCGAGGTCCACATCGTGTGCGACCCCGAGCACTCCGACCACGACGAGATGGAGGAGGCCGGCCTCCTCTCGGAGACCTACAGCCACAAGTGGGCAGGGGCCTTCCCCGTCGAGGACTCCCGGGAGGGTTGGACCGATGCGCTGGCCGACCTGATCAACACCGCGCACGATCCCAGGACGAAGCACGTGACCCGCGTTTACGACGTGAGCCGCATCCGGCGCAAGGGCGCCCCTCTCAAGAAGTTCGGCGGCACCGCGAGCGGCCCCCAGCCGTTCGCCCAGATGCTCCTGAACATCGGCCGGATCATCCAGGCCACCCCGCCGCACCGTCGCCTGTCCGGCATCCAGTGCATGGAGATCGATCACGAGATCGCCCAGTGCATCGTCTCCGGCGGCGTTCGCCGGTCCGCGCGGATGAGCCTCATGCACTGGGAGGACCCGGAGATTGACGCCTTCCTGAGCTGCAAGCGGGATATGTCGAAGCACTGGACGACCAACATCTCGGTGGAGATCGACCACCGCTTCGTCCAGGCCCTGGACGACACCGTCAACATCTTCGAGCACGAGGAGCGCGTCAAGGCCCAGGAGGTCTACCGGGCGCTGTGCGAAGGCATGCTCCACGACGGCGAGCCAGGGTTCTGGAACTCCTCCCTGAGCGCCGTTGGAGAGCCGGACGGCACCTTCACTGTGAACCCCTGCGCCGAGGCCCTGCTGACGCCCGCGGAGCCCTGCAACCTCGGCTCCATCAATCTGGGTGCGTTCGTGGATCAGGAAACGGGCCTCCAGTGGTCCGAACTCGTCGCGGCTCACCGCCTCATGACCCGATACCTGATCCGCGCCACCTTCGCGCCGGTGGCCGACCTGGAATCCCAGAAGGCGATCAGCCGAATGCGCCGCATCGGCCTCGGTCACCTGGGATTCGCCGACTATTTGGCGCGGCGCGGAGTCCTGTACAGCAAGGCCGCGTTCAACCTGAACGTCATCGAGGACCTGGAGGAGCTGGCCGAAGTCGTGGACCAGGCCGCAGCCGAGTACGCGCACCAACTGCGCATCCCGACGCCCGTCAAGAAGCGGGTCATCGCCCCGACCGGCACCATCAGCAAGCTGGCCGGCTCTTCCGGCGAGGCTGTCCACCCGATCTTCGGGCGCTACTTCATCCGCCGAATCCGATTCTCGAACGTCGACCCCCGTGAGGCCGCCCAGGTCGAGGAATACAAGGCAAAGGGCTACCACACCGAGCCCTGCCTGTACGCCGCGAACACCACGGTCGTTGAGATCCCGACGAAGGACCCGCTTGTGTCGGAGGTAGGGGAGGGGAGCGTTCAGGATGCCGGTGAACTCACCATCGAAGACATGTTGAATGTGCAGCGCCTCTATCAGCAGTCCTGGGCCGATCAGGCAGTTTCCTACACCGCCAACATCGACCCGAACCGATACACCGTCGAAGACCTCATGCAGATTCTGAAGGGCTACCTCGGCGACCTGAAGGGAGCCACGATCTTCCCGGAAGTCTCCCGATCCCAGGCCCCGTACGAGCGCATCTCTCCCATGGAGTACGAGGCACACGCCAAGCGCCTGGGCATCGAGGTCGAGGACACCGGCTATGACGAGATCTGCGCTTCGGGTGCCTGCCCGATTTAGCATGCCCTAGAAGTTGACTTGCGGATTTAATCAACGTACAAACGGAAGTAGGAGGACAAGTGCCCAACTATGACGATCCTTTCGCGGATATCAGTCCCTGGGACGAGAAGTCCGATCTGACCGAAACCCCCACTGTCGAGGAGACGCCTATGACCACCCCTGCGACCGCCGACAACGAAGGCTTCTGCGCGACCCTGAAGTTCGGCCCCGGGTACGACGCACCGTGGCTTGTCATGCGAGACGGCTCGGCGGACGGCCTGAAGCGCAAGATCGGTGAGGCCAAGGAGAGCGGCCTGCTGGAGACGATGGGCAAGGCGAGCGCCTACGTTGTCACCCTCGCCCCGCCGAAGGCCGACAAGGCCGCGGGCCAGCTGTCGTTCTCCGGCGGCCGGGTCCAGAACTCGGCTGGCGCCGAGTCTGGTCACAAGGGTGACCTCACCTGTGATCACGGGGCGCGCACCCACGTGGCGAAGGGCACTTGGGAGGCGTACTTCTGCAACGCCGACGAGCGAGCCGGGGAGGCGAAGTGCCCGCCGGCCTTCCTGGACAAGAAGACGGGGAAGTTCGCCGTGAAGCGCTGATTGCTTCAATCTGCCCTAAAAGTTGACTTGCGGAGCGGGGGCATTCAAGGCCCCCGCTCCCGCCCCTGCGGGAGACGCCATGAGCTGGACCTACATCCCCGGCGAGCTGCTGAGGAACCCGAACCGAAAGAGCTCCACCCGGCACTACGGCCTGGTGGTGAACAAGACCGATGCCGCACACACCATCGGCCCGAAGGGTGAGCGCGCAATCCTCATCTCGGGCGTCCACCTCAACGAGAACAGCAGCTCCACCTCGACGCTGCACCTCAGCCGGGAAGCGGCCATGACGCTTCGAGACCAGATCAGCGAGGCCCTGTCGGATCAGGCCTACGAGATGGAGTTCGACTGTGACTGACCTCGATGACGCCCTGGACGAAGCCCTGTGGGAAGCCGTCGTCGTTCAGGTCGCGCAGAGCCAGCGCACCTACGAGCTGATCGCCGAAGCTGCCGGGAAGGTCCGATGGAAGGCGCGCCGCGCCGGCCTCACCCGGAAGCAGGCCGGAATGCTGGTCGAGATGATGATCAGCGGAGAGATCAAGAGCTGATGCCGACCAGCCTCTGTGAGTGTGAATGTGGGGTCCGGCGAATGATCTGGGGCCCCTTCGAAGGGTTCTGCGAGCGAGAGACCTGCCCCGGCTGCGGTGAAGCAATGGAAAGGATCTCCGACCATGTCGACGCTTAACAGCATTCTGGTCAGCTACTTCTGCGGTGAGTGCCTGTTCGAGTTCGCGGAGTCCTTCCCGCCGGATACCGAACTGCCAGAGGTCACACCCTGCCCCGCGTGCGAGGTGCCGAGCATAAACGAGTAAGGCAAGAGTTTGAAGGTCATTGAGTATAAGATCAAGAACGATCCCATCCGGATCAATGTGGTCGAAGACCCTTCAGATCTTGCGCAGTTCAAGAAGTTCATCGAGGCGAACCAGGAACTCTGTGCGTGGGACACAGAGACCACGGGTTTGGACTGGTGGAATGCGAAAGCCGGAACCTTCCGGATACGGCTGGCCCAGTTCGGTAACGCATCCGAATCGTTCGTCATCCCGGTCGAGAAGGAAGTCGGCCCCGGTGACAACTTCCGCACGGCGGTGCGCTGGGCCCTGCGGACCGTCAAGCGCCTGATCGCCCACAACGGCACCTACGACATGCACGTGGTCGAAGAGACCCTGGGCGTCCGCATGGAGGAGCTGGCCCCGAAGTCGTGGGACACCGTGCTGCTTGGGAAGCTGGTCGACTCCCGGGCCGTCAAGGAAGGCGGCCCGGGACACAAGCTCGAAGAGGCGACGAAGCACTACATCGACCCTGTGGTGGCCGACGAGGTCAAGGGGTCCATGACGGCCATAGCCAAGGAGCTGGGCGTCAAGAAGTCCGAGATATGGCCGGTCGTGCCGCTGACGCACCACGGCTTCAACCTCTACGCCGGCATGGACCCCGTCCTCGCGTTCCGGCTCTACCGGACGCTGCGGCGCCTGGTCCCCGCCCGCTCAAAGCGACGCGGACTGATGAGCTGGGAACACCGGCTCGCCCACGTCTGCGCCAAGATCGAGCGCCAGGGCTACTTGCTTGATGTGGACTACACCCGCCGGGAGGCAGACAAGCTCATCGCCGAGGCCGAGCACTGGTGCCACGTCGCGGCCGAGCTGGGCGTCGAGAGCGTCAACTCCACCGACCAGGTCGCCGAAGCGCTGATCGAGCGGGGGCACAAGCTCACCCAGAAGACGCCGACCGGCAAGTGGAAGGTGGACGACGCGATCCTGTCGTCGTTCTCGTCCGAGCCGCTGGCCCAGGCCGTCATCAAGGCGAAGAAGTGCGGGAAGTGGGCCAAGACGTGGTTCCTGCGCTTCTTGGAGCAGCGGGACGGTTCGAACCGCTGCCACGCTTCCATCAATACCGCAGGCGCGCGGACGTTCCGAATGTCCTGTACGGGCATCCCGGCCCAGACGCTTCCGGCCGGGGAGGCCTTCGTCCGGAACTGCTTCCTCGCGGAGCCGGACCACGTCACGGTGAGCATCGACTACGGAAACATGGAACTCCGGGTCATGGCCGCCCTGTCGGGGGACCAGACGCTGCTGGAGGCCTTCCGGAACGACGCGGACCTCCACCAGATGACGGCGGACGCCGCCGGTGTGAGCCGCAAGGCCGGGAAGACCACCAACTTCTGTGTCGCCTTCGGTGGCGGCTGGCAGGCCGTTCATGAACAGGCCGGCGTCAGTGTCGAAGAGGCCAAGAAGGCGGTCAAGGGGTTCTGGCGGGCGTACCCGGGCGTTCGGGTCCTCGCTGACCGGCTCCAGGACGAGGCCCGTAAGAAGGGCTACATCTACACGGCCACCGGTCACCGGCTCATGGTGGACCGCGGACGCCCGTACGCCGCCTTGAACTACGCGATTCAGAGCGCTGCGAGGGACATCACCGCCAGGGCGGTCATCGAGCTCGACCGCGCCGGCTTCACACCCTGGGTCCGCTTGATCATCCACGACGAAATCGTCTTCTCGTTCCCGAAGGAGCGAGCCGCAGAACTGGCCAAGCAGGCCGCAGAGATCATGCAGTTCACCATGAACGGCCTACTGATCCCAACTGACGCAGACATAGCCGACGCGCGCCCCTGGGGCGCCATCTACGACAAGGAAACGAAGCACTGATGATGCTGTTCACCAGCCCGAGCTGCCAGCCATGCAAGCGGATCAAGCCCCTGGTCCTCGAAGCATTCCCCAACACCGAAGTCGTCGACATCACCGCGGCCGGTTCGCTGAAGAAGATGAACCAGCACGATGTCTACGCCGTTCCGACGCTCATCACCGAGTCCGGTGTCGGCTACATCGGCGAGGCGATCGTCTCGAACTTCCTCAAGGAGAATGCCCGGTGAGCCCTTCCACGCTCGGCCTGATCGCCGAACTCGCCTGCTTCGCCTGGGGCGTCCTGGCCCTGCTCCTGGGCGTCATCGAAGCCAACGGTCGATTCGCCACGGCCCTGAACATCGCCGCCAACACGGCGATGGTCATCGTCGGGCTCCAGATGCATCTGGCCTTCCCAGTGGTCCAGGGGTGTTGGGTCCTGGTCTGGATCGTCAACGGAGTTCGAATGGAGCTGAAGAAGTGACGAGCTACCGCTTCACCTGTGTCCTGAGTGACGTCGAAGACCTGGGCAGCGACCCGGAGCGATTCATCAATCTGGCACTCCGGTACGGCGACAAGCACCAGGACTACTTCCTGGCGTGTGTTGGCGACATCGCCGAGGAAGGCGACCATGCCTGAACTCGTCGCCCACCTTGGTGTGATGGACGCGGGGAAGTCGACGTTGGCGCTCCAGCTTCACCACTCGCTCGGCGGCGGCGGAGTGATGTTCACGAAGGGAGGCCGGGCCGGCGCCGGGACCATCTCCTCCCGGCTCGGCCTCCAGGCCAGAGCCATCGAGGTTACCGACCGGATGGACCTGTACGACCTTCTGATGGTGCTGGCGGAGGTCACTGAGCCAATTCCGTACGTGATCGCCGACGAGGCCCAGTTCTACACCCCGAAGCAGATCAACCACCTGGCGGACGCCGTGGACGGGCTAGGTGTCGACGTGTACGCCTTCGGCCTGCGGACCGACTTCCGCGGAGAGCTCTTCCCGGCCTCGAAGAGGCTGCTGGAGCTGGCCGACCGCGTCGAGGAGCTGCCGGTCAAAACGCTGTGCTGGTGCGGGCGAAAGGCCACGCACACAGCACGTGTCAGGGACGGCGTGATGGTGCACTCCGGCGCGCTGGTCGAGGTCGGTGACATGGGCACCTATCGGAGCCTCTGTCGAAGGCACCACAGAGCGGGGATTGCATGAAGGAACGCCTGATCTGGACCACAACCACAGTGCTGGGGGGTGTCGCACTTCTGGCGGCGTCCGTCGTGCCGGCCGCAGCACCGACCACACCGGCCGGGACGGAGAAAGCCCTCCCAGAGCCTCCGACGTCTCCTCCTGCTGCCCCCTTGAATCCGTCTCCGAGCCCTCCGGAGATGACGCCGGAGTCGCCTCCCCCTCCGGTACCGACACCTTCCGACCTACCGGCCCCGGAACCCCCTCCGAGGCCTACCCAGCAGAAGCAGGTGGCGGGCACCTCGAAGCCCTCCTACACCGACAATCTGAACGGATGGGTGGCCGAAGCCGTCGACGTGATGCACACCCGGGGCATTCCAGGCACTGCTGCCGCCATCCACGTTGCCATCGAGCACGAGTCCGGCGGAGACCCTGACGCGACGAACTACGACGACTTGAACGCCAGGGCCAAGAACAACAGCAGGGGCCTGATGCAGGTCGTTCCCACCACGTTCCGGGCCTACCACGTTCCGGGAACCTCCTGGGACATCACTGACCCGGTGGCGAACATCTGTGCCGCATGCGCGTACGCGGCTGACACCTACGGCTCCATCGACTATGTGGTGGCCACTCGATGTGGTGGAAAGTGTTGGAAGGGTTACTGAACTAGGATTAGCATTCAGGCACCACAGAAGGAGTCTGCAATGCCGATCGAAGTAGTTCAGCAGGTCAAGGTGAACGTTGACGGCGTCACCTACCGGGGGGAGCTCGGCGACAAGAAGGTGATTACCCAGCTTGAGGCCAAGCTGACCGCCTACGAGAAGTCCAAGACCGACCTGGACGAGTTCCTGGCCGAGCATGGCATTCAGCGGGAGGCTGCTTCCACGCCGGCCTCCCCGGCCCCCAAGAGGAACCGCTCCGCCGGCAAGCCGGGCCCCGACGCCTCTGCCGTTCGGGCCTGGGCGAAGGGGAAGGGCATGGAGGTCAACGACCGCGGCGCCATCCCCAAGCACATCGTCGACGCCTACCTCAAGGAGAACGGCTGAGGTACGCAAGGAGGCCCCCTACCGAACCGGTAGGGGGCCTCCGTCATTGCGCGCCGAAGGTCTACTCCAACGCTGGCCCTGAACCCTTGTACGTCACTTCCATGCGACGGAACTGGATCAGGTCCTCGATCGGCTTGCCCGTCAGGGCCGCGAGCTCACCGAACAGGATGGCCGAGAGTGCCGCCAACGACCGCAGCAGCTCGCCAGCGGCCTCGTCCGGTGTCAGGCGGAGGCCATCCGAGAGCCCCATAAGCTCGCCGATCAGCTGTGCACTCGCCAGCTCGTTCGCCTCGGCTTGGGGGACTCCGGATTCGACATTCATGACTTGGAAGACCGATGCGAGGTTCAGTGCGGCGTGGTCGGCGGCGCATTGAGCCTTTTCGACGTTGGTCATAGTTCGTCGCTATCTGGTCGAGTTTTCAATGGTTCAGTCCGGCGATGAATCATGGTCGATTTTGGTTTGTATGCGAAAGATTCCCCATGGGGCATCGCGAGGACTCAAGTCCCGTACAGCAGCAGTTCCATCCGCCGGGCCTCGATGAGTTCGCCCACCGGCATCTTGGTCAGCAGGGAGTTCTCCGCCAGGAGGCCGGCCGACAGCATCGCCAGCGCGCGAAGCAACTCGACCATGGCGACGGCGGGACTCAAGCCGTGTTCGGATTCGAGCTGCGTCATCGATGAGATCAGCTGTTCTCGTGCCAGCCGATCGCCCTCGGGGCGCGGCACCCCGGAGTCCGAGCGCTTCACCTGGAAGACGCCTGCGATGGTCAGTGCCGCATTGCCAGCACTGAGCTGAATCTGAAGTTGTGGATCTATCGAGCTCACGGTTGGGCGCTATCTACTCGGGATGGGCGAATGCAATCGACTTCGGGGGCTCTGGCTCGTAGAGGAGCCCTGGCGGGCCTCGGCGGCATTCGGCAGGCCCTCGCACGCACGAGACGCCTGCGGCGAGGCCCGGAGCGGCGTCGGAGACACATCGATCACATAAACCAACTGGCGTCTGGCGGCGGCAAGTTGGCTGTAGGCTGCGAGGATGGAACTCCCTGACGAACAACTGGCGGCTGGCCACGCTGGCGGCGATGTTCTGGCGTTGTCCACGATCCACCGCTTCACCTCCCTCGATGTTGACGCCTTCGAAGTCCCGAAGGGTCGAGAAGAGGACTGGCGATTCACCCCGCTGTGGCGGCTGAACGGGCTGCACGACGGGACTGCCGTACATCACGACAACGGCCTCTACTCCGGCCCTGCGCGGCTGGAGAGCGGGGCCCGCGTTGAGGTCGTCGCCTCCGGTGCAGGGGTCGACGACCCCCGCATCGGTTCGGCCGTCGCGCCGGCCGACCGTGTTGCAGCTCAAGCGTGGCGCAGCCATACCCATGCACTGCTGGTGACCGTGCCGCCGGACACGATCGCGACGGAGCCTGTTGTGGTCGGAGTCACCGGCCCGGGAGAGGGCACCGCGGCGTACGGGCACGTGACGATCCGGGCCGGCAGGTTCAGCAAGGCCACCGTCGTGTTGACCTACACCGGCTCGGGGACCTTCGCGGACAATGTCGAGCTGGTTGTGGAAGAGAGCGCCGACCTGGCCGTAGTGGTCCTCCACGAGTGGGGCCCGGATGCCGTCCACGTCTCGGCGCACCACACGAGCCTCGGACATCACGCCAAGCTGAGGCTGACCACTGTCAGCCTCGGTGGCGCGGTGGTTCGCGTCAGCCCCACCCTGACCTTCGAAGCGCCCGGAGCGGACGCGGAGTTGGCCGGTCTGGTCTTCGCGAAGGCAGGCCAGCACATCGAGCACCGGCCCATCGCCGACCATGCGGGACCGAACTGCACGTCCCGGGTGAACTACAAGTGTGCTGTGCACGGCCGGGATAGCCGAAGCGTGTGGATCGGCAATGCCTTCATCCGTTCCGCGGCTAAGGGCA
The DNA here is from genome assembly GCF_044391605.1 of Kitasatospora sp. NPDC018619. Lineage (NCBI taxonomy): Bacteria > Bacillati > Actinomycetota > Actinomycetes > Kitasatosporales > Streptomycetaceae > Kitasatospora > Kitasatospora sp. NPDC018619. The sequence goes on from NZ_JBISAI010000002.1 coordinate 411,827, forward strand.
CCGACACCTACGTGGCCAACAGGAACATCCTGCTGTCGGCCGGTGCCCGTGCCGATGCGGTCCCGAACCTGGAGATCGAGATCGGTGACATCGTCGGCGCCGGCCACGCGAGCGCGACCGGGCGATTCGAGGACGAGCAGCTGTTCTACCTGATGTCCCGAGGCATCGATGAGAACGAGGCGCGGCGCCTGGTCCTGCGCGGCTTCTTCCGGGACATCATCGGGAAGATCGGCATCCCCGAGGTGGAAGACCGCGTGCTGGGCACGATCGAAGGCGAGCTGGACCGGCTGAGCTGACCGGCGGGTCACCGGATGCTCCCCAGGACGACGTACGCCACGGCCGGGTAGCAGGACGCGAACGCCCACACGAAGCAATTCAATCCCATAGTGATCGCAACGATCACGTGGAAGGTCAGGGCAAGCCCGATCAGCAGCGGAAGGAGCGGAGGCGGCGCCAGCAGCACCAGCGGGAACGCCGTCTCCGCCCCGATCAAGGCGCGGGACAGCCAGCGGCACAGAACAGGCCGCCCGGACAGCCGGCGCGCCGCCCAGGCGTTGCCCCACGAACGCGTTCGGAGGACTCCTAAGAGGCCGCTCCCGTCACGCCACTCTGAGTGGAGCACCTTCGCGAACCCCGACGAGAAGTACGCCAAGCACGCCTCTGCGACGATGAACCACAGGGCGATCCGCTGACCACCGAAGGTCTGCGCCAACGCCAGCGAGCCGAAGACGATCAGGAGCACCTGATCGGAGCCCTCACCGCCGTAGGGGGCACGCAGGCCGCGCATCGCCAGCGACGCCGTCACCAGCCACAGCAGAAGGGCTTGCCAGGCCCCAGAGGGGGCGGCCAGGACCAGCGCGGCGGCGGCCACCGAACGCACCGCCACGCCGATCAGGTCGCGCGGGTACCCCAGCAGGCCGTCGACCACGGCCCCGGTGCGTCCCGTCGAAGTCCAGCGTCGGCGCAGCCGCAGGACACGCCAACTGTTCCACGACGCGTCGTCGGTGCTTCGAGGCCGAGCCAGGACCTCAAGAGAGGAGATAAGTACGCCGATCCCGGCGACGATCTCCGTGAGGTGGATTGCGGAGGACGGAATCACCGGGATTCTCCAAGGCGGTGGCGGCCGGATTTGAAGATAACGTCCGGGCTCTCGTCACTGAGAACGCCATGCGAGATTGCCAGGACGAATTGAACCTCGCGGGCGTCGGGGACTCTCGATGCAACGGCGGTGACGTAGTTCAGAATCGCGAGGTACGGCAGGGAAACCTGCACGGCGCGCGGCCTCTGCACATCAAAGCGGTGGGCGACGGACATCACGTCGGACAAGCCCTTGAATGCACGACGGTCCGGATTCCAGGCGATGTGCCACCAGCAGCGCTCCGGAGGGCCGGCAACCTGATGCCAGGGGCCGAATTCTCCGGATGCTCCTGCCGTCCGCATGAGGAGGTGATAGTCGTGCTGGACCGGCCGGGGCGCGAAGAATCTGTAATTCGGAACAATCCCGAAGATATCCCAGGCCCTCAGCCGGTCCAGCAGTCGCCGCGGAACCGTCAACTGGCCGACAGCCGACACGATGAACCACGCCGTCAGGACGACGGCCGTGATGACGGTTCCCACGGGATCAGGCCGCGTTCAGCAGGGCCACGCGCCGGACGCCCAGCAGCTCGACCAGGCCGGCGTCCTCGGGCGCCGACTCCACGAGGGTGACGGCGACCTGGTCGTCGTCGGTGACGACGCTGCCGGCCGAGAAGGTGGCGTTCCCCTGGGTGGTGACGTCGGTGACGCCGGTGAGGGCGCCGCTGATCTCCGGGTCGGCACCGATGACCGCCGAGATGTCGAACGAGGACATGTGCTCTCCTTTCCCGAGCTTCCTCCCAGCGGGCTGCCGGAAGGAATCTTCGAGACGATCCCCTTGAAGCGGGATGCCCCTCGAAGGTGCCATTAACATAGCCGACATCGGAGATCCACTAAAGCGCTTTCGGCAGTACTATTTATAGGGAACTTCGCATTCCGGAATTTCTGCCTTTGGGCATGGCGAAGCGCCCTATTTCGGCAAATGAAATAGGGTGGTAGATGAGTGCCGGGCTGCCATTTATTGGCAGCCCGGCGCGGGTCGCCCCGAGGCTCTAATTTCGGGGCCCCACCTCCGATCGGAAGACCTCGGGCGCGTCCTCGGAGCACTCCACGAGCGCCACCAGGGCCGTCATCGCGATCACGGCCAGGGCCGAGTGGAGGTCCCTGGTAGCGGCAGCCTTCTGGCTGGGCCGCATCTTTCGCAGCTTCAGCATATTCAGCGCCGCGTTGCCCATGTACTCCTGCAAGCTGAGCATCAGCAGGTTCAGGAAGTCCGGCGCGTTCTTGGAGCGCTCCTTCAACTGGGCGTGCATGAGGTGCGCGCGTTCCCAGAGCCATTCCGTGTGCATACGTGAATACTCATTTCTCAAGAGAAGGGAGAGTAGTTCGAGCCGGCTGGGGAGCCTGATGACCCTGACTAGCGAGCGCGGGACTGCGGACGGAGCCGGAGCTCGGCCCACACGTCCTTGCCGCAGGCGTACAGGTCAACGCCCCAGCGGTGTGCCAGGCGGGTGACGACCAGGAGCCCCCGCCCGCGCAGGGGTACGTGGTCGGGGCCGGCCGGGAGGCCGGCGTCCACGAAGACCGGCAGCGAGCGGGAGCCGTCGCTGACCGTGATCCGGACCGTGGACTCGCCCAGGCGCTGGATCGAGAGCCCGAGCTTGCGGCAGCACGCCGTCTCGATGGCGTTCGTGACCAACTCGCTCGCCACCAGCACGGCGCTGTCGATCAGGTCGAACAGCTCCCAGCCGGCCAGGGCGGCGTCCACGAGCCAGCGGGCCAGCGCGGCCGACTCGGGTACGTAGGGGTATTCCGCGGTGAAGCATGTGAGGGGGGTGTCCAGCTCGGTCTGGACGGGGGGTTCGGCAGTGGTAGTCATGTCACCTCCATCCGTCTTAAGCCGTCGAGTAGCCGCTGCATGAGATCGGCCGGCGGCGCCTGGTGGCTGTGGTCCTGGTGGAGCTGTTCGATCTGCTCGGAGCTGAAGCCGCAGTGCTCGCGGAGCGCTCGACCGCGAGTGCGGCGAGCCAACGGGCGAGCCACCGCGGCCCGGCCGGCGTTCACGACCGATGCGAGCTGGACAGCGCGGATCTGGGCGTGCAGGTCTTCCAGCATCGACCGGGTGAGCCGGAGTTCGAGTACAGGAGGGGGGCACTCCCCGGAGGGGTCCGGCTCGATTCCGCTGAACGTCATCCGGAACGGGGTCGGACGATCGAGGAGCTGCGCCTGTGCCGGCGGGATCTCCTCGACGGAGATCCGCCCTCGGCGGGGCGCGGTGTTGGTCTGGGGGTTCGAAGGCGCGGTCCCGACCGTGGGGCGGAGGGCCTTGTTGATCTTGTTCTCCAGCCTCACCACGGTCTTGCGGGTGAGGCGGAGTTCGATCGGGGGAGGGGGGTGGCCCTCGGCGGCGTCGAGGCCGATCCCGCTCAGGGTCAGCAGGATCGGCAGCTCAGGCCGACCGAGGCGTTCCAACTGCGACGGGCCGAGTTCTTCGACGGAGATCCGGCCCCGGCGGAGCGGAGAGCTGTCCTGCGGATAAGGCTGTATGGACATGCTGTCCGCCGGGTTCACTGCCTTGGACCTCCCCCTTGAAAGTGGCGCAGACGATCTTGTAGCGGTCAACCGGGTTGAGGTCCCAGTGCCACGACGCGGTCAGCTCCGTGATCAGCTCGAAGCCTCGACCGCCGGTGTCGTAGGTGCCGGCCATGCGGGGCTTCGGGAGGTCCGTGGAGCCGTCCATCACTTCGATCCACGGGAGCCGGTTCCACAGCGCCACGAAGGTCACCCGGTAGGGCGTCTCGGCGTGCCGGAGCGCGTTCGTCGCCAGCTCGCAGGCGACGAGCACCGGGTCGTCGGGGTCGATCCCGATGACCTGGCACGACTCCGTGATGAGCCGCCGGACGCCGCGAACCGAGGTGGGGTCAGGTTCGAAGGATTCCGATCGAAAGAGGCGAACGATGGTGCTCAGGTGGGCGTGATCGAACACGGATTGCACAGCTCCTCCACAGGTCGGCCGGAGGGAGCCGTGCGTCATCGCGGACGCACTACACTCCGCAAGTGGCTCGTAGCGGTGTGGTGCAGTCCTCAGGGTGTCGTACGACACCCCATGAGCGCAAGGTCCGCGTGAAGAGACGTCAGGAGCCTTCACTCACAGGGGTTAACTGGGACTTTGAGGAGCCGATACGCTCATCCTGTACACCGACCAGGTACCGGAAGGAGCACTGTGGCCACCATCACCAGACCAGCGGTGACCCGCGCGATGCTGGCCATCGGCCGGCGCTTGCAGGACCTGCGCAAGGCCGTTCAGCCACGCCTCACTCAGGGAGCCGTCGGTAAGAAGCTCGGGAAGTCGCAAGACGTTGTGTCGCTCATGGAGCGCGGGGCGCAGCTACCCACTGACGAAGAGCTGCGGGTGTTGTTCGACCTGTACGGGGTTGACACCACCACGCGGCTTGATGTCCTTGCCCAGATCCGAGAGGCCAAGCGTGACGCTGAAGCATGGTGGCGCACATACAAAAGCCTTCCGAGGTCCCTGCTCCGACTGATCGAGTTCGAAGACACCGCGTCGAGAATGGCGCTCATGGCTGGGATCGTCCCCGGCCCGTTTCAGACGCCCGACTACATGTGGGCGATCGATGAGCACTTCCGCCAGGTGCACGGCGAGGCGGTGACCCGGCACTTCCACGAGGTGCGACAAAAGCGCCAGCATGTTCTGAGTCGTGAGCCCCGTCCCGTGGTTGTGGACCTTCTCCTCTCGGAGGCGGCCATCCGCACTCAGATGGGTGGGCCTGATGTGATGGCTGCGCAGCTCAGCCACATCCAAGACCTTGCACGATGGCAGAACATCACGGTGCGAGTTGTGCCGTTCTCGGCCGGGACCTATGTGGCTATGTCTGTCACCACGATCCTTGACTTCCCGGTCAAGAACGACTCCGGGATTGTCGTGGTTGACACTGCTACCGGTGCTGAGTTCCTTGAGGAGCCGAAGGAAGTGCGAGACTGGCGCCAGCGCTTCGACTTCTTCGCTGCCAGGGCTTTGAGCCCGGAGCAGTCGGGCGAGCTCATCGAGACTGCCAAGAAAGAAATGCGATCATGAACAAGGCCGATCTGTACAGCGTCACCCCTCCCGTTGAGGAGCGTTTCAAGTCCCCGCTCAGCGTTGAGAACAGCGGCTGCGCCACCTTTGCGCCAATCCTGAACTCATCCGGTGAGTTGGCTGGGGTCTACCAGGGTGACAGCCAGAACCCCGATCTTCTCGGCGTCCGGCACACGATCGAGGAGTTCATCGCTATGGCTGATGGCATGGACGCCATCCGTAAGCGGCTCGGCCTCTGACGTCGGCTGCATGAACGAAACGCCCCGGAGCTATCGGCTCCGGGGCGTTTCGCCGTCTAGCGGGACCTGGTGGAGAGGCCTCTTGCTACTCGGGCGTGGCTCCGGGAGTGATCAGCTCGTAGCCCTCGGGAAGAGCCAGATCCTCCGCCTCCAAGTCACTGTTCACCGGCCACTTCGTCACAGGTACGCCGTTCACCAGACGGATCACCTCGTCCCTACAGCAGGGGGAGCAGATGAGGATGTCTTCCTCGGTGACCCGGGACAGGCCAGGGAAGGCACCCAGGGGCCTTCTCCGGCACCGCGGGCACTGCTCGGAGGTGTTGCTTGCCGAATCAGGGTAGGTCGTGCTGGTCGGGTCGGTCATGGGCGGAGGCTAGCGTCCGGGATGGGGAGGGATTGAAGGAATGAAGGACTTCCTTCCGGGCAGGCGGTGTTAGAAGTCGTGGTCGTAGACCACGGTCACCGGGGCGTGGTCGCTCCACCGCTCGGCGTGGGAGGCCGCTCGCTCGACGTAGGCCTCGACCGCCTTGCCAGCGATGCCAGGCGTTGTAACATGTGCGTCGATTCGCCAGCCGGAGTCGTTGTCGAAGGCGCGGCCGCGGTAGGACCACCAGGAGTAGGGGCCGGTGCGGTCGGGGTGGAGGGCGCGGACGACGTCGACGTAGCCGGCCTCGTCGTAGACGCGGGAGAGCCAGGCGCGCTCCTCGGGGAGGAAGCCGGCGGACTTCTGGTTGGCCTTCCAGTTCTTGAGGTCCTCGGGGCGGTGGGCGATGTTCCAGTCGCCGCAGACCACGACCTCGCGGCCGTCGGCGGCGGCGCGGGCGCGCAGGGCGGTGAGGTGGACGAGGAACTCCGCCATGAAGCGTTCCTTCTCGTCCTGGCGCTCGGTGCCGACCTCGCCGGAGGGGAGGTAGAGGCTGGCGACGGTCAGGCCGGGCAGGTCGATCTCGACGTACCGGCCCGACCCGTCGAACTCCTCGGAGCCGAAGCCGATCGCCGTGCGCTGCGGCCGTACCCGGGAGAGGATCGCGACGCCGGCCCGGCCCTTGGCGGCGGCGGGGGCCCAGAGCGCGTGCCAGCCCTCCAGCTCACGCAGCTCGACGGGCAGTTGGGCGGGTTCGGAGCGCACCTCCTGGAGGCAGACCACGTCCGCCTCGGTGGCGGCCAGCCACTCGACGAAGCCCTTCCTGGCCGCCGCCCGGATTCCGTTCACGTTCACACTCGTCACCACGATCACCCGAGCAGCCTACCGACTGGCGCTCGGGGGCCCGGACCGTGACGCGCGGGGCGGGGCGCCGCCGCCGGACGGTGACAGCGGCTGACCGAACCTGTCGTGAACGCGGCATGAAGATGTGCGACAGTCCCGTCAGGCTCTGCCATTGGTCTTGACCATCTCCGGACGGAGCGCCTAGGGTCACTTACTGCAAGGACCTTTAATAAAGAAGGACGGATAAAGGCCCGCTCTCCCACCAGCCGCGACGCGGGCAGTGGGCCGGGGTTCCGCCCTCCTTGTCACAGGGCGGACGACATCAGGTGGAGGACGCGGTGGGGACGACAGGACAGCTTTCTGCGGTGCCGGAGCCGAAGTACTGGCACCTGCGCACGGTGCTGCTGCGGGCCATCGACTCGGAGTTCTCCACCGGTCAGGTGCTCCCCAACGAGCGCGAGCTCTCGGCCCGCTTCGGTGTCGCCCGGGCCACCCTGCGGCAGGCCCTCGACCAGCTGGAGCTGGAGGGCCGCCTGGTGCGCCGCCGGGGGATCGGCACCCTGATCGCCGCCCCGCGGGTCGGCGTCCCGGTCAACCGGCAGGAGGAGGGCTGGCCCGGCGCCGCCCGCAGCCAGTCCTGGCGGACGCTCGACTGCACCACCGCCCCCGCCTCCGCACAGCTGGCGAAGGGCCTCGGCGTCGCCGAGGGGGCCACCGTGCACACCGTGCGGCGGGTCCGTCTGGTGGAGGGCCGCGCGGTGGCCACCGAGTCGCTGCACGTCCCGGCCGCCGCCCTGCCGCACCTGCCGGGCTTCCGTGCCGAGAGCGACCGCGCCCGTTCGGTGCTGCGCCAGCTGGAGCGCCTGGAGGTGGACGGCGAGTCCCGCTCGGTCGAGCTGGGCGTCGCCGAGGCCGAGCAGGCCGCCCTGCTGGAGCGCCCGCCGGGCGCGCCGGTCCTGGTGATGACCACCCAGTACGCCTCGGCCGGCCGGCTGGTGGCCCTGGCGGTCGCCACCTACCGCGCGGACACCTGCAAGCTGACCTTCGGCGAGGCCGGCCTCGTCGAGGTCACCCCCGTCGCCGCGACGGCCGAGGTCCGTACGGCCTCCTGACGCACCGCCCCTGGACCATTTCCGGAAACCCTCAGGCCGAGGCCCGGACGCCGACCGGCGTCCGGGCCTTTGCCGTCGGGACGTCGGGACGTCGGGGCGGTGCGGTGAGACGGTGAGCGACGGGCCTCACCCGGGGTCCGGGATCCGGTGTCCGGGGTCGGGGTGAGGCCCGCCGCTCCGGTCAGGCCCGGGGCGGGTCCACCGCGAAGAGCTGCTCCTCGACGTGGTCGAGGGCGACGCGCAGGGCGCCCATCGCGACCACCTCCGAGCCGAGGGCCGCCAGGGCGACCTCGGGGGCGCGCAGGGTGAGCTGGCCGAGGCGCTCGCGCAGCGGGTCCAGGACGCCGTCGAGGCCGGCCGCCCAGCCGCCGATCACCACCAGCTGCGGGTCGATGGCGAGGACGAGCGCGGCGACGCCCTGGACGAGGCGGGTGAGGAAGCGGTCCATGGCGACCTTGGCGACCTCGTCGCCCTCCCGGGCCAGCCGCAGCACCCGCGCCACGGCGGCCTCGTCCAGCGGGTTGAGGGGCTTTCCGGTGGTGGACAGCAGGCGCTCGGGGGTGACCTCCTGGCCGAGCAGGTGCAGGGCGCCGATCTCGCCGGCCGCCCCGCCGAAGCCGCGGTGAAGCCGCCCGCCGATGAGCGAGCCGGCCCCCGGGCTGAGGCCGGCCATCACGAAGACGACGTCGTCGGCGCCGACCGCCGCCCCCTGCCAGTGCTCGGCGATGGCGGCCAGGTTGGCGTCGTTCTCGATCAGGACGGGGCAGCGGAACGAGCGCCGCAGCTTGGCGCCGAGGTCGAGGCCGGTCCAGCCGGGCATCGCGGTGCCCAGCCGGACGGTGCCCTCGCGGTCCACGATGCCGGGGGTGCCGATGCCGACGGCCCACAGGTTGTCCCGGGAGATGCCGGCCTTGCGCAGCACCTCGGCGACGGCGGTGCGGACGGCGGCGAGCCGGTCCTCGGCGTCCAGGGCCTCGTCCACCGGCTTGAAGTGACTGCCCACCACCTCGCCGGTGAGGTCGGCCAGGATGACCCGGATGTCGTGCACGCCGATCTCGATGCCGAGGATGTGCCCGGCCTCGGCGCGGAAGCGGAACCAGCGGGCCGGGCGGCCGCGGCGGCCGGAGGCCGGCTGGCCGTCCTCCCTCGGCTGCTCGACCTCGGCCACCAGTCCGGTCTCGACCAGCCCCTCGATCACGCCCTCGACCGTCGGGCGGGAGAGCCCGGTCTCGCCGACGAGCTGGGTGAGGGTCACGGAGTGGCCGTCCCGCAGCGCCCGAAGAGTGACCGCCGCGTTGATCCGCCGCAGCAGCGAGGAGTCTCCTCCGGTGAGCCGATCCGCCAATGCGATGCCCTTCGCCGTTCGCGCGACTGCCCTGGCGCGCGGTGTCGAGTGCGCGGTGCCCACCGAATGGCCCGCGGGGGGTGCGCCCCCGGAGAACGCGGCACGGCGGCAGGGGGCCGCCTGCGCGAGGGCCGGAGGACAAGCGGAGCCTACCCGGGGACGGACCCGGGCGGCGAGGATCCTTGCAGCTCATCCAGGCTTCGGTATCGAAATGGTACGCATCGGGTGGCGGTGCGTGACCCGGGCTTCACCGCCGGGCCACGACGGGCGGGTAGGGGCCGGGTGGGAGCGGGTGGCCGGGCGGCAGCCCCCGGGCCCTCCGGCCGTCAGTCCACCCGCGCCGCGAACAGCCGGTGCCCCAGCAGCGCCATCGGGTGCCCGTCCTCCGGCAGGGTCAGCACCGTGGGGCAGCCCGCGGCGGTGAGCGCCGCCCGCCAGTGCTCGGCCGGGTGGGCGTCGCCGCCGTCGGCGTCGCCGGTGATCAGCAGGTCGAGCTGTTCGGCGGTGGGTGCGAGCAGCAGCAGCCGGCCGCCGGGGGAGAGCAGCCGGACCAGCTCCGGGACGTCCCGGAGGGGCCGTCCGGCGCCGGCCACCACGACGTCGTACCGCCCGCCGTCGGGGGCGCCGTGGTGCTCGGTGTGCGGCCGGGGCCGGGCCGCCAGGGCGCGGGCGACGGCCGGTTCGCCGCCCTCGGGGTCGAGTTCGAGGACGCGCAGCGGTCCGGGCCCCTCGTGGGCCTCGGCGCTGCCGCGCACCAGCGCGCCGAGGGCGGCGCCGAGGTACCCGCGGGCGGCGGCCCAGCGGACGGGCGCGGCGGCCGGCCGGGGGGCCTCCTGGCCGGTGACCAGCCGGGGCAGCCGCAGGGCGCCGCGCCGGACCCGGTCCAGGGCGGCGGCGGGGCCGAGCCCGTCCGCCCAGGTCTCGACGGCCGGGCGCCAGGCCTCCCGGACCTCGGCGGCGCCGGGCCCCGGACCGCCGCGGAACACCGGGCCCTGGGCCCCGCCGTCCTGGCGGGTGATCAGGCCGTGCCGGGCGAGCGCGTCCAGCCAGCGGGCGACCCGGGGGCGCTGGGCGGGGGTGACCAGGGCCGCGGCGAGGACCTCGGCCTCGGGGTAGCCGCGTGCCGGGTCGGTGAGCACGCCGCCCTGCTGGAGGGTGTGCAGCAGGGCGGCGAGCACGGCGCGGTCGAGCTGGGCGCCGAAGTCGCCGACCTGTTCGGCGGTGACCCCGATGCTGTGCTTCCAGGCCGCGGCGGTGGCGGCCGCGGCGTCGGTGCGCAGCCGGCGGTCGGCCGCCTCGGCGTTGCTGAACGGGGCGCGGACGTGGGCGAGCACGGCGCCGAGCGCGTCGACGGCGGCGTAGACGTCCTCCTGCCGGGGCTCCGGGCCGACGTGCAGGACCAGGCGCAGCTCGCCGAGGTCGTGGGCGTCGAGGCCGGGCTGCCGGCTGAGCCGCCAGAGCAGGGCGGAGGGCAGGCTGAGGTGGGTGGCCCGCGCGGCGGCGACGGTTTCGAGCTGCTGCTCGGGGCGCAGCTCGGGGTCGGCGCAGTGGACGGTGCCGCCGGCCAGCAGGGTGGCGAGGGCGAGGTCGACGGCGAGGTCGGTGACCGGGTGCAGCACGGTGTGCCGGATCGGCGGCGGGCCGAGGACGCCGGCCCAGTAGCGCAGCCGCTGCTCGGCGGCCCGGGCGGCGGCCGGTGGCAGCGCGGCGTGCTCGGCCACGCGGCGGGCGAGGGCCCGGGGCAGGCCGCCCGGCGGGGAGACGCCGAGCAGCAGGCCGATGCCGCTGATCGCGCGCCCGTCGGCGACGACGGCGGGTCGGTCGCCGAGTTCGCGCAGCGCGCTGACCAGGGCGGGAGTCGTGGGCACGGTGATCACTCCGGGGTGCGGGGCGGAAACCGCACTACTGAACCACGGGGGTGCGCCGGGGGAGCCCGGCAGCGAGTCAAAATTCTGTAATGATTTTCATATCGCATAGCCAAGCCGTCGGGCCGAAGTCACCACGAACCGGGCGGAACATCGCATTCCGGAAGGCCGGTGCGATCCCTTGACAGATGGTTCGGGTACTGGATCAATGGAGCCCGAGAGGGGGCCTGACCGAACGATCGGTAGGTGGTCGAAGGGTGCCCCGCACGGCCCAGAGCAGCGAAGGAGCGACGATGACCGGCACCGCACCCGCCCCGCGCCGACACCTCGGGGAGCCGCTCCCGCCGGAACTGCTGGACGCCGGGGAGCGGATGGCGCCGGAGGAACTGCGCGCCCACCAGCTCACCCGGCTGCGGGCCACCCTGCGGCACGCGTACGACCACGTCGAGCTCTACCGCCGCAAGTTCGACGCCGCCGGCGTCCGCCCCGAGGACTGCCGCACCCTGGCGGACCTCGCCCGCTTCCCCTTCACCACCAAGGCCGACCTGCGCGAGGGCTACCCCTTCGGCATGTTCGCCGTCCCGATGGAGCGGATCCGCCGGATCCACGCCTCCAGCGGCACCACCGGGCTGCCGACCGTCGTCGGCTACACCGACGGCGACCTCTCCATGTGGGCCGACGTGGTCGCCCGCTCGATCCGCGCGGCTGGCGGCCGGCCCGGCCACAAGGTGCACATCGCCTACGGCTACGGCCTGTTCACCGGCGGCCTGGGCGCGCACTACGGCGCCGAGCGGGCCGGCTGCACCGTCATCCCGGCCTCCGGCGGCATGACGGCCCGCCAGGTGCGGCTGATCCTCGACTTCGAGCCCGAGATCATCATGGTCACCCCGTCCTACCTGCTGACCCTGCTGGACGAGTTCGAGAAGCAGGGCGTCGACCCGCGCACCACCTCGCTCAAGGTCGGCATCTTCGGCGCCGAGCCCTGGACGGAGGAGATGCGCCGCGAGATCGAGGAGCGGCTCGACCTGCACGCCGTCGACATCTACGGCCTGTCCGAGGTGGTCGGCCCGGGCATCGCCCAGGAGTGCGTGGAGACCAAGGACGGACTGCACATCTGGGAGGACCACTTCTACCCGGAGGTCGTCGACCCGCTGTCCGACCGGCTGGGGGCCGACGGGGTGCTGCCCGAGGGCGAGCGCGGCGAACTGGTCTTCACCTCGCTCACCAAGGAGGCGCTGCCGATCGTCCGCTACCGCACCCGCGACCTCAGCCGACTGCTGCCCGGCACGGCGCGGCCGGCCTTCCGGCGGATGGAGAAGGTCACCGGGCGCAGCGACGACATGATCATCCTGCGGGGGGTGAACGTCTTCCCCACCCAGATCGAGGAGATCCTGCTGCGCACCCCGGGCGTCGCGCCCCACTTCCAGCTGCGGATCCGCCGGCAGGGGCGGCTGGACGAGATGACCGTCCGGGTCGAGGCCCGCCCGGAGGCCTCGGCGGAGCAGCGGGAGTCGGCGTGCGCGCGGATCGTCCGTGCGGTGAAGGACGGCGTCGGGATCACGGTCGCGGCCGAGGTGGTGGACCCGTACGCGCTGGAGCGCTCGGTCGGGAAGATCAGGCGGGTGGTGGACGAGCGAGGATGAGGGGCCGCCCGGCGGACGTGGGCACCCCCGTGCGGGCCCTATGCTGCGGTGCATGCCGAACGAGCTGCCAACTCTCCAGCCGGGCGCCGATCTTGCCTTCATCCGGCGGGAGACCGAGCTGAAGCCCGTCCCTTTCGTACCCGAGATCAGCCTGCACATGGCCGAGGACGCCATCGCCCTGTGGGAGACCACCGAGCGGGCACGGGGAGAGGACGGTCTGCCGCCGCCGTTCTGGGCCTTCGCCTGGGCGGGCGGGGTGGCGGTCGCCCGCTACGTGCTGGACCACCCCGAACTCGTCGACGGGCGCACGGTGTTGGACGTCGCGGCCGGCTCCGGGCTGGTCGGGGTGGCCGCCGCGCTGCGCGGGGCGAGGCAGGTGCGCGCCGCCGAGATCGACGCCTACGCGGTGGCCGCGATCGGGCTGAACGCCGAGGCCAACGGGGTGCGGGTGGACGGCGCGCTGGTGGACCTGGTGGACGGCGACGGCGGGCCCGCCGAGGTGGTGCTCGCGGGCGACGTCTTCTACGAACGGGCCATGGCCGCCCGCTTCCTGCCCTTCCTGGAACGGGCCGCGGCGCGCGGGGCCACCGTGATCGTCGGCGACCCGGGGCGCGCCTACCTGCCCCGGGAGCGGTTCACCGCGGTGGCGGCGTACCGGGTGCCGGTGGTCGCGGACCTGGAGGACACCGCGGTCAAGACCACCACGGTGTGGCGGCTGGGCTGACCGTCCACGGGGTGGAAATCCGCACGGCCGTGCCGGACGGCCTGCTAGACAGGCCGGTATGACCGACCAGATCGCCCTGCGCGCCGCCCGCCCCGACGAGATCCCCGCCCTGCTCGCCCTCTGGGCCCGCGCCGCCAAGGGCACCAGCATCACGGACGACGAGGCGGGGCTGGCCGCGCTGCTCGCCAGGGATCCGGACTGCCTGATCGTCGCCACCCCGGCCGAGGACCCGGCGGCCCTCCTCGGGACGGTGATCGCCGGCTGGGACGGCTGGCGGTGCCACCTCTACCGCCTCGCCGTCGACCCCGGGCACCGCCGCCGGGGCATCGGCGCCGCGCTGCTGGCCGCCGCCGAGCAGCGCTTCGCCGCGCTCGGCGGGCGGCGCGCCGACGCCATGGTGCTGGACGACAACGCCCTCGGCCACCGCACCTGGCAGGCGGCCGGCTACCGGCCCGAGCCGCGGTGGAGCCGCTGGGTCAAGCCGCTGGCGGCCCGAGCGCGGGCCTGAGCGCCGGGCCGGTCGCCGTCCGGACGGCCGCCGAGCGCTGGCGGCCGCTTCCGGTGCGCGGGCGGCACCGGGGTGCCGCCCGCGCACCGGTGCCGCTCCGCGGTGCTCCCTCGCGCTCCGTCGCGTTCGGCCGCGCTCAGCCGCGCAGGCGGGCCAGCCAGGCCTCGACCTCGTCGGAGCGGCGCGGGAGGGCGGCGGAGAGGTTCTCGTTGCCGTCCTCGGTGACCAGGATGTCGTCCTCGATCCGCACCCCGATGCCCCGGTACTCCGCCGGCACCGTCAGGTCGTTCTCCTGGAAGTAGATGCCCGGCTCGACGGTGAGCACCATGCCCGGCTCCAGCGGGCCGTCCACGTGCTCCTCGGTGCGCGAGTGGGCGCAGTCGTGGACGTCGATGCCCAGCATGTGCCCGGTGCCGGCCAGGGTGAAGCGGCGGTGCAGGCCCAGCTCGTACACCTTGTCCGCGCTCAGGTCGCCGAACAGGCCCCAGGAGGTGAGGTGTTCGGCGAGCTCGCGCTGGGCGGCGCGGTGGAAGTCGCGGAACCGCCCGCCCGGGCGCACCGCGGCGATGCCGGCCTCCTGGGCCGCGTACACGGCGTCGTAGACCCTGCGCTGGAGCTCGGTGAACCGGCCGCTGACCGGCAGGGTGCGGGTGACGTCGGCGGTGTAGAGGTGGTTGGTCTCCACGCCCGCGTCGAGCAGCAGCAGGTCGCCGGGGCGGGCGTGGCCGTCGTTGCGCACCCAGTGCAGGGTGGTGGCGTGCGGGCCGGCCGCCGCGATCGTGCTGTAGCCCACGTCGTTGCCCTCGATCCGGGCGCGGACGAAGAAGGTGCCCTCGATCAGCCGCTCGGCGGTCGCCGAGTCGCTGCCGAGGACGCGCACCACGTCCTCGAAGCCGCGGGCGGTGGCGGCGCAGGCGAAGCGCAGCTCCTCGATCTCGAACTCGTCCTTGACCAGGCGCATCCCGGACAGGAAGACCTCGAACTCCTCGTCCCGCCCGGGGTCCGTCCGCTCCGCGAGGGCCGCCTCCACGCCCGCGTCGTGGCGGCGCAGCACGCGGGCCGGGCCGGTGGCGGCGCGCAGGTCCGCGCGGACGGTGCGCACGTCGCGGCAGGGCAGGCCGAACAGCCGCTCGCTCTCGGTCAGGCTGTTGCGGCGGCCGTCCCACAGCTCGCCGTGGGTGTCCAGCCAGAACTCGCCGTTGTCGGTGCGGGAGCGGTCGCGCAGGTAGAGCACCGCCTCGTGGCCGCTCTCGCCGGTCGGGACGAGCACCAGGACGGCGTCCTGGGACCGGTCGCCGGTCAGGTAGGCGTAGTCGGAGGACGGGCGGAACGGGTAGTCGGTGTCGTTGGCCCGCACCTTGGGGTTGCCGGACGGGACGACCAGCAGCTCACCGGGGAAGGCGGCGGACAGCCGCGCGCGGCGGCGGGCGGTGTGCGCGGCCTGCGGGACCGGCTCCAGGGCGGTGCGCTCGGTGTCGGCCCAGCCCTGCTTCATGCTCTCGGCGAGCTCGTCCGTGACGCCGCGGGTCAGGCCGTTCTTTCGGTACGTGATGGTCTCGGCGGGCTCGGTCACTACGTTCTCCTGGTGGGGGTGGTGGGTGCGCGGTGTCTCGCTACGCTGCCCCGTCCGTCGGCATGCGTCCCGTACGGTATATCGAACGAAGCCGCGAGAGAAGAGGTCGAGCGTGAACGATGCCGAGGAATCCGTCCGGGGTGTCCTCGCCGCCAACCTGAAGCGGGTGCGGGCCCAGCGCGGACTGTCGCTGTCCGAGCTGTCCCGACGGGCCGGGGTCGGCAAGGCGACGCTCTCCCAGCTGGAGTCGGGGGCCGGCAATCCCACCCTGGAGACGGTGCTCGGGCTCTCCCGGGTGCTCGGCGTGCCGATCTCCGACCTGGTCGAGGCCCGGCCGGCGGGCGAGGTCACGGTGGTGCGCGCCGCCGAGGCCGAGGTGCTCAGCGGCCGGGGCGTGGACCTGCGCCCGCTGCGCCGGATCGAGTCGGGGGACGCCGTGTTCGAGGTCTACGACCAGGTGGTCCGCACCGACGGCACCCAGCTCTCGGGCGGCCACGGCGGCACCGAGCACACCGTGGTGCAGGCCGGGCGGCTGCGGGTGCGGGCGGGGCGGCACGAGATCGAGCTCGGGCCGGGCGACTACGTCGGCTTCGACGCCTCGCTGCCGCACAGCTACACCGCGGTGAGCGGTGAGCCGGTCCGCTCGGTGCTCCTGCTGCAGTACCGCGCCGAGCAGCGGCCGCACCTCGCCGGCCCGGTGGACGGGCACTGAGCCGGGGCGCCGCGGACCGGGCCGGTCGTTCGGTTTGCCGAACGCTGGCGCGCAGGCGCCGCCGGCCGGCGCGGGCGGCCCGTCGCCCCGGCCCGGGACGTCAACCGGCCGTGCGGCCTTCCTCCCTGAGGTGCCAACAGCGCGGGAACGGACCGTGAATTGTTGCCCGGTCGGGTGACAGTCCGGCCGGCCACCGGGGCCGTGCGGGCATCATGGGCCGCGACCGGGACGTCGCGGGAGCAGGGAGTCGACCGATGGGAAGGCCGATGGCGGAGTTCGGCTGCGCGAAGTGCTACGGCGAGGACGAGCGGGCCGTGTGGGGGCGGCAGCGGGACGGCTTCGAGCACGAGGCGGAGGTGGTGGACGGCTCGCACTTCTCCGTCAACCTCCGGCGCTGCCGGGACTGTTCGCAGCAGTTCGTGTGGATCTTCACCGAGGTCGTGGACTGGATGGGCGGGGACGACGCCCAGTACGTGACCATCCTGCCGCTGACCGCCGCCGAGGCCACCGGCCTGCGGAGCGGCGCCCTGCGCCCCCACGACCTCGGCGCCCTCGGCCGCGGCCGCCGCCACCTGAACCACGACTGGCCCACCGGCGGCCCCGCCCGGCTCCACTGGCGCTCCGGCCGCTTCCTCGTCGCCGAGGCCCGCTGAGGGGTGCCCGCCGCCCGCCGGGGCCCGCTGCGTACCGACCCGCGGTCCCGTCGGGTGCCCCGTGCCGGCCGCGGCCAGGCTGCAGATCCGATCGACCGGGCCTGCGGATCACCGAACTCGCCCGCTTCGAGGACCACCGGTCCTCCAGGCCGGTGATCAACCGGCGCGCCCGACGGGTCGGTGCTCGTCGTGCCGCTGATCCGCTCGGGTGGTTTCGTCCTCCGGGCCGCAGGGCGAGCGGAGTTCGTGGACCCGGCCACGGGCTTCCTGGCGCCGAGGGGTCGATGCGGCCGTCGCCCATCCGGCGGGCGTTCCCGACCTGAGCACCGTGCTGGAGTTCCACCAGGACGTCCACGGCGAGTGCCCCGGCACAGCCGGCCCTCGGAGCCAGCCCGTGGACCAGGCCCGCGACCTGGCCCACCGCGGCCTGATCACCGCCTGCCGTGCGGGAACGGACCCGTTCGCCGGGGCCGAGCGGGCCCACGGCCTGACGGCCGGGCCGGCGGGTGCCCGCACGTCCACCGGCGGCGGACGTGCGGGCCGCCACCGTCGCGGCCCACCGCAGGACCGCCGCCCACCGGGCCTGCGCCGCACTGCCTGGGCCGGCGGCGACGTGGCCGGCATCTGCCGGGTCACCGACGACAGCGGCAGACGCCTGGTCCTGGGCATCGAGCGCCCAGGCCGCAACGGCGTCCGGTGGGCCGACGGCGCCGGGTACGTCCGGGACCTCGACATCGCCGAGAACACCGACTCCCTGCCCGACTGCGGCACTGTGCAGGCAGCGGGGCGACAGCGCGGGAAGTCGGCCGGTCCGACGTCCCGCGCACGCGCGCGCCCGGTGCGGTGGCGTCCCACCGTGCCGACCTCACCGGGCGGGTGCCACGCCGAAAGCCGGTTTCCTCAGGTGCCGTTGAGGGCGTAGCTGCGGAAGGTGGCCAGCAGCGGCAGCACTTCGGTCCTGCTCGGGTCCTCCGTGACGGCGCGCATGGCGTCGATCACGGTATGGGCGATGATCTTGGTGACGGAGAGGTCCTCCGCCGGTGCGAGGGTGCCCCAGGCCTTGAGGGTCTGGGTGAGCAGGGCACTCATCCGGGCGCCGATGTTGGAGCTGACGGCGTCGGAGATCTCGGCGATCTCCTCGTCGCTCATGGTGGCGCGCAACCCGAAGGCGAGGGCCATCAGGGTGTCCATGGCGTGCTCGCCGTACGCGGCGACCAGTGCCGGCAGCGGCCGTTCGCCGGCGCCGCCCGCCGCGAGCGCGAGCAGCGCCTCGTCGTCGTCCTTCCAGGCCGCCTCCAGGGCGGCCAAGGCCCGCAGGGCCTCGTCAGGGGTGAGCCCGTCTGTCATGGAAGGAACGGTATTGAGCCGCCCCGGCTTCCGACAGGGCCGGAAGCCGGGATCACTCCATCGAGCGAAGCGGCGCCGATTCCGGCCGGTGGACCCGCGCGAAGTGCTCGGCGTTCCAGGTGCCGCCGAGTTCGGGGGAGAGCGCCGCCCGGGCGAGGGCGGCGAAGTCCTCCGCCCCGCCCGCCCGCTCGGGCAGGGCGCCGAGCAGGGGGGCGCCGGCGCAGCGGGGGAGGTCGGCCAGGTTGCAGCGCTCGGCGAGGCCCGGGGCGGCGGGCCAGGAGCCGACGAGCACCCCGGCCAGGGGCAGCGCGCGGGCGGCGAGGGCCTCGGCGGTCAGCGAGACGATGTTGAGGGTGCCGAGGCCGGCGGAGGCCACGAGGAGCACCTCGGCCGGGAGCCCGGCGTCGAGCACGGCCCGGGCCTGGTCGGCGAGCGTGCGGCCCTCGTCGTCGTAGCGGACCAGCAGTCCGCCGGCGCCCTCGACCAGGACCAGGTCGTGGCTGGCGGCCAGGTCGGCGACCTCGGACACCACCGCGGCGGGGGACAGGCGGGGCATCGCGGCCCGTCGGGCGGCGGTGTCGGGTGCCAGCGGTTCGGGGTAGCGCACCAGCTCACGGACCGTCAGCTCACCGGCCAGGCGGCGGACTTCCGCCGCGTCGCCGGGCTCGTCGGCGCCGACCCCGGTCTGCCCCGGCTTGAGCACCGCGACCTTCAGCCCGGAGCGCAGCGCCACCGAGGCCACCGCCGCCGTGGCGACGGTCTTGCCGACGTCCGTGTTGGTGCCCGTCACGAACAGGATGCGCGCGCTCATCCCTTCACCGCCGCGGCGGTCACGGCGGCAGCGATCCGTGCCACGTCCTCGTCCTCCGTCACATAGGGGGGCATCGTGTAGACCAGGTCCCGGAACGGCCGCAGCCAGACGCCCTCCCGCGCGGCCGCCTCGGTCGCCGCCCGGACGTCCACCGGGTGGTCCAACTGCACGACGCCGACGGCCCCGCGGACCCGTACGTCGCGCACGCCGGGGACGTCCGCCGCCGCCGCGAGGCCCTCGGCCAGCCCCGCCTCGATCCGCTTCACCTCCACCGACCAGTCCTGCCCGAGCAGCAGGTCCAGCGAGGCGTTGGCCACCGCGCAGGCCAGCGGGTTGCCCATGAACGTCGGCCCGTGCGCGAGCACCGGCACCTCGCCGCGGCTGATCCCGTCCGCGACCTCGCCCGTGCACAGCGTGGCGGCCAGCGTCAGGTAGCCGCCGGTCAGCGCCTTGCCCAGGCACATGACGTCCGGCGAGACGCCCGCGTGGTCGGCGGCGAACAGCGCGCCGCTGCGCCCGAAGCCGGTGGCGATCTCGTCGAAGACCAGCAGCACGCCGTACCGGTCGCACAGCTCGCGCAGCATCCGCAGGTAGGCGGGGGAGTGGAAGCGCATCCCGCCGGCGCCCTGGACCACCGGCTCGACGACGACGGCGGCCAACTCGTCGGCGTTGCGGGCCATCAGCTCCTCGAACGCGGCCGCGTACCCCGGGTCGAGCGGGGCGTCGAAGCCGGCCGGGGGCTCCGGGGCGAACAGCTGGCCGGGCAGCACCCCGCCCCACAGATGGTGCATCCCGCCGTCCGGGTCGCAGACCGACATCGGGTGGAAGGTGTCCCCGTGGTAGCCGCCGCGCCAGGTGAGCAGCCGGCGCTTGGCCGGCCGCCCGGTGGACTGCCAGTACTGGAGGCACATCTTCAGCGCGACCTCGACGGCCACCGAGCCCGAGTCGGCGAGGAAGACGTGCCGCAGCGGCTCCGGGGTGATCTCCACCAGCCGGGCCGCCAGGGACACGGCGGGCTCGTGGGTCAGCCCGCCGAACATCACGTGGCTCATCCGCCCCAGCTGCTCGCGCACGGCCTCGTCCAGCACCGGGTGCCGGTAGCCGTGGATCGCCGCCCACCAGGACGACATCCCGTCGACCAGCTCGCGCCGCCCGCCCGCGACCGGTTCGGCCAGGCGCAGCCGCACCCCGGAGGCGGATTCGACGACGTACGGGTCGGCGGTCCCGGGCATCGGCCCGTACGGGTGCCAGACGTGGGCGCGGTCGAGGGCGAGCAGCGTGTCGGTGGACGGCTGGGGCATGGTGGGCGGTTCTCCCGTGGGTGTCAGGCGTTGGGCGCGAGTTCGGTGCCGGCGCCGCGGCGGCGGACCTTCACCAGGTCGCTGCGGAGCTCGTCCTCCGGGGCCCCTTCGCGCGGGGCCGCTTCGACCGGGCTCGCGTCGACCGGGGGGACGGGCGAGGAGGAGGCGTGGTCGTGCCCGCCGCACGGCCCGCAGCCGCCGCCGCTGCCGCAGGCCGAGGCCGCGGTGCCGCAGCCGCCGGCGGCGCCGGCCGCGGCGACGTCCGCCCGGTGCCGGGGCAGGGTGGCCTCGCCGGCGCCCTCGACCTCGAAGCCGGCGTCCCTGATCATGTCGAGGTCGGCCTGACCGGCCTGGCCCTCGCTGGTCAGGTAGTCGCCCAGGAAGATGGAGTTGGCGATGTGCAGGCCCAGCGGCTGCAGCGAGCGCAGGTGCACCTCGCGCCCGCCGGCGATCCGCACCTCGGTGTCCGGGTTGACGAAGCGGACCATCGCCAGGATGCGCAGGCAGCGCTGCGGGGTGAGGTTCCACTCCTTGGCGAGCGGGGTGCCCTCGAAGGGGATCAGGAAGTTGACCGGGACGGAGTCCGAGCCGAGCTCGCGCAGCGCGAAGACGACGTCGACCAGGTCCTCGTCGCTCTCGCCCATGCCGGCGATCAGGCCGGAGCAGGCGGACAGGCCGGCGCCGTGCGCCTTCTGCACGGTGTCCACCCGGTCCGCGTAGGTGTGGGTGGTGGCGATGTCGCCGTAGGTGCCCTCGGAGGTGTTGAGGTTGTGGTTGTAGGCGTCGGCGCCGGCCGCCTTGAGCCGCTCCGCCTGGTTGTCGGAGAGCAGGCCGAGGCAGACGCAGATCTCGACCTCGGGGTCGGCGTCCTTGATGGCGGCCATGGTGTCGGTGACCCGGTCGATGTCACGGTCCGTCGGGCCGCGGCCGCTGGCGACCAGGCAGACCCGCTTGGCGCCGCCGGCCACCCCCGCGCGGGCGGCCTCGGCGGCCTGGTCCGGCTTGAGCCAGGTGTACTTGAGGATCTCGGCCTTGGACCCGAGCCGCTGGGAGCAGTACGAGCAGTCCTCCGGGCAGAGCCCGCTCTTCAGGTTCACCAGGTAGTTGAGCTTGACCCGGCGGCCGAACCAGCGGCGGCGCACCCTGCCGGCCGCGGCGACCACGTCGAGCAGCTCGTCGTCGGTGGTGGCGAGGACGGCCAGGGCCTCCTCGCGGGTCGGGACTTCGCCGCGCAGGCCCTTGGCGGTGAGGGTATCGAGCAGATCCATGGGGCGATCCTGCCTGGTGGCGATCGAGCGGCGCCAGAGCAAACCCGCCAGAAGATCGGTGTGAGGATGTGCCGATTGCCACAGTGTCGAAGGTCACGGCTGCGCCGCTGGTCACGAGCTTGACGCGGACCCGGAGCTCCGGTTACCGGCGGGTAGCGGGCAGGGTCGGCGGGCGGGGGTCAGCAACCCCCGCCCCCGTGATCCACGCCACCCCGGGGGTGCTTAGAATCTGCGCCATGACCACGCAGGGGGAGCGCACGACGACTCCGGGAGAAGGCCGGGACGACCGGGCAGGGCAGCGGGTCGGCGGGGGCGCCGACACCGGCGCGGGGACGGACCGCAGGCGGCGGGGCCGCCGGTTGACGGCCCGTCGGGCGACCGGCTGGATCGTCGTGGTCGGGGTGGTCGCGGGCGGAGGGTGGATCATCACCCGGCCGACGCCGGGCGACTACATACCCGGGCTCGGCCCGTCCAGCAAGGACGCGTCCGCGACGCCCCGGGTGGTGGGCGCACCGCCGCCGCGCACCGACCCCGAGGCCCTCAACGTCGACAACCTCTTCCCCGCCCAGCGGGCGGTCGAGGTCGGCTCCTACAAGGCTCGCCGCAACGGCGTCCGGCAGGGCGAGAACTGCGGTGAGGTGCTCCAGGACCGCGCCCAGGACCCGCTGAAGGACACCGGCTGCCAGGGCTACCTGACCGTCAGCTTCACCGGTCAGGACCGCCCGGTGCTCAGCAGCGTCACCATGCTGCGCTTCCCCGACCAGCCGTCCGCCGCCCGGGCCGCCGACGCCCTGCGGGCCAAGCCCGGCGCCGTCGCCTTCATCCTCGCCGACACCACCACCGCGCCCGCCCAGGCCCCCGGCGCCAGGACCGGCGGCGAGCCGCGGATCGAGGAGGTCGGGCACTACGTGACGGTCACCAGCTCGCGCGCGGCCGGCGTCCCGGCGGGCCCGGCCCCGAGCACCGCCGGGACGCCGACCGCACCGGCCCCGACGGCGCCCGGTACGGCGCCGACCACGGAGCAGAGCCTCGACGAGGCCACCCGCGCGCTCTCCTACGCGGCGGGCTCGCCGTTCGCCTGGATGTGACACGAGGGATGGGGCACAAGGGATGTGACGCGAGGGCCGGCGGGGGGGGGGGCCCCCCCCCCCCCCGGGCGGCGGGGGGGGCCCGCCCCCCCCCCCCCCGGGGCCCCCCCCCCCCCCGGCCCCCCCCCCCCCCCCCCCCCCCCCCCCCCCCCCCCCCCC
>NZ_JBISAI010000002.1:434561-440996 GCF_044391605.1 Kitasatospora sp. NPDC018619
GTGGGCGGCCCGCGGGGGGGGGCGGCCGGGGGGGGGGGGCGGGGGGGGGGGGGGGCGCCCCCCCCCCCCGGGGGGGGCGGGGGGGGGGGCCCCCCCCCCCCCCCCGGCCGGGGCTCAGCCGCCGAGCCGGTCCACCGCCGTCACCCGCACCACCGCCCGGCCCTCCTCGTCCGAGCCGTACAGGTCGACCTCGGCGCTGATGCCCCAGTCGTGGTCGCCCTCCGGGTCGTCGAAGATCTGCCGGACCCGCCAGGCGGAGTCCTCCTCCTCGATGATCAGCATCTTCGGGCCGCGCGCGTCCGGGCCGGTGCCGAGGTCGTCGTACTCGTCCCAGTACCCGTCCATGGCGTCCGCCCAGCGGTCCGCGTCCCAGCCGTACTCGCCGTCCAGCTCGCCGAGCTCGTCCCAGTGCTCCAGCGCGCACAGCTCGACCCGGCGGAACATCTCGTTGCGCACCAGGACGCGGAAGGCGCGGGCGTTCGCGGTGACCGGCGCCGGCCTGTCGTCCAGGCTCACCTCGGCGGCCTGCGGTTCGGTCGGGTTGGCCAGCTGCTCCCACTCGTCCAGCAGGCTGGAGTCGACCTGGCGGACCAGCTCGCCGAGCCAGGCGATGACGTCCTTGAGGTCGTCGGTCTTCACGTCCTCGGGGACGGTCTGCTCCAGCGCCTTGAACGCGCTCGCCAGGTAGCGCAGCACGATGCCCTCGGTGCGGGCCAGCTCGTAGAAGCCGACGTAGTCCGAGAAGGTCATCGCCCGCTCGTACAGGTCGCGGACCACCGACTTCGGCTGGAGCCGGTGGTCGCCGATCCACGGGTGCGCCCGGCGGTACACCTCGTAGGCGTGGGTGAGCAGTTCCTCCAGCGGCTTCGGGTAGGTGATCTCCTGGAGCCGCTCCATCCGCTCCTCGTACTCGATGCCGTCCCGCTTCATCTCGCCGACGGCCTCGCCGCGCGCCTTGTTCTGCTGGGCGGCGAGGATCTGGCGCGGGTCGTCCAGCGTCGCCTCGACGACGGAGACGACGTCCAGCGCGAACGAGGGCGAGGTCGGGTCGAGCAGGTCGAAGGAGGCCAGCGCGAAGGTGGACAGCGGCTGGTTGAGCGCGAAGTTCTCCTGGAGGTCCAGGGTGAGCCGGACGATCCGGCCCTCGGCGTCCGGCTCCGGGAGCCGCTCGACCACGCCGCCCTCCAGCAGCGAGCGGTAGATGGCGATCGCGGTGCGGATGTGCCGGCGCTGGGCGGCCCGGTCCTCGTGGTTGTCGGTCAGCAGCTTGCGCATCGCCTCGAAGGCGTTGCCCGGGCGGCCGATCACCGACAGCAGCATCGCGTGGCTCACCTTGAACCGGGAGACCAGCGGCTCCGGGTCCGCGGCGATCAGCTTCTCGAAGGTCTCCTCGGTCCAGCCGACGAAGCCCTCCGGGGCCTTCTTCCGGACCACCTTGCGCTTCTTCTTCGGGTCGTCCCCGGCCTTGGCGATCGCCTTGTCGTTCTCGATCACGTGCTCGGGGGCCTGCGCCACCACCTGGCCGACGGTGTCGAAGCCGGCCCGCCCGGCCCGGCCGGCGATCTGGTGGAACTCGCGGGCGCGCAGGATGCGCACGCGCTGCCCGTCGTACTTGGACAGGGCGGTGAACAGCACCGTGCGGATCGGCACGTTGACGCCGACCCCGAGGGTGTCGGTGCCGCAGATGACCTTCAACAGGCCCGCCTGGGCGAGGCGTTCGACCAGCCGGCGGTACTTCGGCAGCATGCCCGCGTGGTGCACGCCGATGCCGTGGCGCACGTAGCGGGACAGGTTGCGGCCGAACTTGGTGGTGAAGCGGAAGCCGCCGATCAGGTCGGCGATGGCCTCCTTCTCCGCCTTCGAGCACATGTTGATGCTCATCAGCGACTGGGCCCGCTCCACCGCCTCCTTCTGGGTGAAGTGCACGACGTAGACCGGCGCCTGGCCGGTCTGCAGCAGCTCCTCCAGGGTGTCGTGCAGCGAGGTGCGGCGGTACTCGTAGAACAGCGGCACCGGGCGGGTCGCGTTGCGCACCACCGTGGTCGGACGGCCGGTGCGGCGGGTCAGGTCCTCCTCGAAGCGGCGGACGTCGCCGAGCGTCGCGGACATCAGCAGGAACTGCGCCTGCGGCAGCTCCAGCAGCGGGATCTGCCAGGCCCAGCCGCGGTCCGGCTCGGCATAGAAGTGGAACTCGTCCATGACCACCTGGCCGATGTCGGCCCGGGCGCCGTCGCGCAGCGCGATCTGGGCGAGCACCTCGGCGGTGCAGCAGATGATCGGCGCGGTGGGGTTCACCGAGGCGTCGCCGGTCATCATGCCGACCTGCTCGGTGCCGAACATCTTCACCAGGTCGAAGAACTTCTCCGAGACCAGCGCCTTGATCGGGGCGGTGTAGAAGGTCCGCTGCCCCTCCGCCAGCGCGGCGAAGTGCGCCCCCGCCGCCACCAGGCTCTTGCCCGAGCCGGTCGGCGTCGCCAGGATCACGTTGTTCCCCGACACCAGCTCGATCAGCGCCTCCTCCTGCGCCGGGTACAGCGTGATCCCCCGCTCCTCCGCCCAGGCTGCGAACGTCTCGTACAGCGCGTCGGGGGTGGCGGGCTTCGGCATCAGATCAAGGAGGGTCACCCGGCTATCTTGCCTGCTCGCCGCCACCCCGGGCAAAGGCCGGGGGCGCCATGGCGCCCGGGGCGGCTCCCAGGACGGGACGCGCGGGGCGGTGGCGGCCGGCGTCACGGTGTCGCGACACTCGTACGCGGCCGCGGCGGCCCTGCCGGTCCTGAGGGCGATGTCCGCGTACGCCTGGTGGGCCCTGCCGAGGGAGGCCCCGTCGACGACGTCCCCGGAGACCAGCACGCCGAAGGACCTCGGCGGGGGCGACGCCGGTGTCCTGTTCCTCCTGTGCCGATCCGCACATTGCCCGGCATCCGGCGACGTGCCAGAGTGCCGACCATGAACCACCCGCTCGCGGCCGATCCGCGCACCACCGCCCCCGCCCCGGCGCACGTCTTCGACTGGCTCGACGAGACGGCCGCGCTGCGGGCCGAGGCCGGGCTCACGCGGACGCTGCGCAGCCGGGCGGCGGACGATGCGGTGCTGGACCTCGCCGGGAACGACTACCTGGGGCTGACCAGGCACCCGGTGGTCGTCCGGGCGGCGGCGGACGCGGCGCTGCGCTGGGGCGGCGGTTCCACCGGCTCGCGGCTGGTGACGGGCACGACCGCGCTGCACACCGAACTGGAGGAGGAGCTGGCCGAGTTCTGCGGGGTGGAGGCCGCGCTGGTGTTCTCCTCCGGGTACACGGCCAACCTCGCGGCGCTGACCGCCCTCACCGACCCGGACACCCTGATCGTCTCCGACGCCTACAACCACGCCTCGCTGATCGACGGCTGTCGGCTCTCCCGCGCCGACGTCCACCGGGCCCCGCACGCCGATCCGGCGGCGGTGGCCGAGGTGCTCGCCGGGCGTTCGCAGCCGCGGGCGCTGGTGGTCACCGACTCGGTGTTCTCGGTGGACGGCGACGCCGCCCCGCTGCCCGAGCTGTCGCACGCCGTCCGCGCGCACGGCGCCGGCCTGCTGGTGGACGACGCGCACGGGCTCGGCGTGCTCGGCCCCGGCGGCACCGGGGCGCTCGCCGCCGCCGGGCTCGCCGGGCAGCCGGACACCGTGGCCACCGCCACCCTCTCCAAGTCCCTCGGCGCGCAGGGCGGCGCCGTCCTCGGCCCGCGCCGGGTGATCCGGCACCTGACCGAGACGGCCCGCACCTTCATCTTCGACACCGGCCTCGCCCCGGCCGCCGCCGGTGCCGCCCTCGCCGCGCTGCGCCTGCTGCGCGCCGAGCCGGCCCGCGCCGAGCGCGCCCGCGAGGTCGCCCGCACCCTGGCCCGGCAGCTCGCCGCCGCCGGGCTGCGGGCCTGCGAGCCGCAGGCCGCGGTGGTCTCGGTGCGCGCCCCGGGCCCGGAGGCCGCCCTCGCCTGGGCCGCCGACTGCCGCCGCGCGGGCCTCGCCGTCGGGTGCTTCCGCCCGCCCTCCGTCCCGGACGGCGTCTCCCGGCTGCGGCTGACCGCCCGGGGGGACCTGACGGACGGTCAGATCGCAGAGGCCGTCCGGACCGTCACCGCCCTGGCTCCGGCCGGCGCCCGGGGCTGAGCCCCCCCCGGGGCGGGCGGTTACGTCCTCTTCGCCCGGCTCGGCTGGACCCGGGGCGGCTCGCCCTTCGCCTTCGGGTGGTCCGGCGGGTACGGGAGCTCGCCGAGGCCCTCGTCGCGCAGCTGCCTGGCGTACAGCTCCAGCAGGGGCTCCAGGCGGAACGCCTCGCCGTCCATCCCGGCGTTCAGGTCCCCGAGTTCGGCGAAGCGGGCGGGCAGGGTGCGCAGGTCGAAGTCCTCGGGCACGACGTCGTCCAGCTCCTCCCAGCGCAGCGGTGCGGAGGCGGTGGCCCGGGGGCGGGCGCGCAGCGAGTAGGCGGAGGCGATGGTGCGGTCGCGGGCCATCTGGTTGTAGTCGACGAAGATCCGCTCGCCGCGCTCCTCCTTCCACCACGCGGTGGTGACCTTCCCGGGCATCCGCTGCTCCAGCAGGCGACCGAGCGCGATCACCGCGTGCCGCCCGTCGGTGAAGGTCCACTCGGGCACCAGCGGCACGTAGACGTGCAGGCCGCGCCCGCCGGAGCTCTTGGGCCAGCCGCGCAGCCCGTACTCCGCCAGCAGGGCACGCAGCTCGTGGGCGGCGCGGACGGCGTCGCGGAAGTCGGTGCCGGGCTGCGGGTCGAGGTCGATCCGCAGCTCGTCCACGTGGTCGGGGTCGGAGCGCCGCACCGGCCACGGGTGGAAGGTGAGGCAGCCCAGGTTGGCCGCCCAGAGCACGGCGGCCGGCTCGGCGGGGCAGATCTCGTCGGCGGAGCGGCCGCTGGGGAACTCGATCCGGGCGGTGGGCAGCCACTCCGGCAGGCCCTTGGGCGCGCGCTTCTGGTAGAAGAACTCGCCGTCCACCCCGTCCGGGAAGCGCTGCAGGGTGGTGGGCCGGTCGCGCAGCCCGCGCAGCACCCCGTCGGCGACGGCCAGGTAGTACTGCGCGACGTCCAGCTTGGTGAAGCCGCGCTCGGGGTAGTACACCTTGTCCGGGTTCGACAGCCGGACGGTCCGCCCGGCGACATCCAGTTCCACGGCTGAGCCCATGCCCCTCACGCTAAGCGCAGGGCGCCCGGCGCGCGCCCCGGAGCGAACCGGGTGACGATCGGAGGCATGGACCTGCCCGTGATGCCGCCGGTGGCGCCGATGCTCGCCAAGTCGGTGGCCAGGATCCCGCCCGGGATGCAGTACGAGGCCAAGTGGGACGGCTTCCGCTCGATCGTGTTCCGCGACGGCGACGAGGTGGAGCTCGGCAGCCGCACCGGCAAGCCGCTGACCAGGTACTTCCCCGAGCTGGTCGAGGCGTTCCGCCGTGAGCTGCCGCCGCGCTGCGTACTGGACGGCGAGGTGGTGATCGCCCGGGACGGCCGGCTGCGCTTCGAGGAGCTGCTGGAGCGCATCCACCCCGCCGCGAGCCGGGTGAAGCTGCTCGCCGAGCGGACGCCGGCCTCCTTCGTCGCCTTCGACCTGCTCGCCCTCGGGGACGACGCGCTGCTGGACGAGCCGCTGTCGGTGCGCCGCCCGGCGCTGGAGGCGGCCCTCGCCGGTGCCGCCGACCCGGTGTTCACCGCACCCGCCGCCACCGACCTCGACGTCGCCCGGGCCTGGTTCGACGAGTACGAGGGCGCCGGGCTGGACGGGGTGGTCGCCAAGCCGCTGGACCAGCCGTACCGGCCGGGGGAGCGGACCATGTACAAGATCAAGCACGAGCGCACCGCCGACTGCGTGGTGGCCGGCTACCGCGAGCACAAGAGCGGCCCGGTGGTCGGCTCGCTGCTGCTCGGCATCTTCGACGGGGACGGCCGGCTCCAGCACGTCGGCGTCTGCGCCGCCTTCCCGATGGCCCGCCGCCGCGAACTCGCCGAGGAACTGGCCCCCCTGCGGGTGGACGACCTCTCCCGCCACCCCTGGGGCGGCTGGGCGGACGAGGCCGCGCACGCCGAGGGCCGGCTGCCCGGCGCGGTCAGCCGCTGGACGGGCGGCAAGGACCTGTCCTGGATCGCGCTGCGCCCGGAGCGGGTGGTCGAGGTCGCGTACGACCACATGGAGGGCACCCGGTTCCGGCACACCGCGCAGTTCCGCCGCTGGCGCCCGGACCGCACGCCGGAGAGCTGCACCTACGCGCAGCTGGAGGAGCCGGTCTCCTACGACCTCGGCCGGGTGCTGGGGATCTGACGGCGCGGCACGGCCGGGGCGCGGGGCGGGGGGGGCGCCCCCCCCGGGGGGGGGGGCGGGGGGGGGGGGGGGGGGGGGGGGGGGGGCGGCGGCGCCCCGGCGGGCGGGCCCGCTCCGCCCCGCGCACGCCGCG
>NZ_JBISAI010000002.1:441006-534695 GCF_044391605.1 Kitasatospora sp. NPDC018619
GGTGGGGGGTCGCGGCCGGCGCGCCCGGGGGGGGGCGCGCGGGGGGCCCCCCCCCGGCGGGGGGGGCCCCCGCGGCGCCGGGTCAGGAGACGTGCAGGGTGGCCGAGCCGGTGGGCGCGGCCGGGCTGGTCCCGCCCGTCCCGGTGGGCGAGACCGCCGGCGACGGCGACGGCGAGGCGGTGGGCGAGCCGGTCGGGGACGCGGTCGGAGAGGTCGTCGGCGAGCCCGTCGGGGACGGGGAGGCCGACGGTGACGGTGACGGGGAGCCCGACGCCGAGCCCGTGCCGGACGGGGCGGGCAGCGTGTAGACGTTGTTCGGCGAGACGATCTGGGTGACCGCTCGGGCCAGCAGCGTCGAGGGCTCCGACCCGTCGTGGAGGATGTCGGTGTTGAGCAGGATCGCCAGACTGGCCTTGGCCTGCGGCAGGTAGAGCACCACGCTCTCGTACCCGGGCAGCGAGCCGTTGTGGCCGATCCACCCGTGGGTGCTGAACACCCCGAAGCCGTAGCCGAGGTCGGGGGTGTTCCCGACGGCCTTGAACTTCAGCCGCTCCGCCTGGGTGGCGGGCTTGAGCAGCGGATCGCCGGTGGCCAGCGCCTTCGACCAGGTCTGGAGGTCGGCGAGGTCGGAGACGGCGGCGCCGGCCGCCCAGCCCCAGGACGGGTTCCAGGTGGTGGCGTCCGCGACCGTGCCGTCGGCCGTCTGGTCGGTGTAGCCGTGGGCGTGCGGCGAGGGGAAGGTCGCGTCGGTCGGCAGGCTCGTCCTGGTGAGGCCGGCGGGGGTGAACACCTGCTGCTGGAGGAAGTCCTGGAGCGGCTGCCCGCCGGCCTTCTCGACCACCAGGCCGAGCAGGACCAGGTTGGTGTTGGAGTACTCGTACGCGCTGCCCGGCGCGAAGTTCGCCGGGTGCTTGAAGGCGTACGCGAGCAGCTGGTCCGGGGTGAAGGCGCGGTTCGGATCGCTGAACAGGGCCTGCTGGAAGCCCTGGTCCAGGGTGTAGTTGAACAGGCCGCTGCGCATCTCGCCGAGCTGGCGCAGGGTGATCCCGTCGCCGCCGGGCACGTTCGGCACGTACCTGGAGACCGGGTCGTCCAGGCCCAGCTTGCCCTGGTCCACGAGCCGCAGGACGGCGGTGGTGGTGAAGGTCTTGGTCACGCTGCCGATCCGCATGAAGAGGTCGGCGGACATCGGCGTCCCGGCGTCCTTGTCGGCGACGCCGAAGCTGCGCTGGTAGCTGCCGTCGGGGGTGGTGTAGCCGACGCTCACCCCGGGGACGGAGGCCTGGCTCATCGCCTGTTTGATCGCCGTGTCCAGCTTGGCCGTGACGTCCGGGGTGAGCGCCACCACCCCACCGGAGGGGCTGCCGCCCGGGGTGGCGGACGGGCTGAGCGCGGCCGGTTCGGCGGTGATCGCCGGGTCGGCCGGGCGCGCGGACTTGGAGTCCCCGGAACAGGCGGAGACGGCGAGCAGGCCGGTCAGCGCGAGGGCGGCGGAGGCCACCCGTACGGAGCGGGGAACGGCCGGTCGCGGCCGTCGGGTGTCGGTCATCGGCGCAGGCGCCTCTCTGGGGCGGACGGCCCCTTGGCGAAGGGCCCCGGAGCGCGGCTCGGCCGGGCCGGAGCGCTGCTCCACGGGGGCGCGGGGGAGCAGCGCCACCGTAAGCACCGCCGCCGGCGGGCCGCGCGCGGGTCGTCGTCCGACTGGACCGAACGGGAGTGCGGTCAGCCGAGTGCCCCGTCCGGCTGGCGGCCCGCCGCTCCTGCCGCTCGCGCGGGCGTGCCGGGCGGCCGGTCGCCGCGGCGAGTGCCCGTGGTGTCGCGGCGGGTGCCCCTGGTGTCGCGGCGGCCGGCTCCGCGCTCGGCCGGACGGGTGAGCACCGGCACGCCGCACCCGCTGCCGGGCCCCGCTCGGGCACGATCGTTCAGCCCAGCTGTGGCCGCCCTTAAGAATTCCTCGATGGACCGCACCCGCCCCGACCAGGCAGATTTCTGCCTGCCCGGAGCGTGCCGTCCGTCAGGAGCGGCCGGACCGGGCCTCCTCGGCCTGCCCCCGCACCCGCAGGCCGTCCCACCCGCACGTCAGGAGCCGCCGTGAAGGCACTCGTCAAGCAGCAGGCCGAGCCCGGGCTCCGGCTGATGGACGTCCCCATGCCCGAGATCGGCCCCGGCGAGGTGCTGATCAAGGTCCTGCGGACCGGCATCTGCGGCACCGACCTGCACATCCGCTCGTGGGACGGCTGGGCCCGGCAGACCATCAGGACCCCGCTGGTGCTCGGCCACGAGTTCGTCGGCGAGGTCGCCGAGCTGGGCGCGGGCGTCACCGACATCGCGGTCGGCGACCTGGTCAGCGGCGAGGGCCACCTGGTCTGCGGCAAGTGCCGCAACTGCCTGGCCGGCCGCCGCCACCTGTGCCGCAACACGGTCGGCCTGGGCGTCAACCGCGACGGCGCCTTCGCCGAGTACGTGGCCCTGCCCGCCTCCAACGTCTGGGTGCACCGGGTGCCGGTCGACCTCGACGTGGCCGCGATCTTCGACCCGTTCGGCAACGCCGTGCACACCGCGCTGTCCTTCCCGCTGGTCGGCGAGGACGTGCTGGTCACCGGCGCCGGCCCGATCGGCATCATGGCCGCCGCCGTCGCCAAGCACGCCGGCGCCCGCAACGTGATGATCACCGACGTCTCCCCGTACCGCCTGGACCTGGCCCGCAAGGTCGGCGTCACGCTGGCGCTGGACGTCTCCCAGCACACCATCGAGGAGGGCCAGCAGAAGCTGGGCCTGCGCGAGGGCTTCGACGTCGGCCTGGAGATGTCCGGCCGCCCCGAGGCGATGCAGTCGATGATCGCCAACATGACCCACGGCGGGAAGATCGCCATGCTCGGCCTGCCCGCCGAGCAGTTCCCGGTGGACTGGGCCTCGATCGTCACCTCGATGATCACCATCAAGGGCATCTACGGCCGCGAGATGTTCGAGACCTGGTACGCGATGTCCGTGCTGCTGGAGGGCGGCCTGGACCTCAGCCCGGTGATCACCGGCCGCTACGCCGCCACCGACTTCGAGGCGGCCTTCGACGACGCCGCCGGCGGCAACTGCGGCAAGATCATCCTCGACTGGACCGCCTGAGCCACCCGCCGACGCAAAAGGAGCCAGCTGTGTTCGACAACGTGCGCGCCGACATCGCCACCACCCTCGACGAGATCCGCGAGGCCGGGCTGTTCAAGCCCGAGCGGGTGATCGGCACCCCGCAGAGCGCCGCGGTCACCGTGACCGGCGGCGGCCGCCCGGGCGAGGTGCTGAACTTCTGCGCCAACAACTACCTCGGGCTGGCCGACCACCCCGAGGTGCTCGCCGCCGCCAAGGACGCGCTGGACCGCTGGGGCTACGGGATGGCCTCGGTCCGCTTCATCTGCGGCACCCAGGACGTCCACAAGGAGCTGGAGGACCGCCTCTCGGCCTTCCTGGGCCAGGAGGACACGATCCTCTACTCCTCCTGCTTCGACGCCAACGGCGGTGTCTTCGAGACCCTGCTGGACGACCGCGACGCCGTCATCTCCGACGCGCTCAACCACGCCAGCATCATCGACGGCATCCGGCTCAGCAAGGCCCGGCGCCACCGCTACGCCAACCGCGACCTGGCCGACCTGGAGAAGCAGCTCCAGGACACCCAGGACGCCCGCCGCCGGCTGATCGTCACCGACGGCGTGTTCTCGATGGACGGCTACGTGGCCCCGCTGCGCGAGATCTGCGACCTGGCCGACCGCTACGGCGCCATGGTCATGGTGGACGACTCGCACGCCGTCGGCTTCGTCGGCGCCGGCGGCCGCGGCACCCCCGAGCTGCACGGCGTGATGGACCGCGTGGACATCATCACCGGCACCCTCGGCAAGGCCCTCGGCGGCGCCTCCGGCGGCTACGTCGCCGCCCGCCGGGAGATCGTCGCCCTGCTGCGCCAGCGCTCCCGCCCGTACCTGTTCTCCAACTCGCTGGCCCCGGTGATCGCGGCCGCCTCGCTGAAGGTGCTCGACCTGGTCGAGAAGTCCAACGAGCTGCGCGAGCGGCTGGCGGCCAACACGGCGCTGTTCCGCACCAGGATGGCCGAGGCCGGGTTCGAGATCCTGCCCGGCGACCACCCGATCGCCCCGGTCATGATCGGCGACGCGGCGAGGGCCGGCCGGCTCGCCGAGCTGCTGCTGGAGCGCGGCGTGTACGTGATCGGCTTCTCCTACCCGGTGGTGCCGCACGGCCAGGCCCGGATCCGGGTGCAGCTGTCCGCGGCGCACTCCACCGAGGACGTCGAGCGCGCCGTCGCGGCCTTCGTGGACGCGCGCGCCGCGCTGGGGGAGTAGCCGCCGCACGGGAGCAGCCGCACCGGGGAGCAGCCGCACCGGCTGCGGCGCCCCGCAGGAGCCGCCCGTGGGCCGGACCGCTCGGAACCGGTCCCGCCCGCGGGCTCACCACCGCCGTGCGGCGGAGGCGAACCGATCCGCCCCCGCCGCACGGCCCCCAGACCACCTGCCCCACCCTCCCGCCACGGGGGCGGGACGCCGGCCCGGCCGACGTCCCGCCCCCGTCGTGGTCCCCCGGCGGCCTGTCCGGGCAGGGCTACTGCTCGTCGCCGTCCTCGCCCTGGTCGTCCCCGTCGCCCGGGTGGAGGCCGGTGGGCTTGGCGAAGACCTGGGTGTTCTCGACCGCCGGGCCGCCGGCGCCGGCGGTCAGGTTGCCGCTGGTCGAGCCGAACAGCACGGTCCTGCCGCTCGCAGACACGAACGGGTCGGTCGACGAGCCGTTGCCGAGGGAGCCGTCCGGCGCGGTGGCGACCCGCTCGGTGCGCCCGGTGCGCAGTTCCTGGCGGTAGACGTCCCAGCCCGGGTGCTGCGGGCCCGCGACGAGGTTGTCGGCCGCGGAGGAGAAGTAGACCCAGCGGTGGTCGGCGGTGATGGTGCCGTGCCCGGAGGAGCCGACCGAGCCGGTGCCGGGCAGGCCGCCGCTGACCCGCGTCACGGCCCCGGTGCGCAGGTCCCGGACGTGCAGCACGGTGTGGTAGCGGTGGCCGCCGGTCGAGCCGCCGGGCTCGGGCAGCGCGTAGACGGCGTACCGCCCGTCGGGGCTGACGGTGGCGTCGAAGGCCGCGTTGGTGAACGTGCCCGCGGTGTCGTAGCTCGCGGGGGAGATCGTCCGGGAGGCCACGTCGTAGGTGTAGTACGGGGCCGTGGTCGGGCGGGCCAGGAGCGGCTGGGCCCCGGAGGGCAGGCCGGCCCCGGCGCCCGGGGGCAGGTCCACGTCGGCGGTGCCGGCGGGGGCGGGCGCCTGCTCGGAGGGCAGCAGCGCGGAGCTGGAGCCGAAGCCGACGGTGCGGCCGTCCGCGCTGATCGTCGGACGGAAGGACGTGTTCTCGCCCGCCCGGCCCTGCTGGTCGCGGGTGACCAGCCGGGTGGTGTGGGTCCGGCGGTCGGTGAGGTAGACGTTGATCTTCCAGGTGTAGGGCCGGGCGAGCGAGGGGCCGGCGGCGGGGCCCTGGCCGGGTTCCGGCTCGGGTTCCGGCTCCGGCTCCGGCTCCACGACGGTCGGGTCCAGGTCGGTCCGGGAGGACACGAAGACCACGTACCGGCCGTCGCCGCTGACCTGCGGGTTGTACGAGGAGTGGTACTGGTCCCGGTCGGTGCCGGTGGGGCTGCTGCTGACCAGCTCGGTGCGGCCGGTCCTGCGGTCCCTGAGGTACACCTCGGTGCGGTCCTTGACCTGGGCGCCGGGGGCGATGTTCTCGCCCTCGCTCTCGAAGACGACGTAGCGGCCGTCGGCGCTGATCCCGGCCGAGTCGGTCGAGCCGTTCGCAGACTCGCCCGCGTCGGTCAGGTTGACCTGTTCGACGCGGCCGGTGCGCAGGTCCCTCAGGTAGGCGTTGCTCCAGCCGACCGGTGCCCGGGGCAGCAGGTTCCTGGCCCAGGAGGTGAACAGCGCGTAGCGGCCGTCGGCGCTGAGGCCCTGGGCCCAGGACTGGTTGTCGGGCACGGTGCCGTTCACCCCGGTGCTGACCTGGGTGGTGCCGCGCGGCGCCGGGGCGGCCTGGGCGGCCTGGGCGGGCGCGGCGGTGACGGCGAGCACGGCGGCTGCGGCCAGCAGGCCGCAGCCCGCCGACCACCGGGTGCGGACGGGACGGGTCACGAGGTCTCCCCCCTCTGGTCGCCCGGCCGGGCTCCCTCCCGGCGGCGGGCTTTCGCCGAGCCAACCGTCGGGAGGGCAGAGGGGTCAACGCCCTGGGGTGATCTCGACCGAAAATACGCCAACGGTCGTACACCGCAAGGGAATCAGGCCATCACAGGTGGCGGACGAAGACGTCCGGCGCCCCGTTGGTGTCGCCCGGTACCAGGCCGCCGTCGTCGGCGGTGAAGAGCACCGTCCCGCCGGTGGCGTCCACGAACGGGCCGGAGGAGCCAGCGGTGCCCTGCGCGCCGTCCCGGGTGAGGCTGACCCGTTCGACCAGGCCGGTCCGCAGGTCGCGGCGGAAGACGTCGCCGACGCCGTTGGTGTCGCCGGGCACCAGGTTGTCGGCCGCGGAGTCGAAGTAGACCCAGCGGCCGTCGGCGGTCACGACGGGGGCGGAGGCGCCGGCCTCCGTCGTGGTGCCGGGCAGCCCGGCGTTGGCCTGGGTCAGCCGGCCGGTGGCCGCCTCCCGGACGTACAGGTCCGTCCGGAACCGGTTCGAGCCGGGCCCGCCGAGGCGGAACGGCAGGCCGAACAGGGCGTGCCGGCCGTCGGAGCTGAGCCGGGCCCCGACGCTGACGCCGCGCAGGGCGCCGTTGCCGTCCAGGCTGGCGCCGGAGACCTTGCCGGTGTCGGCCCTCCAGACGAAGAACGGGTAGAAGCGGGCCGGGGCCAGCCCGGGTGCTCCCTCGTCGGGCGCGTCCCCGTCGGGCGCGTCCCCGTCGGGCGCGTCTCCGTCGGGCTCGGCCGTGGCCGGGTCGCGCGGGATCAGGTTGGTCGCCCGGGAGGTGAAGCCGACGGCGGAGCCGTCCGCGCTGATCGTCACTCCGTAGCAGGTGTTGCCGGCGGCCCTGCCGTCCGCATCGGTGCTGACCACCCGGGTGGTGCCGGTCCGGCGGTCGGTGAGCAGGACGTTGAAGTAGCGCGGGTTCGAGCCCGGGGCGAGGTCGGTGCGGTTGGACAGGTAGGCGACGTAGCGGCCGTCCCGGCTGATCGCCGGGCCGAGGGTGTAGCTGCCGTCGTGGTCGCCCGCGCTGACCGGTTCGGTGCGCCCGGTCCAGCGGTCGCGGACGAAGACGTCGGTCTCGTGCCGCGGCCGGCCCGGCACCACGTTGGTGGCGGCGGTGCTGAACGCGACGTAGCGGCCGTCGCCGCTGATCGAGGCGTCGGTGGTGGGGGCGTTCAGCCGGGAGCCGTCGTCGGCGACGCTGACCCGCTCGACGTGGCCGTTGCGCAGGTCCCGGACGTAGACCTCGGCGGAGTTCGGGGCGCCGGGGCCGGGCAGCAGGTCGGTCGCGGTGGAGGCGAACAGCGCGTACCGGCCGTCCTCGCTCAGCCCGAGGGCGGTCGAGGAGCCGTTCAGCTGCTCGCCCCTGGGGCCCTCGCTGATCCGGGCGGTGGCGCCCTTGGGCGGCCTGGCCTCGGCGGCGGGCAGCGCGGCGCCGGCGGCCACGGCGGTGGCGGCCAGCAGCGCGACGGCGCGGGCGAGCCGTCGGCGGGCGGGTGCGTGCGTCATGGTCGGTCCTCCCCTGGCGGTGGTTCCGGGCCCACGGCCCCCGCGGCCCGGTCGGGGAGAGCCAAGCGCCGTCCGGTTGCCCGGTCAACGACCGGTGGCGATCCCGTCCGGAAATACGCCACCGGCCGTACACCGCACGGGAGTCGGGCTGTCACAGGCGGCGCAGGAAGACGTCCGGCACGCCGTTGGTGTTCAGCTGTGAAGAGCACCGTGCCGCCGGTGGCGTCCACGAACGGGCTGAAGGACGAGGAGGTGCTCTGTGCGCCGTCCCGGGTGAGGCTGACGCGCTCGATCCGGCCGGTCCACAGGTCGCGGCGGAACACGTCGTTCATGCCGTTGGTGTCGTCGGGGACGAGCGTGGTGGCGCTGGAGCCGAAGTAGACCCAGCGGCTGTCGGCCGTCATGACGCCGCCGGAGGAGGAGCGCACGGTGCCGGTGCCGGGCAGGTCGGTGTCGACCTTGGTGACCTTGCCGGTGGCGAGCTCGTGGACGTAGACGTCCAGCCGGATGCCGTGGGCCGGGCCGCGGGAGCCGCCGGCGAACACCGGGAGGCTGTAGACCGCGTAGCGGCCGTCCGGGCTGACCTTGGCGTCGAGGGCGACACCGGTCCGCTCCCCGGCGTCGTCCAGGCCGGAGCCGATGATCCGGCCGGTGTCCGCCTTCCGGACGTCGTACCGGTAGTAGTGGGGGCCCGCCAGGGAGGGCGCCGGGTCGGTGGCGGCCGGGTCGGCGGGGTCGGCCGGGGGCTCGGGCAGCAGGTTGGTCGCCCGGGAGGTGAAGCCGACGGCGGAGCCGTCCGCGCTGATCACCGGCGCGAAGGAGCCGTTGTCGGCGCCCTCGCCGTCCGCGCCGACGGTGACCAGGCGGCTGGTGCGGGTCCAGCGGTCGGTGACGTAGACGTTGTTCTTGCCGCGCCGCAGGGGCCCGGGGGCGAGATCGCTGCGGTTGGACAGGTAGGCGACGTAGCGGCCGTCCCGGCTGATGCCGGGGCTGACGGACCCGTACCGGCTCTGGTCGTCGGTGCTCGGCAGCGCGGCGGCGCTGACCGGTTCGGTGTGCCCGGTCCAGCGTCGCGGACGAAGACGCCGCTGGCGTGGGCGGGCCGGCCGGGGACGACGTTGGTGGCGGTGGTGCTGAAGGCGACGTAGCGGCCGTCGCCGCTGATCGAGGCCTGGGTGGTGGGGGCGTTCAGCCGGGAGCCGTCGTCGGCGACGCTGACCCGTTCGAGGTGGCCGTTGCGCAGGTTGCGGACGTAGACCTCGTCGGAGTTCGGGGTGCCGGGGCCGGGCAGCAGTTCGGGGGCGGCGGAGGTGAACAGGGCGGAGCGGCCGTCCTCGCTCAGCCCGAGCGGGGTCGAGGCGGTGGTGAGCTGCTCGCCCCTGGGACCCTCGCTGATCCGGGCGGTGGCGCCCTTGGGCGGTTTGGCCTCGGCGGCGGGCAGCGCGGCGCCGGCGGCCACGGCGGTGGCGGCCGGCAGCGCGGCGGCGCGGGGCAGTCGTCTGCGGGTGCGCGCGGCGGTCACGGATCGTCCTCCCCTGGGATCGGCCCGGCCGCGCTCCCTCCCGGCGGCGGGCGCCGGCCGAGCCAACCGTCGGGAGGGTCGCGGGTCAACGGCCGCGGGTGATCCCGCCGGGAAATACGCCAACGGGCGTATCCCACAGGGGAGTCGGCGCGTCCGGGCCGCGGGGCGTCAGAGGCGGCGCCGGAAGACGTCGGTGGTGGCACTGTCGGCGACCGGCGCCAGGTTGCCGTCCTCGGCGCTGAACAGCAGCGTCGTGTCCCCGTCGTCGACCTGCGGGAAGAAGGCGGAGGCGGTGCTCTGCGCGCCGTCGTGGGCGAGGCTGACCCGCTCGGTGAGCCCGCTGCGCAGGTCGGTGCGGAAGATGTCTGCCTGCCCGTTGGTGTCGCCGGGGACGAGGTCGGCGGCGTCGGAGGTGAAGTACACCCAGCGGTCGCCGAGCGACATCACCGGATCGTAGGAGGAGTCCAGCGGTGTGGCGTCGGACAGCGGCTTGTTGACCTTGGTGGTCGCGCCGGTGGCCAGCTCGCGGACGTAGACGTCCTGGTGGCGGCCGTGCGAGCCGGGCCGGCCGCCCTCCTCGAAGACCGTGTAGACGGCGTAGCGGCCGGAGGGGCTGATCCGCCCGTCGTTGCCGGCGCCGATCAGCCGGCCGGTTGCGTCGTAGCTGACGCCGGTGGTCTTCCCGGTGCGGGCGTCCCAGGTGTAGTAGGGGTAGGCGCGGATCCCGGCCAGGTTGGCGCGGGCGCCGGCGGTGTTCAACGTGCCCGCGGCGTCTGCGGCGTCTGCGGCGTCTGCGGTGTCCGCATCGTCCGCCGCCGCCGCGGTGGCGGACGTGGGCGGGGCCTGGTCGGCCGGGAGGAGGTTGCCGGCCCGGGAGTTGAAGCCGATGACGGTGCCGTCCGCGCTGATCGTCGGGCGGGAGGAGTGGTTGTCGGCCGGGCTGCCGTCCGCCCCGGTGGTGACCAGCCGGGTGGTGTGGGCCCAGCGGTCGGTGACGAAGACGTTGAACTTGCCGCGGCGCACGCCGGGGGCGAGGTCGGTGCGATCGGAGGAGAAGACCACGAAACGGCCGTCGGCGCTGATGCCGGCGTCGAAGGCGTTGCGGCCGCTCTGGTCGTCGCCCGCGCCGGAGGTGCCGTCGCCCGTGGTCACCAGCTCGGTGCGGCCGGTCCAGCGGTCCCGGACGAACACGTCGGTGGCGTGCTTCGTCTGGCCGGGGACGACGTTGCCCGCGGAGCTGCTGAACACCACGTACCGGCCGTCGCCGCTGATCGCCGCGGTGTTGCTGCCCGCGTCCAGCGCGGAGCCGTCGGGGGCCACGCTGATCCGCTCGGTGTGGCCGTTGCGCAGGTCCCGGACGTACACGTCGCCGACGGCCCCGGCGCCGCCGGGCAGCAGGTTGGTCGCCGAGGAGTTGAACAGCGCGTACCGGCCGTCGCCGCTCAGGCCGAGCGCGAGCGACGGCCCGTCCAGGGCCTCGCCCTTGGCGCCCTCGCTGACCCGGGCGGTGGCGCCCTTGGGCGGCCGGGCCTCGGCGGCGGGCAGCGCGGCGCCGGCGGCCACGGCGGTGGCGGCCAGCACGGCGGCGGTGCGGGCCAGCCGGCGGCGGGTGCGTGCGGTGGTCATCGATCATCCTCCCCTGATGACGGTCCGGGCCCTCGGCCCCCGTGGCCCGGTCGGTAAGAGCCAAGCGCCGTGCGCAGGGCGGGTCAACGACCTGGAGCGATCTCGTCCGGAAATGCGCCACCGCCGGTGCCGCCCGCGGCGCCCGCGGCCGAAACCGCCGCCCGGGCGGGCCCCGGCCGCTGCGCCGGGCCGGCGGGCCGCGCCGCGCTGGCAGAATTGGTCCGTGATCGACGCACGACGGCTGCGGACCCTGCGGGCCGTGGCGGACCACCGCACCGTGACCGCCGCGGCGGCCGCCCTCTACCTGACCCCCTCCGCGGTCTCCCAGCAGCTGGCCGCCCTGGAGCAGGAGACCGGCCACCACCTGCTCGCCCGGGAGGGCCGGGGCGTGCGGCTGACCGCCGCCGGGGAGATCCTGCTCGGCCACGCCGACGTGGTGCTCGCCCAGCTGGAGCGCGCCGAAGCCGACCTCGCCGCGTACAGCGCGGGCGTCGCGGGGGAGGTGACGGTCGCCTCCTTCGCGACCGCCATCGCCTCGGTGCTCGCCCCGGCCGTCGGCCTGCTCGCCGGGCGGGCGCCCGGGGTGCGGCTCAAGGTGCTGGACGCCGAGGGCGACGCCAGCCTGCCGATGGTGCTGGACGGCCGGGCCGACCTCGCGGTGGCCGTCGAGTACCGGGGCGCCCCGCGCGCCGACGACGCCCGGCTGACCAGGGTGCCGCTGTACGCCGAGCCCTTCGAGGCCGTGCTGCCGCTCGGCCACCGGCTGGCCGCCGAGGCCGGCCCGCTGGCCGTGGCGGCGCTCGCCGACGAGCCGTGGATCGGGCCCTACCCCGGCAACCCGTGCCACGACGTGGTGCTGCTGGCCTGCGAGCACGCCGGGTTCCAGCCCCGGCTGCTGCACTCCTCCGACGACTTCCGGGCCGTGGTCGCACTCGCCTCGGCGGGGCTCGGTGTGGCGCTGGTGCCGCGCTCGGCGCTGCGCGGCGTCGACCTCGGCGAGGTCGCGGTGCGCCCGGTGGACAGCGAGCTGGCCACCCGGCGGGTCTTCGCCGCCGTGCGGGCGGGGGCGGACGGGCACCCGCTGGTGCGGCCGGTCCTGGACGCGCTCGCGGAGGCGGCCGCCTCGGCTGTGTGAGTCGTGCGGGGGGGCCGGGGTTTCTCCGGGGCCTGTGGGGTTGCCGGGCAGTGGGCCGCTCTCCGGTGGACCGCAGGTCGTGGGCGCCGTCAGGCTGGCTCTGCCGGCGCGCCGTGGGTGGGCGGGCATCCGCTGGTGGGGCTGGTCCTGGGCGTGCTCGGGGAGGCGGTCGGCTCGGCTGTGTGAGTCGTGCGGGGGCCGGGGTTTCTCCGGGGCCTGCGGGGTTGCCGGGCAGTGGTCGTCCTCCGGTGGACCGCAGGTCGTGGGCGCCGTCCGGGCGGTTCTGCTGGTAGGAGAGGCGCCAGCGGCCGCGGGCGGAGAACTCCGCCACGCGCGCAGGTCGGCGGAGGCGGCCAGGCCGCAGCGCTCCTGGTGGTTCCCGGCGGCGGGCGCGGAGTAGTCGTCCAGCACGAGCCAGCGGCCCCGGCCGCCGGGGAGGACGGTGGTGATCCGCGACTCGTAGCCGTCCCGTGCGTCGGCTGGACCGGCGCCCAGAGCCTCGGCGGTGCGGCCGGGCGAGGCGGTGAAGTGCCGCCCGGCCCAGAGAGAGCGCGAGCGCGGTGAGCTGGACGGTCGGGCCGGTGGCTTGGGAGCCGCGGGCCCGCTCCCAGGGGGGCGAACGGTCGGGCGCGCGAGAAGTCGGCTGGGTCGACTTCCTGCGCTGGGCCCGGCGCGGAGTCCGCGCCGGGCCCGCTCCCGGGGGGCGAATGGCCGGGCGCGTGAGAAGTCGGCTGGGCCGACTTCCTGTGTGCCCTGCGCCTTCCCTTGCTGGGGGTGCGTCCCTGTGCTGCGCGAGAAGTCGGCCTGCTCGACTTCCTGTGCGGTGGGGGTGGTGGGGTGCGGTGGTGTGGGCCTGGTGGTGTGCGGGAGGTTGGTGGGCGTGTCTTTTCGCGTGTGTGGGGGCGCCAGGACTTGGTGTCGCGTGAGAAGTCGGCTGGGCCGACTTCCTGTGTGCCCTGCGCCTTCCCTTGCTGGGGGTGCGTCCCTGTGCTGCGCGAGAAGTCGGGCTGGTCGACTTCCTGTGTGGTGGGGGTGGTGGGGTGCGGTGGTGTGGGCCTGGTGGTGTGCGGGAGGTCGGTGGGCGTGTCTTTTCGC
Organism: Kitasatospora sp. NPDC018619; assembly: GCF_044391605.1. Lineage (NCBI taxonomy): Bacteria > Bacillati > Actinomycetota > Actinomycetes > Kitasatosporales > Streptomycetaceae > Kitasatospora > Kitasatospora sp. NPDC018619. Next base: position 454,099 of record NZ_JBISAI010000002.1, read on the forward strand.
GTGTGTGGGGGCGCCAGGCCTTGGTGTCGCGCGAGAAGTCGGCGGGGCCGACTTCCTGTGCGTGGGCCCGGTGCGGAGTCCCGGGGTGCCGGGGCTTGGGGTGTTGGGGTTGTTGCGCGAGAAGTCGGCGGGGTCGACTTCCTGTGTGCCCTGCGCTTTCGCTTGCTGGGGGTGGGTCCCTGTGCCGCGCGAGAAGTCGGCCCGCTCGACTTCCTGCGTCGCGGCGATCCCGGGGCGCTCTAGGGTGTACCGGTACGACCATCCCAGGGGCAGGAGATCCGATGAACGCGAGCGCAGTGACCGACAGCCGGCTTCCGGTCGGGGTGATCGGGCTCGGGGACATCGCGCAGAAGGCTTACCTGCCGGTGCTCACCGCGCTGCCCGGGCTGGACCTGCGGCTGATGACCCGGGACGCGGCCAAGCTGGAGCGCCTCGGCGAGGCCCACCGGATCGCCCCCGAGCACCGCTACACCGACCTCGGCGCGCTGGTCGCCGGCGGCATCCGCGCCGCCTTCGTGCACGCCTCCACCGACCAGCACGTCCCGATCGTCGAGCAGCTGCTCACCGCCGGGGTGGACGTGTACGTCGACAAGCCGCTCGACTACACCCTGGACGGCGCCCGCCGCCTGGTCGACCTCGCCGACCGCACCGGCCGCTCGCTGATGGTGGGCTTCAACCGCCGCCACGCGCCCGGTTACGTCCAGGCCAAGGAGCGCCCGCGCGACCTGATCGTGCTGCAGAAGAACCGCGAGGGCCTGGCCGAAGCCGCCCGCACCCTGGTGTACGACGACTTCATCCACGTCGTGGACCTGCTGCGCTTCCTGGCGCCCGGGGAGATCGAGCACGTGGACGTCCGGGCCCGCGTCCGGGAGGGCCTGGTCGAGCACGTGGTGCTCACCCTCGGCGGCGCCGGGTTCACCGCGCTGGGCGTCATGAACCGGGTGTCCGGCTCCACCGAGGAGGTGCTGGAGGTTTCCGGCGGCGACTCCAAGCGCGAGGTGCGCAACCTGGCCGAGGTGATCGACCACCGCGGCCAGCCGACGGTGCGCCGCCGCGGAGACTGGGTGCCGGTGGCCCGTCAGCGCGGCATCGAGCAGTGCGTGCTCGCCTTCCTGGCGGCCGTCCGTGCCGGGCACACCCTGGACGCCCACGACGCGCTGCGCACCCACGAGCTGTGCGAGCTGGTCGTGGAGCGGATCGAGGCTTCCTGGGAGTCGGCTGGGAGCGGGCTGTGAGAATCCCGGGCTGATCGGGCGTCAGGACACCTCCAGGGAACCGCGAGTTCACCGACAGGGTCTTGTCGGGGCATTTTCTACGCGCGTATCTTGAGGGGCGCCGCGGGGGGCGGGAGTCCGTCCCCCGCTTCTTCTCTACGCGAGTAGCGCGCGCTCGAAGCGCGTCTCCGCCCGGACCGCCGTGCGCACCAGTGCCGCACGACGGAGCTAGGAGCCCTGCCCGGTGACCACCGCCCCCGCACCCCGCCCCCGCAGAACCCTGCTGCGCGCCGCCCTGATCCCGGCGTCGCTGGCCGCCTCGCTGGTGCTCGTCCCGCTGCCGGTGGCGAACGCCGCCGCGCCCGCGACCCCCGCGCCGACCGAGGCCGGTCCGCTGCGGATCCACGACGTCCAGGGCCGCACCCGGATATCCCCGGAGGCCGGCAAGCCCGTCACCGGCGTGCCCGGCATCGTCACCGGCGTGCGCGCGTAAGGCAGTTCCAAGGGCTTCTGGCTGCAGGACCCGAACCCGGACGCCGACCCGGCGACCAGCGAGGGCGTCTTCGTCTTCACCGGCGGCAACCCGACCGTCAAGGTCGGCGACTCGGTGCTGGTGAGCGGCAAGGTCACCGAGTACTACCCGAACTTCGCCGGCGGCTCGCAGTCCGTCACCGAGATCTCCGCCCCGGCCGTCACCGTCCTGTCGGCCGGCAACCCGCTGCCCGCCCCGGTGGTCGTGGACACCCGCAACATCCCCGGCACCTACGCCCCGCCGGCCGGCCCGGACGGCTCCGTCGACGGCGTGGCGCTGAACCCGGAGAAGTACGCCCTGGACTTCTACGAGTCCCTGGAGGGCATGCTCGTCCAGGTCAAGGACGTCCGGGTGATCCAGGCGACCGACAAGTACAACGAGCTGTGGGTCGCCGCCGACAAGCAGGACCAGCGCAGCAAGCGCGGCGGCGTGCTGTACGAGTCCTACCGCGAGCCCAACGTCGGCCGCCTGATGGTCCAGCAGCAGGCCCCGGTCAACCAGCAGCCCTTCCCGGTGGCCAACGTCGGCGACGAGCTGACCGGCGCCACCACCGGCCCGCTGGACTACAACGGCTTCGGCGGCTACACGCTGGTCGCCGGCACCATGGGCGCCCTGAAGGACAACCACCTCCAGCGCGAGGTCACCGCCCAGCCGGCCGACCGCGAACTCACCCTCGCCACCTACAACGTGGAGAACCTGGCCCCGGGCAATCCGGACGCCAAGTTCGCCGAGCTGGCCCAGGGCGTCGTCACCAACCTGCGCTCGCCCGACATCGTCGCCCTGGAGGAGATCCAGGACGACAACGGCAACAAGAACGACGGCACGGTGGGCGCGAGCCGGACCGTCGCCAAGTTCACCGCCGCGATCCGGGCGGCCGGCGGCCCGGCGTACGACTGGCGCTCGATCGACCCGCAGGACGGCAAGGACGGCGGCGAGCCCGGCGGCAACATCCGCCAGGTGTTCCTGTTCAACCCGCAGCGGGTGTCCTTCACCGACATCCCCGGCGGCAGCGCCACCACCGCCGTCGGCGTGACCGGCACCGGCGCGAGCACGGCGCTGACCGCCTCGCCCGGCCGGATCGAGCCGAACGACGAGGCCTGGACCAACAGCCGCAAGCCGCTGGTGGGCCAGTTCTCCTTCCGCGGCAAGAAGGTCTTCGTCATCGCGAACCACTTCAACAGCAAGGGCGGCGACCAGGGCATCGACAGCCGCTTCCAGCAGCCGACCCGCGGCTCCGAGGTGCAGCGGATCAGGCAGGCCACCGTCGAGCAGTCCTTCGTCGCCCGGCTGCTGGCCGCCGACAAGGAGGCCAGGGTCGTCTCCCTCGGCGACTTCAACGACTACCAGTTCTCGCCCGCGCTCGCCGCGCTCACCAAGGACGGCGTGCTGCGCGACCTGGTCGACGAGCTGCCGGAGACCGAGCAGTACTCGTACGTCTACCAGGGCAACTCGCAGGTGCTGGACCACATCCTGGTCAGCCCCGAGGTCGGCTACGCCAAGTACGACGTGGTGCACATCAACGCCGAGTTCGCCCGGCAGGCCAGCGACCACGACCCGCAGGTGGTCCGCATCAAGCCGTGACCCGGGCACCCGCTACGCTGCCTGCGCCGCCGGTGGCCACCGGCGGCGCAGGCAGCACCGCGTGACGGGGGAGTCGATGGGCTACCGGATCGAACGGATCGGCCGGGCGGACGGGCCGCGCCTGCGGGCGGTGCGGCTGGCCCAGCTGCTCGACACCCCGCTGGCCTTCGGCGAGACCCACGAGGACGCGAGCCGCCTGGGCGAGGGCGAGTGGGCGGCCCGGTGCGCCCGGGTGAACGAGCCGGACCGCCTCGGGCTGGTCGCGGTGGACGCCTCCGGGGAGTGGGTGGGCACCATGCTGTCGGTGCCGAAGCCGTCCGACCGGTACGGGCCGCGGGTCGGCGCGTTCGAGCTGATCGGCGTCTGGGTCGCCCCGGAGCACCGCGGCCGCGAGCACGGCGTCGCCGACGCCCTGCTGGACGCGGTGCTCGCCTGGGCCCGGGGCCGGGGCGCCGGACGGATGCTGCTCGGGGTGCACGAGGCGAACCCCCGCGCCGCCGCCTTCTACCTGCGGCGCGGGTTCGCCTACACCGGGGAGGACACCCCGTACGTGCTGGACGCGTCGGCGCGGATCCTGGAGATGGCCCTCCCCTTGGACTGACCGGCCGCGCGCCCCGGCCGGAGCGCCCGGCGAAGGGCCGGGCCCGAGCCGCCCCGGCGGGGACGGCTCGGCTCGCTCGGGACGGCTCGGTTCGTGACGGCACAGGGTTCGGGACGGCACAGGGTTTGTGACGGCGCAGGGGTCTGGACGGCTCAGCCCAGGTAGGCCGCCAGCGCCTCGCCGGTGAGCGTGGAACGGGCGGCGACCAGCTCGGCCGGGGTGCCCTCGAAGACCACCCGCCCGCCGTCGTGGCCCGCGCCCGGACCGAGGTCGATGATCCAGTCGGCGTGCGCCATCACCGCCGGGTGGTGCTCGATCACGATCACCGACTTGCCGGACTCGACCAGCCGGTCCAGCAGCCCCAGCAGCTGCTCGACGTCGGCCAGGTGCAGGCCGGTGGTCGGCTCGTCCAGCACGTAGACGCCGCCCTTGTCCGCCATGTGGGTGGCCAGCTTGAGCCGCTGCCGCTCGCCGCCGGAGAGGGTGGTGAGCGGCTGGCCCAGGCTCAGGTAGCCGAGGCCGACGTCGGCGAGCCGCTCCAGGATGCGGTGCGCGGCCGGGAGCTTCGCCTCGCCCGAGCCGAAGAACTCCGCCGCCTCCGTCACCGGCATCGCCAGCACCTCGGCGATGTCCCGCCCGCCCAGGCGGTACTCCAGCACCGCCGGCTGGTACCGCTTGCCCTCGCAGTCCTCGCAGGTGGTGGCCACCCCGGCCATCATCGCCAGGTCGGTGAAGACCACCCCGGCGCCGTTGCAGGTCGGGCAGGCGCCCTCGGAGTTGGCGCTGAACAGGGCCGGCTTCACGCCGTTGGCCTTGGCGAAGGCCTTGCGGACCGGCTCCAGCAGCCCGGTGTAGGTGGCCGGGTTGCTGCGCCGGGAGCCCTTGATCGCCCCCTGGTCGACGGAGACCACGCCCTCCTCGCGCGGGATCGAGCCGTGGATCAGCGAGCTCTTGCCGGAGCCCGCGACACCGGTCACCACCGTGAGCACCCCCAGCGGGACGTCCACGTCCACGTCCCGCAGGTTGTGGGTGCTCGCGCCGCGGATCTCCAGCCGGCCGGTGGGCTTGCGCACGGTGTCCCGCAGCGGCGTCCGGTCGGCCAGGTGGCGGCCGGTCACCGTACCGCTGGTGCGCAGCCCGGCCACGTCGCCCTCGTAGCAGACCGTGCCGCCGGCCGTGCCGGCTCCGGGCCCGAGGTCGACCACGTGGTCGGCGATCGCGATGGTCTGCGGCTTGTGCTCGACGACCAGCACCGTGTTGCCCTTGTCCCGCAGGCGCAGCAGCAGCCGGTTCATCCGCTCGATGTCGTGCGGGTGCAGGCCGGAGGTGGGCTCGTCGAAGACGTAGGTGGTGTCGGTGAGCGAGGAGCCGAGGTGGCGGATCATCTTGACCCGCTGAGCCTCGCCGCCGGACAGGGTGCCGGAGGGGCGGTCGAGCGAGAGGTAGCCGAGGCCGATCTCCACGAAGGAGTCGAGGGTCTGGCGGAGCGTGCCGAGCAGCGGCGCCACCGAGGGCTCGTCGAGGCCGCGGACCCAGGCGGCGAGGTCGCTGATCTGCATCGCGCAGGCGTCGGCGATGCTGATGCCCGCGATCCTGGAGGAGCGGGCCGCGGCGCTGAGCCGGGTGCCCTCGCAGTCGGGGCAGGCGGTGAAGGTCACAGCCCGCTCCACGAAGGCCCGGATGTGCGGCTGCAGGGCGTCCTTGTCCTTGGAGAGCATGGACTTCTGGATCTTGGGGATCAGGCCCTCGTAGGTGAGGTTGACGCCGTTGACCTTGACCTTGGTCGGCTCCCGGTAGAGGAAGTCCTGCATCTCCTTCTCGGTGAACTTCCGGATCGGCTTGTCCGGGTCGAGGAAGCCCGAGTTGGCGTAGACGCCGACCGTCCACCAGCTGTCGGTCTTCCAGCCGGGGATGGTGAACGCGCCCTCGGAGATCGACTTGCTGTCGTCGTACAGCTGGGTGAGGTCGATGTCCGAGACGGTGCCGCGGCCCTCGCACCGCGGGCACATGCCGCCGGTGATGCTGAAGCTGCGCCGCTCCTTGACCGTCCGGCCGGCCCGCTCGACGGTGACGGCGCCGGCCCCGCTGATCGAGGGGACGTTGAAGGAGAAGGCCTTGGGCGAGCCGATGTGCGGGGTGCCCAGGCGGCTGAAGAGGATGCGCAGCATCGCGTTGGCGTCGGTCGCGGTGCCGACGGTGGAGCGCGGGTCGGCGGCCATCCGCTGCTGGTCGACGATGATCGCGGTGGTCAGGCCCTCCAGGACGTCCACCTCGGGGCGGGCCAGGGTGGGCATGAAGCCCTGGACGAAGGCGCTGTACGTCTCGTTGATCAGCCGCTGGGACTCGGCGGCGACGGTGTCGAAGACCAGCGAGCTCTTGCCCGAGCCGGACACCCCGGTGAACACCGTCAGCCGGCGCTTGGGGATGTCGACGCTGACGTCCCTGAGGTTGTTCTCGCGCGCGCCGTGCACGCGGATCAGGTCGTGGCTGTCGGCGACGTGCGGCTGGGCGTCCGTCCGCTTGGGCATCGTTCTCTTCGCTCCCTGGCTCTCGGCGGTCGGGGGTGGGGGCCCGGCGGGCGGCCCGCCCCGCCGCCGTCGGTGTGCTCGGACCGTTCGATGGCCCTTCGATCCAACCATCGATCCGGCCCACGGCCCAACGGTTCCGGGCACGGCCGACGGCGGGACGGGCGGGGCGGGCAGGGCGGTGCGAACGGGCACGGCGGACGGGCGGGGCGGGTACGCGGACGGGCGGGGCGGGGCCGGAAGGCCCGACGGGCCGGGGCTCAGCCCAGCTCGTTGAGGCGGACGGTGTTGCCCGCCGGGTCGCGGAACGCGCAGTCGCGGACGCCGTACGGCTGCCGGGTCGGCTCCTGGACGACCTCGGCGCCGCCGGCCTTCAAGCGGTCGTAGACGCCGTCCAGGTCGCGGGTGCCCAGGACGATCCGGGCGTAGCTGCCCTTGGCCATCATCTCGGCGACGGCCCGCTGCTCCTCCTCGGTGCGGCCCGGGTCGGCGGAGGCCGGCTCCAGCACGAGGGAGACGTCGGGCTGGCCGGCCGGGCCGAGGGTGATCCAGCGCATCGGGCCGCCGCCGACGTCGCTGCGCACCTCGAAGCCGAGCAGGTCGCGGTAGAAGGCGAGGGAGGCCTCGGGGTCGGTGTGCGGGAGGAAGGTCCAGTGAATGGTGATGTCGCTCATGACCGCAACGCTAGGCGCGCACCCGGGTGGGGCGCTTCTCGAAAACTGATCGGTTCGGCCCGTCGGTGGTCCCCGGGGCCGCCGGGAGCGGCGGTCGACCGGCACGGTCGTTCGCCTCCCCGGCGGCCGCCGCGGGCCCCCGGCGGGTCCTTCCCTAGCAGTCGGGGATGGTCGTACCGCTGTTGTCCTTGGCCGTGTCGTTGCCCCAGCGGGCCAGGTAGAACGCGGACACCCACTGCCCCGCCGGGCCGCCGTCGGAGTCGGTCTTCAGCCACCAGTGGTTGTAGCTGCCGCCGTTGGAGACCTCGCGGCCCCAGGCCTTGCAGTACACGTAGTTGGTGCCCTGGTTCAGCGTGCCGGTGGCGTTGGTGGAGGTCGGCGAGGGGTAGACGCTCGCGGCCGCGAAGGTGTCCACCCAGTACGTGCCGGAGGCGGGCGGGGCGCCGCCGCCCGCGCAGGTGGGGATGGTCGTGCCGCTGTTGTCCTTGGCGACGTCGTTGCCCCAGCGGGCCAGGTACCAGGCGGACACCCACTGGCCGCCGGGGCCGACGTCCGGGTCGGTCTTCAGCCACCAGTGGTTGTAGCTGCCGCCGTTGGAGACCTCGCGGCCCCAGGCCTTGCAGTACACGTAGTTGGTGCCCTGGTACAGCGTGCCGGTGCCGGTGGTCGAGGTCGGCGAGCCGTAGACCGGGGCGTCGGCGTTGGTGTCCACCCAGTACCGGCCGCCGGTGGACGGGGGAGTGGTGGGGGGAGGCGTGGTGGAGCCGCCGCCGGGGCCGTACAGCCGGATGGCGCCGTAGTAGTCGCCGTGCGAGGAGAGGGCCGCGACCTGGACGTAGCCGCCGGAGTAGGGGGCCTCGACGATCCAGCCCTGCCCGAGGTACATCGCGACGTGGTGGATGGTGGAGGCGGTGCTGCCGAAGAACACCAGGTCACCGGGGAGCAGCGGCGCGGTGCCGTCCGCCCGGTAGTAGCGGGCGACGGCCCGGGAGGTCGGCCACTGGGTGCGGGTGGTGCCGTTGACGACGTCCTCGCCGACGGCCAGGTCGTAGGCGTAGCGGACCATGCCGGAGCAGTCCAGGCCGCGGACGTGGCAGTCGTCGGGAGCGCCGTTGGCCGGGTCGCAGAGGCCGTACGTCGGGCCGGGCTGCGAGCCGTGGCCGCCGCCCCACGAGTACGGGGTGCCGATCAGCCCGCAGGCGGCGCGGACGGCGGCGTCGGCCTGGGCCGCCGCGCCGGTGGAGAGCGCCCCGCAGGCGGGGGCGGCCTGGGCCGTACCGGCGCCGGCGAAGAACACCCCGACCGACACCAGCAGCGACAGCAGGGCGGCCCACCGCAGCGGGGCGATCAGCCGCCGCGAGAGGAGGTTCACACGCGTAGTCATGGTCGCGCATCCTTTCGGAACCGCCGACTGCGCGGCAACGGCGCCCACCCCCACACCTCCCCGGGCGCCCCCTACTTGCCGCTGCGCAGGCAACGAGCAGGCAACCGGCCGCCCCGGCCCCCCGGCCGCTCCCGGAGGCAGCACCGGCCCGGCCGGGTGGCCTGAAAACAAGCAAGCGTGATTGCTTTTTTCTCCGGCCGGTGCCACGCTGCTGGCGGCGGCGCCCGATCGAGGGCGGGGCCAACTCACCGGCAGGGGAGGCGCTTTGGTGCGCGACGGCGGGGTACTGCGGATCGGCAACGCGTCGGGGTTCTACGGGGACCGCTTCGCCGCGGTGCGGGAGATGCTCACCGGCGGGCCGTTGGACGTGCTCACCGGGGACTACCTGGCCGAACTGACCATGCTGATCCTCGCCCGGGACCGGCTGAAGGACCCGTCGCTCGGCTACGCCCGGACCTTCCTGCGCCAGATGGAGGAGTGCCTCGCCCTGGCCCGCGAGCGCGACGTGAAGATCGTGGTCAATGCGGGCGGCCTCAACCCGGCCCGGCTCGCCGAGGAGCTGCGCGTGCTGGCCCGGCGGCTCGGCGTCGAGGCGGCGGTGGCCCATGTGGAGGGCGACGACCTGCTCCCGCGCCGGGCCGAACTCGGCCTGCCGGAGGGCCTGTTGGCTGCCAACGCCTACCTCGGCGGGTTCGGCGTCGCGGCCTGTCTGACCGCCGGCGCGGACGTGGTGGTGACCGGGCGGGTGACGGACGCGGCGCTGGTCGTCGGGCCCGGGATCGCCCGCTTCGGCTGGACCCCGCGGGACCTGGACGCCCTGGCCGGCGCCGTGGTGGCCGGGCACGTCCTGGAGTGCGGCGCCCAGGCGACCGGCGGCAACTACGCCTTCTTCCGCGAGCACGACGTGACCCGCCCCGGCTTCCCGCTCGCCGAGCTGCGCGCCGACGGCTCCAGCGTGGTCACCAAGCACCCGGGCACCGGCGGTGCCGTCACCACCGGCACCGTCACCGCCCAACTCCTGTACGAGACCGGCGGACCGCGCTACCTCGGCCCGGACGTCACGGCCCGGCTGGACACCGTACGGCTCACCGAGGTGGGCCCGGACCGGGTCCGGATCGACGGGGTGCGCGGCGAGGCCCCGCCGCCGACCCTGAAGGCGGGCCTCAACCGGCTCGGCGGCCACCTCAACGAGGTGGTCTTCGTCCTCACCGGGCTGGACGTCGAGGCCAAGGCCGCCCTGGTGCGGCGGCAGTTCGCCGACTCCCTGCCGCCCGGCGCCCGCCCCGCCGAGTTGCGCTGGACGCTGGTGCGCACCGACCACCCGGACGCCCCGACCGAGGAGACCGCCTCCGCGCTGCTCCGGCTGACCGCACGGGACCGGGACCCGGCGAAGGTCGGCCGTGAACTCGGCAGGGCGGCCGTCGAGTCGGGCCTGTCCGGCTACCCGGGCTTCCACCTGACCGCCCCGCCCGGACCGGGCGCGCCGTACGGGGTGTTCAGCGCCGTGTACGTCGACCCGAAGGCCGTCGAGCACACCGCCGTCCTGCCGGACGGCCGCCGGATCGCCATCCCGCCGGCGCCCGTCACCGCCCCGGCCGGCCCGCCGGAGGCCGAACAGCCCTGCCCTCCACAGCCCTACCCCCCACTGCCCGACCCTTCCCTGCCCGACCCGCTGCCGCCCGGCCCCACCCGGCGCGCCCCGCTCGGCGCGGTGGCCGGCGCCCGCAGCGGCGACAAGGGCGGGGACGCCAACCTCGGCGTCTGGGCCCGCTCGGCGGACGGCTGGCGCTGGCTGGCGCACGTCCTCACCGTCGAGAAGCTGCGCGAACTCCTGCCCGAGGCCGCCGGGTTGCCCGTCACCCGGCACCTGCTGCCGAACCTGCGCGCGGTGAACTTCACCCTCACCGGCCTGCTCGGCGAGGGCGTCGCCGCCCGGCACCGCTTCGACCCGCAGGCCAAGGCCCTCGGGGAGTGGCTGCGCTCCCGCCACCTCGACATCCCGGAGGCCCTGCTGTGACCGTCCTGACCACCCGCGTCGACCCGGCCGGGCCCGAGTACGCCGAGCGCCGCGCGGCGATGGCCGCCAAGCTCGCCGAGCTCGACGCCGAGCACGCCAAGGCGCTGGCCGGCGGCGGGCCGGCGTACGTGGAGCGCCACCGCAGGCGCGGCAAGCTGCCGGCCCGCGAGCGGATCGAGCTGCTGCTCGACCCGGACTCCCCGTTCCTGGAGCTGTCCCCGCTGGCCGCCTGGGGCAGCGAGTACCCGGTGGGCGCGGCGCTGGTCACCGGCATCGGGGTGGTCGAGGGCGTCGAGTGCGTGATCACCGCCAACGACCCGACGGTGCGCGGCGGCGCCAGCAACCCCTGGACGCTGCGCAAGGCCCTGCGGGCCCACGAGATCGCGCTGGCCAACCGCCTCCCGCTGGTCAACCTGGTCGAGTCCGGCGGCGCCGACCTGCCCAGCCAGAAGGAGATCTTCATCCCCGGCGGCGCCCTGTTCCGCGACCTCACCCGGCTCTCCGCCGCCGGGATCCCCACCGTGGCCGTGGTGTTCGGCAACTCGACGGCCGGCGGCGCCTACGTGCCCGGCATGTCCGACCACACCGTGCTGGTCAGGGAGCGCGCCAAGGTCTTCCTCGGCGGCCCGCCGCTGGTGCGGATGGCCACCGGCGAGGAGTCCGACGACGAGTCGCTGGGCGGCGCCGACATGCACGCCCGGGTCTCCGGCCTGGCCGACCACGTCGCCGCGGACGAACCGGACGCGCTGCGCACCGCCCGCCGGATCGTCGCCCGGCTCGACCACCGCAAGCCCGGCCCCGAGCCGGACCGCTCGGCCGAGCCGCCCCGGTACGACGAGGAGGAGCTGCTCGGCATCGTCCCGGGCGACCTCAAGGTCCCGTTCGACCCGCGCGAGGTGATCGCCCGGATCGTCGACGGCTCCGACTTCGACGAGTTCAAGCCGCTCTACGGCACCAGCCTGGCCACCGGCTGGGCCCGGCTGCACGGCTACCCGGTCGGTGTGCTGGCCAACGCCCAGGGCGTGCTGTTCAGCCAGGAGTCCCAGAAGGCCGCCCAGTTCATCCAGCTGGCGAACCAGCGGAACACCCCGCTGCTGTTCCTGCACAACACCACCGGCTACATGGTCGGCAGGGACTACGAGCAGGGCGGCATCATCAAGCACGGCGCGATGATGATCAACGCCGTCGCCAACTCCACCGTCCCGCACCTGTCCGTGCTGATGGGCGCCTCCTACGGCGCCGGCCACTACGGCATGTGCGGCCGGGCGTACGAGCCGCGCTTCCTGTTCTCCTGGCCGAGCGCCAAGTCCGCGGTGATGGGCCCCCAGCAGCTCGCCGGGGTGCTGTCGATCGTCGCCCGGCAGTCCGCCGCGGCGAAGGGGAAGCCGTACGACGAGGAGGCGGACGCGGCGGTCCGGGCGATGGTCGAGCAGCAGATCGAGGCCGAGTCGCTGCCGGTGTTCCTGTCCGGACGGCTCTACGACGACGGCGTCATCGACCCGCGCGACACCCGTACGGTGCTCGGCCTGTGCCTGTCCGCGATCCACAACGCGCCGGTCCGGGGCGCGCGCGGATACGGAGTCTTCCGACTGTGAGGGAACGGATGATCACCAACCTGCTGGTCGCCAACCGCGGCGAGATCGCCCGCCGGGTCTTCCGCACCTGCCGGGAGCTCGGCATCGCGACCACCGCCGTCCACTCCGACCCGGACGCCGCCGCCCCGCACGTGCGCGAGGCCGACGCCGCCGTCCGGCTGCCCGGCGCCGCGCCCGCCGACACCTACCTGCGCGCCGACCTGCTCGTCCGGGCCGCGCTCGCCGCCGGGGCCGACGCCGTCCACCCCGGGTACGGCTTCCTGTCCGAGAACGCCGACTTCGCGCGGGCCGTGCTGGACGCCGGACTGCTCTGGATCGGCCCGCCGCCGTCCGCGATCGCCGCGATGGGCTCCAAGACCGCCGCCAAGCGCCTGATGGCCGAGGCCGGGGTGCCGGTGCTGGACGCGCTCACCGAGCCCGCCGAGGCCGACCTGCCGCTGCTGGTCAAGGCCGCGGCGGGCGGCGGCGGGCGCGGCATGAGGGTCGTCCGCGCCCTGGCCGACCTCCCCGGCGAGCTGGCGGCCGCCCGCGCCGAGGCGGCCAAGGCCTTCGGCTCCGACGAGGTGTTCTGCGAGCGCTACCTGCCCGCCGGGCGGCACGTCGAGCTCCAGCTGCTGGCCGACGCCCACGGCACCGTCTGGGCGGTCGGCGACCGCGACTGCTCGCTCCAGCGGCGGCACCAGAAGGTGATCGAGGAGGCCCCGGCCCCCGGCCTGCCGCAGGAAGTCCGCACCGCCCTGCACGCGGCGGCCCGCGCCACGGCCACGGCGATCGGCTACCGGGGCGCCGGCACCGCCGAGTTCCTGCTCGCCGAGGACGGCCGGTTCTTCTTCCTGGAGATGAACACCCGCCTCCAGGTCGAGCACCCCGTCACCGAGGCCGTCACCGGCCTGGACCTGGTGGCCCTGCAACTCGCCGTCGCCGAGGGCGTCCGGCTGCCGCCCGAGCCCCCGGCCCCGCGCGGCCACGCCATCGAGGCCCGGCTCTACGCCGAGGACCCGGCCCGGGACTGGCAGCCCGCCACCGGCACTCTGCACCGGCTCGAACTCACCGTCCCGTACCAGGAGTTCACCGGCACCGGGCTGCGGCTGGACTCCGGGGTGGAGGCCGGTGACGAGATCACCCCGCACTACGACGCGATGCTCGCCAAGGTGACCGCCTGGGCGCCCACCCGCCCGGCCGCCGCCCGCCGGCTCGCCGACGCGCTCGCCCGCGCCCGCGTCCACGGCCCGGCCACCAACCGCGAGCTGCTGGTCCGTGCGCTGCGCCACCCGGCCTTCCTGGCCGCGCAGCTGCACACCGGCTTCCTGGCCGAGCACACGGCCGACCTCACCGCCCCGGACGGCGAGGTCGCCGGGCGCGCCGCGCTGGCCGCCGCCCTCGCCGACGCCGCCGGCCGCCGCGGCGCCCTGCCCTCCGGCTGGCGCAACCTGCCCTCCCAGCCGCAGCTCAAGCGCTACCGGGCCGAGGACGGCACCGAGCAGGCCGTGCGCTACCGGCTCACCCGCACCGGCCTGGCGGCCGAGGACCACCCGGACGTCGAGCTGGTCGAGGCCGCGCCGGGCCGGGTGGTGCTCTCCGAGGGCGGCCTGCGCCGCACCTACCTGGTCGCCCGGTACGGCGAGCGCGTGCACGTCGACACCCCGGCCGGCTCCACCGCGCTCACCGCCCTGCCGCGCTTCCCCGACCCCGCCGTCCGCGCCGACCCCGGCGCGCTGCTCGCGCCGATGCCCGGCACCGTCGTCCGGGTCCTCGCCGCCGTCGGGGACGCCGTCACCGCGGGCCGCCCGCTGCTGGTGCTGGAGGCGATGAAGATGGAGCACCGCGTCGCCGCCCCGGCCGACGGCACCCTCGTCGAGCTGCGCACGGCCCCCGGCCGGCAGGTCGACACCGGCGCCCTGCTGGCGGTCGTCCGGCCCGCCGAGGCCTGAGCCGCCCTCCCGTCCCCGTCCGCGACCCGCCCGGCCCCGAAGCCTGAGGAAGGACCCGCATGTCCACCATCGGCAGTCAGCTCCTGGAGACCCCCGAACGGCAGGCCCTGCGCCGGGCCGTCGGTGACCTCGGCCGCCGCTACGGCTCCGCCTACTACCTCGCCAGGGCCCGGGCCGGCGAGCCCGCCGACGAACTGTGGGCGGACGCGGGCAAGGCCGGCTACCTCGGCGTCAACTTGCCCGCCGAGTACGGCGGCGGAGGCGGCGGCATCACCGACCTCGCCATCGTCCTGGAGGAGCTCGGCGCGGCCGGCTGCCCGCTGCTGATGCTCATCGTCTCCCCGGCGATCTGCGGCACCGTGATCGCCCGCTACGGCACCGAGGAGCAGAAGCGGCGCTGGCTGCCCGGCCTGTCCGACGGCAGCCGCAGGATGGCCTTCGGCATCACCGAACCGGACGCCGGCTCGAACTCGCACCGGATCTCCACCGTCGCCCGCCGGGACGGCGCCGACTGGCTGCTGACCGGCCGCAAGGTCTTCGTCTCCGGCATCGACCACTCCGACGCGGTGCTGTTCGTGGCCCGCACCGAGGCCGCGGACGCCGGCGGGGGGCGCACCGGCCGGCTGAAGCCCTGCCTGTTCGTCGTCCCGCGCGAAACCCCGGGCTTCGAGTACCGGGCGATCCCGATGGAGCTCGTCGCCCCGGAGAAGCAGTTCCAGGTCTTCCTGGACGACGTCCGGCTGCCCGCCGACGCGCTGGTGGGCGACGAGGACGCGGGCCTGCTCCAGCTGTTCGCCGGCCTCAACCCGGAGCGGATCCTGACCGCCGCCTTCTCGCTCGGCCTCGCCCGCCAGGCCCTCGGCAAGGCCGTCGAGTACGCGCGGACCCGCACCGTCTGGTCCACCCCGATCGGCGCCCACCAGGGCCTGGCCCACCCGCTCGCGCGGTGCGCGGTGGAGGTCGAGCTGGCCCGGCTGATGACCCAGAAGGCCGGGCTGCTCTACGACGCGGGTGAGGACCTCGCCGCCGGGGAGGCCGCCAACATGGCCAAGTACGCGGCCGGGGAGGCCGCCGCCCGGACCGTCGACCAGGCGGTGCAGACCCTCGGCGGCAACGGCCTGACCCAGGAGTACGGGCTGGGCGCGCTGCTGGCCGCCACCCGGGTCGGCCGGGTCGCCCCGGTCAGCCGGGAGATGGTGCTCAACTACGTGGCCCAGCACACCCTCGGACTGCCCAGGTCGTACTGAGCCACCGCGTGGCGAACAGCCGCGCGAACACCACCGCCGCCGGTTCGTGGACGAGCGGCCGACGGACGCCGGACGGACGCCGGACGGACGCCGGACGGATGCCGGGCGGACGCCGGGCGGATGCCGAAGGGGGCGCGGGAAAGGGGTGCGCGCCGCCCCGCCGGGCGCCCCCCGGGAGCGACCCGCACCACGGACGGACCAGCACGGGTTCCCCGCAATGGCCGAGCCGGACCCCTGACTGTCCGTATGCTCCTGAACGCGCCCCGCACGGAACTGCCCGCCCGTTTTGTTGCTACGTCAACTTCCTTAGTGGAGGCTCATCTTGGTGTTCCGCAGTGAGTTCCCCGACGTCCCGGTGGTCGACCTGCCGATCCACGAGGCGGTGCTCGGCGCCGCAGCGGGGCACGGCGACCGCCCGGCCCTGATCGACGGCGTCACCGGGGAGACCGTCAGCTACGCCCAACTCGCCTTCCGCGTCGAGCGGATGGCCGCCGGGCTGGCCGAGACAGGTGTGCGCCGCGGTGACGTCGTCGCCCTCTTCAGCCCCAATTCGACCGCCTACCCGATCGCCTACTACGGCGCGACCAGGGCCGGAGCCACCGTCACCACGATCCCGTCCCTCGCCACCCCCGCCGAACTGGCCCGCCAGCTGCGCGACTGCGAGGCCCGCTGGCTCGTCACCGTCTCCGCCTTCCTGCCGACCGCCCGTGCGGCCGCCGAACTCCTCGCCGGACAGGGCCGCCCCCTGGCCGAGACCGTCGTGCTGGACGGCGCGGAGGGCCACCGCTCGCTCGACGACCTGCTGGCCACCACCGCCCACGCCCCCGAGGTCGCCGTCGACCCGGCCGAGGACATCGCCGTGCTGCCGTACTCCAGCGGCACCACCGGCCTGCCCAAGGGCGTGATGCTCACCCACCGCTCGATCGCCACCAACCTCGCCCAGTGCGACGCCCTCTACCGCCCCGCCGAGGGCGAACGGGTGCTCGCCGTCCTGCCGTTCTTCCACATCTACGGACTGGCCGCGCTGCTCAACCAGCCGCTGCGCTGCGGCGCCACCGTCGTCGTGCTGCCCCGCTTCGACCTGGAGCAGTTCTGCCGCACCATCCAGGAGTACCGGGTGCAGGCCCTGGTGGTGGCCCCGCCGATCGCCCTCGCGCTGGCCCGGCACCCCGTGGTGGACCGGTACGACCTCTCCTCCGTCGAGTACCTGCTGTGCGCCGCCGCCCCGCTGGACCACGAACTCGCCGACGCCTGCGCCCGGCGCCTGGGCCTGCCGCACCTGCTCCAGGGCTACGGCATGACCGAGCTCTCGCCGGTCACCCACGTCGTCTCCCCGCGCGAGAGCGGCCCCCCGCCGGGCTCGGTCGGCCGGATGGTCCCCTCCACCGAGCTGCGGATCACCGCCCTGGACGGCTCCGACGACGACCTCGGCCCCGGCGAGCGCGGCGAGCTGCTGATCCGCGGCCCCCAGGTGATGAAGGGCTACCTCGGCCGCGCCTCCGAGACCGCCGCCGTGGTGGACGCCGACGGCTGGCTGCACACCGGCGACGTCGGCTTCGTGGACGGCCGCGGCTACCTGCACATCGTCGACCGGGTCAAGGAGCTGATCAAGTACAAGGGCTACCAGGTCGCGCCCGCCGAACTGGAGGCCGTCCTGCTCGGCCACCCGCAGATCACCGACGCCGCCGTGATCGGGGTCCAGGACGCCGAGGGCACCGAGTGCCCCAAGGCCTTCGTGGTGCGCGCCCCCGGCAGCGCGCTGACCGCGGAGGAGGTCACCGGCTACGTCGCCCGCCAGGTCGCCCCGTACAAGAAGGTCCGCGCGGTGGAGTTCGTGGACGCCGTCCCCAAGTCCGCGGCCGGGAAGATCCTCCGCCGCGAACTGCGCGCCCGCGAGGCGGACCGCGCCGCCGCCCGCTGACCGCCCGCGGCCGCCCCGGCGGGCGGCGCCCCGGGCGCGTCTGTGAGGATCGTCCCGCCGCGACCCGACCGGGACCCGCCGCGCCCCGAGCCGAACAGGAACCGCCCGCCGCCATGACCAGCCACCCCGCCGCCCGCACCCCGCAGCAGGACCGCAGCCGAGCGACCAGGGCCCGGCTGCTCGCGGCGGCCGTGGACTGCCTGGCCGAGCTCGGCTGGAACGGCTCCACCGTCGCCGTCGTCGCCGAGCGGGCCGGGGTCTCCCGCGGCGCGGCCCAGCACCACTTCCCGACCCGCGAGGACCTCTTCACCGCGGCCGTCGAGCACGTCACCGCCGAGCGGCTGGCCGCCGTCCGCGCCCACGCGGACGAGCTGCCGGCCGCCGGACCGGACCGCACCGGCGCCGTGGTCGACATGATCGTGCGGCTCTACACCGGCCCGCTGTTCCGCGCCGCCCTCCACCTGTGGACCGCCGCCGCCACCGAGGAGGCGCTTCGCGAACGGATCATCGCCCTGGAGGGCCACGTCGGACGGGAGGCCCACCGGGCCGCCGTGGAGTTCCTGGACGCCGACGAGAGCCGCCCCGGCGTCCGCGAATCGGTGCAGGCCACGCTGGACCTCGCCCGCGGTCTGGGCCTGGCCAACCTGCTCACCGACGACAGCCACCGACGTTCCGGAGTGATCCGGCAGTGGGCGGGCGTTCTGGAGAGTACGCTGCGGCCGGTACGCCCATGACGCCCGTACACCCGGAGCGGCCGGAGGCCCCTGACCAAGGGGTCGC
This sequence comes from Kitasatospora sp. NPDC018619, assembly GCF_044391605.1. Classification (NCBI taxonomy): domain Bacteria; kingdom Bacillati; phylum Actinomycetota; class Actinomycetes; order Kitasatosporales; family Streptomycetaceae; genus Kitasatospora; species Kitasatospora sp. NPDC018619. The sequence goes on from NZ_JBISAI010000002.1 coordinate 472,101, forward strand.
CGGGCGGCCGATGTCCGTGCAGTCTGGAGAAGAACCCCGGCCGGCACGGACCGCGTGGCCACCCGGCCGGGAACGAGCCGAACCGGGGTGCTGCCTGATCATGCACGGACACGAGTGGGACGCGACCGCCGCCGGCCAGGCCCCGGGCGGCACCCCGGTACGTCCCGAGGGCACCCCTCCGGAGGGTGTCCACCCCGACGGCCCGCACCCCGACGGCCCGCACCCCGAGGGCCACCGGCTCGTCCCGCTCGCGACGGCGCTGCTCCAGGGCGACGGGCTGATCCTGCACTGGAGCGAGGACGCCGAGGCCCTGCTCGGCTACTCCGCCGCGGAGGCCGTCGGCAGCTACGCCGCCCAGCTGCTCACCGACGAGTCCGACCGCGCCGAGGTGCTCGACCTGTTCCGGCGGATCATGGGCGGCAGCGGGTGGTCCGGCGTCTTCCCCGTCCGCCACCGCGACGGCCACAAGGTCGACCTGGAGTTCCGCACCTACCCGATCGCCGGCCCGGCGGGCACCCTGCTGCTGCTCGCCACCGCCTCCGACACCCGCGCCCTGCACGCCGTCGAGGCCGACCTCGCGGTGCTCGACGGCATCTTCGGCCGCTCGCCGATCGGCATGGCCGTCTACGACACCGGGCTGCGCTACATGCGGATCAACGAGGCACTCGCCCGGATGAACGGGGTGCCCGTCGCCGCCCACCTCGGCCGCCGGATATCCGCGGTGCTGCCCGGCATCAACAGCGCCGAGATCGAGCAGATCATGCGCCAGGTGCTGAAGACCGGCAGACCCGTGGTCGACGCCCGCTCGCACGGCAGGGTCCCCGGCGACCCGAAGCGGGACCGTGCCTGGTCCGCCTCCTACTTCCGGCTGGAGGACTCCACCGGCCGGGTCTTCGGGGTCTGCTCCTCGATCATCGACGTCACCGAGCGCTTCCAGGCCGAGGCCCGCGCCGCCCGCGCCCAGGAACGGCTCGCCACCATCGCCGAGGCGACCGCCCGGATCGGCACCACCCTCGACCTCCAGCGCACCGCCGAGGAGCTGATCGAGGCCGTCGTCCCCCGCTTCGCCGACTTCGCCACCGTCGACCTGCTGGAGCCGGTGCTGCGCGGTGCCGAGCCCACCGCGATCCCCTCCGACCGGACCATCACGCTGCGCGCCGTCGCCGTCGGCGAGTCCTACGAGAGCGGCCTCGCGCACGCCGTGGACGTGATCGGCGAGACCTCCGAGTACGCCCCGGACCGCAGCTACGTCCAGTGCCTGCGCAGCGGGAAGCCGCTGCTGCGCGCCCACGTGGACGAGGAGGCGCTGCGCGGGCTGGTCGCCAGCGAGGACCGGGTGGCCCCCGGGGTGGCGGCCGGCATCCACTCGTACCTGATGGTGCCGATCACCGCCCGGGGCATGGTCCTCGGCGGCTCCGAGTTCATCCGGATGCGCAACCCCGAGCCGTTCACCGCGGCCGACGTCGCCCTCGCCGAGGAACTCGTCGCCCGCACCGCGCTGGCGCTCGACAACGCCCGGCTCTACCGCCGCGAGCGGGAGACCGCCCTCACCCTCCAGCGCAGCCTGCTGCCGCAGGAGGTGCACCGCACCCTGGGCCTGGAGATCGCCTACCGGTACCTGCCCAGCAGCGTGGTCAGCGAGGTCGGCGGCGACTGGTTCGACGTGGTCCCGCTCTCCTGCGGGAGGGTCGCCCTGGTCGTCGGCGACGTGATGGGCCACGGCATCCGGGCCGCCGCCACGATGGGCCAGCTGCGCACCGTCGCCCGCACGCTCGCCACCCTCGACATGCCGCCCGAGCAGGTGCTCACCCGACTGGACGAAACCGCCTCCGGAATCGGCGAGGGCCAGTTCGCCACCTGCATCTGCGCGGTCTACGACCCGCTGGAGCACACCGTCCAGGTCGCCTCGGCCGGGCACCTGCCGCCGGTCACGGTCGCCCCCGACGGCACCGCCGGCAAGGTCGAGGTGCCGCCGGGGGTGCCGCTGGGCGTCGGCGGGGTCGCCTTCGAGTCGATCGAGTTCACCATCCCCGAGGGCGGCATGCTCGCGCTCTACACCGACGGCCTGGTCGAGCGGCGCGGCCAGGACCTGGACGCCGGGATCGACCTGCTCGCCCGCACGCTGTCGGGTCCCGGCCGGACGTTGGAGGAGAACTGCGACGCCGTCCTCGGGGCGCTGGTCACCGACGGCACCGAGGACGACATCGCGATGATCATGGCCCGGGTGCTGCCGCTGCCCGCCGACCGGATCGCCAGCCTGCCGCTGTCCGGCGGCGGCCGGCTGCCCGGCCGGGCCCGCCGCTTCACCCGCGCCACCCTGGAGTCCTGGGGCCTGTCCGCGCTCACCGACTACGCCGAGCTGCTGGTCAGCGAGCTGGTGACGAACGCCCTGCTGCACGCCGACGCCCCGCGCCGGCTGCGGCTGTTCCGCGACCGGGTGCTCACCGTGGAGGTCGCCGACGCCGGCGGCCAGACCCCGCAGCTGCGCCCGTTCGCCGAGCAGGACGAGGGCGGGCGCGGGATGTTCCTGGTCAGCGAGCTGGCCCAGCGCTGGGGGAGCCGGCTGACCCGGGACGGCAAGGTGGTCTGGGCCGAGCTGGAGCTGCCCTTCGGGGCGTCCTAAGGGTCCTTGGCACCCCCGCCCCGAGTACTTCTCGGAAGCGGGGCGAGAAGGGCCGTTCCCCAGCCGAGAACGGCCGTTCCCTGCGGGAAACGGCCGTTCTCGGGCGCTGCTACGCCTCGACCTTCGGCTGGTCCGACGGCGCGTCGACGGCGTCCGGCGCCCCGGCCCGCCGCTCGGAGAGCCCGCGCAGCAGCCGCCAGGCCATCGCCGCCGCACCGACCAGCAGCGCGGCGGACAGCAGCCCGGCGCTGTTCATGCCGTGGACGAAGGACTCCCGGGCGCTCGCCAGCAGCGGCTCGGCGAGCTCCGGGGACAGCCCGTGCGCGGTCTCGACGGCCGAGCCCAGCGATTCGCCCGCCCGGGCGGCCGCCGCCGGGTCCGTCCCGGCCGGGACGGACAGCCCGCCCGCGTAGATCGAGCCGACCACCGAGCCCACCAGGGCGATGCCGAGCGCGGTGCCCAGCTCGTACGCCGTCTCCGAGACGGCCGAGGCGGCGCCGGCCTTGTCGGCGGGCGCGGCGCTCAGCACCAGGTCGGCGCCGAGCGTGTAGACCACCCCCTCGGCCGTGCCGACCAGCAGGAAGGAGGCGGCCAGCAGCAGGTAGGTGGTGTCCTGCTCCAGCCAGCCGAGCGCGCCCACGCCCAGGCCCATCGCCAGCAGGCAGCCCGTCAGCGCCCTGCGGGCGCCGACGCGCCGGGCGATCCGGGCGGTCAGCAGACCACCGGCCACCGACCCCGCGAAGGCCGGCAGCTCGGCCAGACCGGCCTGGAGCGGCTGGAAGCCGCGGACCAGCTGGAGGTACTGCGAGACCACGAAGATCACACCGGACAGCCCGACCAGGGAGATCAGCGAGGCCGAGACGGCCGCCGTGAACCGCCGGTCGCGGAACAGCCGGACATCGAGCAGCGGGGTCTCCAGCCGCAGCTGGCGGCGGACGAACAGGACCAGCGCGGCGGCGCCCAGCACGAAGGCGGCCGGCACGTCCCAGCGGTCCACGCCGTGGGCGGCGGCCTCCTTGACCGCGTACACCGCCCCGATCACGCCGGCCATCGACAGGGCCACGCTCAGCACGTCCCAGCGGCCCGGCGACGGGTCCTTGGACTCCGGCAGCAGCCGGCTGCCGAGCACCAGCAGCAGGACCAGCACCGGGATGTTCAGCAGGAAGACCGAGCCCCACCAGAAGTGCTCCAGCAGCAAGCCGCCGACCACCGGCCCGAGGGCGGCGCCGGCGGTGGCGGCCGCGCCCCAGATGCCGATCGCGGTGGCCCGCTCCCGGTCGTCCGGGAAGAGGCCGCGGATCAGCGAGAGCGTGGAGGGCATGATCGTCGCCCCGGCCACGCCGAGCAGCGCGCGGGCCACGATCAGCCAGCCGGCGCCGGGCGCGTACGCGGCCAGCAGCGAGGCGGCGCCGAAGGCGGCGGACCCGGCCAGCAGCAGCTTCTTGCGGCCGATCCGGTCGCTCAGGGCGCCCATGCTGACCAGCAGTCCGGCCAGCACGAAGGAGTAGGAGTCGCCGATCCAGAGCAGCTGGGTGCCGCTCGGGTCCAGCGTCTCGCTGATGGAGGGGATGGCGAGGGAGAGGACGGTCGCGTCCAGGGCGACCACGGTCACGGCCAGGACGAGGACGGCGAGGCCGCTCCAGCGCTGGCGGGCGGTCAGGGTGCTCATGGGGTATCGGTGTCCGGCCTGTGGTCGGAGGTGCTGGGGGCGGGGGGAGCGGCGGCGCGGTGGGCGGTGGGGACGGCGGCGGGGGCGCCGGCGTCCGCGCTGCGCAGCGCGCCGCCGAGGAACAGCTCGGCGAGCGAGAAGGCGGCGTCGCGCGGGGCGAGCCGGCCGTCCTGGATGGACCAGCCGACGCCGGCCACCAGGTCGAAGAAGGCCTCGCTCAGCCAGGCGGCGCTCAGTTCGATGCGGAACACGCCCTGCTGCTGGCCGCGCAGGAAGAGCGCGTGCAGCCGGGCGATCTGGACCTCCCAGAGGTCGTTGATGTCGTCGTGCTCGTAGAGCTGGTTCTCGCCGGCCAGGAAGGCGCAGAGCATGGCGTCCGGGACGGCGGAGTCCACCAGCCGGCGCAGGGCGGCCTCGGCGTCGCCCTGTTCGACCCCGGCGGTGTCCAGGGCGGCGGCGAAGCGCCGCAGCCCGAGCAGGCCGATCTCGCGGATCAGCGCGTCGCGCCCGGGGAAGAGCCGGTGCAGCGTGGCGCGGCTGATGCCGGCGGCGCGCGCGATCTCGTCCAGGTGGGCGGTCGGGCGGCGGGAGAGCACGCCGACGGCGGCTTCCAGGACGGTGTCGCGATCGGTGGCCATGCATCGAGTCTAGTTCACATGAGACGCGGTCGTCTCATTCTTTCGTTCAAGATCTCAGATGATGCGCGAGCTTTCGGTGGCCGGGCAGCAAAAAACCGGGGACGGCGGGTTCCCGTCCCCGGTTGCGCGGGGTGGTCGGACGCGGTCGGCGCCGCTCAGCTCTGGTTGTAGAAGCCGGTGTCGTCCATCGGGCGGTCGATCACCATGACCTCGACGTCGGCCGGGGTGAGCAGGAAGACCCGCCGGGCGATCCGCTCGATGCCGCCGCGGGTGCCGAAGATCAGCCCGGAGGCGAAGTCGACCATGCGCTTGGCCTCGGCCTCCTCCATCTCGGTGAGGTCCATGACCACCGGGATGCTCGCCCGGATGTGCTCGCCCACCGTCCGGGCCGCCTCGAAGCCCGTCGGCCGCAGGGAGACGATCTTCGCGGGCGCGGGGACGGCCGGAACCGTCTCCTGGTCGACCCACTCGTCCTCGTACACCGCGGCCGGGTAGTTCCCCGAGGGCATCAGCCACCCGTTGTGGTGCTCGTCGCGAAGTGCTCCCATGCCGCGCCTCCCTGTCTCGTCCCGTCCTGGTCCCCCGGGGGCGCGTGCCGTTCTTGACACGTCATCCACTCGTCGGAACTGTCCGAGTATCGCACTGTTCACCGGTCCCGTGCCCGCTCGCAACCCCCGTACGAGTCGTGCCGCGCCGGAAACCCGGGCGGACCCGGGCACTCCCACTGACGCGGCGCAGCGCCGTACGGTTGCGCGCGTTGACCTTATCGGTCGGCGTCACGACACAATTGACCTTCTGTCAACGATGCGGAAACGATTTCACCCGCCGCAGCGGACGCCTGGTCACTCGCCGGTCGAACCGTCGATCAATTCGCGCAGAAGGTCCGCGTGGCCGTTGTGTCGCGCGTACTCCTCGATCATGTGGGTGAGGATCCAGCGCAGCGTCACCGGCCGGCCGCGGCGCGGCCGCTTGCCGACGGTGTCCAGCGGCAGGCCGGCGGCGGCGCGGCAGGCGCCCTCGACCTCGGCGCGCCAGGTGGCGAAGTCGGCCGCGACGTCGGCGGTGTCGACGTCGTCGAAGTCGCCGTCCTCGTTCTCCTCGGTCCAGAAGTGCCCCTCGGTGATCTCCCGGCCGAGCAGGACGGACTGGAACCAGTACTGCTCCACCTCCGCCATGTGCCGCACCAGGCCCAGCAGCGAGAGGTTGGACGGCGGGACGGAGCGCCGCCGCAGCTGGTCGTCGGTCAGGCCCTCGCACTTGAGCGCGAGGGTGCCGCGGTGGTAGTCGAGGAAGGCGTTCAGGGTGGCGGCCTCGTCGGCCGTCATCGGCGGGTCCACCCGCGGGTTCGGTTCGGTCATGCGTGCCATCCTGGCGCCCGGCGGGGCGCGGGCGCGAGCGGATTTCACCCCGGGTCGGAGCGCGCGGCTCGGTCGGCCCGGCGGGTTCGCCGCCCCCGGTCAGCCCGCCGCCGCCCGTCGGCGGCCGCGGGCCGCCCGCCAGAGCCCGACCACGCTGCCCAGCACCAGCAGGGCGATCACCCCCGCGGAGAGCAGGAAGGCCGCCGAGCCCGGCCGGCCGGCGCTGGCCGCCGCCGTGACGTACACCGCGGTGGTCGGCACCACGCCGAGGGCGGTGGCGAGCACGAAGGGCAGGAAGCGGACGCCGGAGAAGGCCGCGCCGTAGTTCGCCGCCTGGAACGGCATCCCGGGCAGCAGCCGCAGGACCAGCACGCTGCGGAAGCCCTGCTCGGTGAACCGCCGGTCCAGCGCCCCGAGGACCTTCCCGCGCAGGTACGGGCGGAGCGCCTCGCGGCCGAGGCCCCGGCCGAGCGCGAAGGCCAGCGCGGCGCCCACCGTGGTGCCGAGCACCGCCAGCAGCACGCCCTGCTGGATGCCGAGCAGCAGGCCGGCCGCCGCGTTCAGCGCGGGCCGGGGCACGAAGGCGAGCGTCCCCACCGCGTAGACCAGGGCGAACAGCGGGCCGAACCAGTACCCCGGCATCCGGTCCGCGAGCCCGCCCGACAGCAGCTCGGTCGGGCTCCACAGCAGCAGTGACCCGGCCGCCGCCGCGAGCACCGCCACCAGCAGGGCGAACCGCCACCACGGGGAGCGCGGCGCGGCGGCGGGGGCCTGCGGCACGGCGGGCGGGAGGAGCAGGGCATCGGGCTCGGACACCGGCCGAGCCTAACCCGTCCCCGGCGGCGGCCGGCGGCCCGGGCGCCGGCTCAGGCGTACGGGTCCTTCGGCGGGTCGTAGCGCCGGAACTCGGTGGCGCCGGCGTCGTAGACCTGCCGGACGACCGGCGTTCCGGGCGCGAGGACGCGGCCGGCCGGGTCGAGCACGAGCCCGCTGTGGGCGTTGACGATCCGGCGCGGGGTGCCGGGGTGCCGGGGTGCCGGCCGGCGGGTCGCTGGGCCCGATCCGGACCGGCACGCCGTCGTCGGTGCGCCCGTCGGCCGCCCCCAGGCGGAGGTCCGCCGGGCCCGGGTGCCCGCCGGTGCGGATCTGCGCGGGGCCGAAGTCGGCGGCGGAGGCGGGCGGGGCGGCGAGGGCCACCGCGGCGGAGGCCAGGGCCGCGGGCGGGGCAGCGGCGGCGCACGCGGCGGGACAGCGGGTCGACCTCCGGGGCGGTCACCGTGCCCGGGCGAGGAACCGCAGCAGACGGTGCCACGAGTCCCGGGCCGCGTCGGCGTGCTCGACCGCGCCGAGCTCGAAGAAGTTGTGCGGTGCGCCCGGATAGCCGACGAACTCGTGCGGGCAGCCGGCCGCGGTGAGCGCCGCGTCGAACGCCTCGACGGCCTCGGCCGGGACGTGCTCGTCGGCACCGCCCCAGAAGGCGAGGATCGGGGCGGTCAGCTCCCCGGCCAGCTGGGTGGGCCCCGGGGAGCCGTTGATGGCGTCCGGGTAGCCGTAGTAGCCGACCGCGCCGGCCAGGCCGAAGCGCGGGGCGGCGGTGCGGAAGGCCTGCCGGCCGCCGAAGCAGAAGCCCAGCGCGACCACCTCGGCGGGCCCGACGGCGCGCAGCCGTTCCAGCCCGGCGGCGATGTCGGCGTCCAGTCCGCCGGGGGTGAGCGCGAGCAGGTGGGGGAGCAGCCCCGGCATTTCGCCGAATTCCTTCGGCCGCTTTTCCGGGGCGGCGCCGGCGGTGCGGCCGTAGTAGTCGAGGACGAGGGCCGGGTGGCCGTGTTCGGCGAGCCGGGCGGCGGTCTGCCGGTAGAAGGGGGAGAGGCCCCTGTTGTCCGGCAGGACGAGCACGCCGGCGCCGGTGGCGATTTCCGGGCGGGCCAGGAAGGCGCCGAACCGGGTGCCGTCGGCCGAGGTCAGGGTGAGCGGCGCGGCCTCGGCCAAAGGCCACGGGGCGGGGCCGAGCGCGGGCGGGGCGGCGTCCGGGTCGTAGCACACGGGGAATTCCTCTCGCGGAGCACGAAAACCGCCGGACGCGGTGCGCCCGGCGGTTCTGGACTCTACTGGGGAATTCCCTCGGGAATTCACCATCATATCGTGGAGAGATCTTTTCCGGAAGGCTTTTCCGATGACGGTGCGGTCACGTTTTCGCCGTCCGGGTTCCGTTCGGCCAGCCGCAGCGCGCCGGCGCTCAGCAGCAGCGCGCAGGCGAGTGCGGTGACCAGTCCGAAGGAGACGGTCAGCGAGGTGGCCTGGGCGAGGGCGCCGATGACGGCGGGGGCGATCAGGCCGGAGGTGTAGGTGACGGTGGCGACGCCCGCGATGGCCTGGCTGGGGTTGCTGCCGATCCGGCCGGCCGCGGCGAAGGCGAGCGGGACGATCACCGCGATGCCGACGCCGATGAGGGCGAAGCCGGGGATGGCCAGCGCCGGGCTGTCGGCGGCGACCACCAGCAGGCCGCCGACGGTGGCCACGGCGCCGCCGGCCCGGGTGGTGCGGACGGCGCCGAGGCGGCGGATCGCGGCGTCCCCGGCGAGCCGGCTGACGGCCATGGTGAGCGAGAAGGCGGTGTACGAGGCGGCGGCGACGGTGGCCGAGGAGCCGGTGACGTCGCGCAGGTAGACGCCGCTCCAGTCCATCGAGGCGCCCTCGGCGAAGACCGCGCAGAAGCCGACCAGCCCGATCACCAGCGAGCTGCGCGGCGGCAGCGCGAACCGCGGCGGCTCCTGCGCGCCCTCGTGCGCCCGGATGTCGGGCAGGCCGCGGCAGACCGGCTGGGCGAGGGCGAGCAGGACCAGGGCCGTGACGGCCAGCTGGAGCCGGGCGTCGAGGTCCAGGTGGGCGGCGAGGATGCCGAAGGCGGAGGCCAGCAGGCCGCCCGCGCTCCACATCCCGTGCAGGCCGGACATGATCGAGCGGCCGAGCCGCTGCTCGATCTCCACGCCCTGGGCGTTCATCGCGACGTCCGCCATCCCGGCGGTGGCGCCGTACACCAGCAGCACCGCGCACAGCGCCGGCAGGGAGGGGGCGAGCGCGGGCAGGGCGAGGGCCAGGCACCAGAGCGAGAGCAGCCCGCGGACGGCGGCCCGGCCGCCGTAGCGGTGCACGAAGCGGCCGGCCAGCGGCATGGCGAGGGAGGAGCCGACGGCGGGCATCACCAGGGCCAGGCCGAGCTGCCCGGCGGAGAGGTCGAGGCGGTCCTGGAGCCAGGGGATGCGGGTGACGAAGCTGCCGCCGACGGCCCCGTGCACGCAGAAGACCAGGGCGATGCTCGCCCGGGCCCGGCGCGGCGCCGTCAACGGCTCCGGCTCCGGCGGCGGTGGTGCGGTGGTCCCGGTCATGCGGTTTCCCTCCCGGTCGCGCGGGGCGGGGCGCGACAGTGCCCTGTGACGGTCGATAAATTATCAGGAAGGGAACCTGATAGAAACACTCCGGAAGGATGATCTGGAAGGATGAGCCGCCATGACCACCGCGCGAGCCGCCACGCCGAGCACCGCCAGGGCGATCAACGACCGGTTGGCGCTCAACCTCCTGCTCGAACAGGGCCCGCTCACCGCGACCGAGCTGCGCGACCTCACCGGGCTGTCCCGGCCGACCGTCGCCGACCTGCTCGAACGCCTCCAGCGCACCGGTCTGGTGGCCGTCGTCGGCGAGCGCGGTGAGCAGCGGCGCGGCCCCAACGCCCGGCTCTACGCGCTGGTCGCCTCCCGGGCCCACCTCGCCGCCTTCGACGTCCGCTCCGGCGGCGTCAGCCTCGTCGTCGCCGACCTCGCCGGGCGCAGCCTCGGCACGGCGGAGGTGCCGGTCGAGGGCGACGGCGGGCCGGACACCGCCGCCGCGGTCGTCGCCGCCCTGCGGGAGACCGCGCGCGGCGCCGGCGTCGAGCGGCTGCACACCGTCGCGGTCGGCGCCCCCGGGCTGGTCGACCCGGCCACCGGGCGGCTGCAGAGCACCGGCAAGCTCCCTGCCTGGCACGCCGAACTCCTCGCCGCTCTGCGGGAGCTGCCCGGTACCCAGGTGATCCTGGAGAACGAGGTCAACCTCGCCGGGAGGGCCGAGTACCGGGTCGGCGCCGCCCGCGACCGCGACACCTTCGTGCTGCTGTGGCTCGGCCACAGCGTCGGTGCCGCGGTGGTCCTGGACGGGCGGCTGCGCCGGGGATTCTCCGGCGGCACCGGCGAGATCTGCTTCCTGCCCGTGCCCGGCACCGTCGGCCTGCCCAGCGCCGACAGCTGCGAGGGCGGCTTCCACGGCCTGGTCGGCAGCGCCGCCGTCTGCGAGCTGGCCCGCGCCCACGGACTGCCCGCCGACCCGGCCGGGGACGCCGCGGCCGCGGAGGCCGCCGTCCGGGCCGCCCTCGCGGCCGGCCCGGCGGGCGGGGCCTTCCTGGACGAGCTGGCCGAGCGCGTCGCGATCGGTGCGGCGAGCGTCTGCGTGGTGCTGGACCCGGGCTGCGTGGTGCTCGGCGGCGAGATCGGCCGGGCCGGCGGGCCGGAGCTGGCCGGCCGGGTGGAACGGCGGCTGGCCGGCCTCTCCCCGCTGAGCACCGAGGTGCGGGCCGGCACGGCGGGCGGCGGCGCGGTGCTCGCCGGGGCGGTGCTCACCGCCGGGGACGCGGTGCGGCGCGACCTCTTCGGCGAGCCGTGACGGCCCTCGCGCGACCACCCGCACCGCCCGTACGGCAGGATGGCGCGGGGGCACCCGCCCCGCGCCACTCGAACCACCGTCAGGAGAACCCATGGGCCAGCCCGAGGCGCCGGCCAACCCGTACCGCATCGGCGAGGCCGCGGCGCTGCTCGGCGTCAGCGCCGACACCATGCGGCGCTGGGTGGACGCCGGGCGGGTCGCCGCCACGCGGGACGAGCACGGGCACCGGATCATCCCCGGCGCCGAGCTCGCCGCCTTCGCCCGGGAGCTGGCCCGGCCGGAGAACGCCGAGGCGGAGGGCCGGCCCTCCTCGGCGCGCAACCGCTTCCCGGGGATCGTCACCGACGTGGTGCTCGGCGACGTGGCCGCGCAGGTGGAGATCCAGGCCGGGCCGTTCCGGGTGGTCTCGCTGATCAGCCGGGAGTCGGCGGAGGAGCTGGACCTCGTGCCCGGCGCCCCCGCCACGGCGGTCATCAAGTCCACCAACGTGATGGTCGAACGGCGCTGACGCCCCCCGACGACCCCCGTCACCCGTCCCGGAACCGAAGGAGATGCCCGGATGGCGCCCCCGCACCTGCCGACCACCCAGAGCGCCGTGCTCGCGATCGAGGCGGTGGCCCGGCGGCACGGCCGCACCGTCCGCGCCCAGCACGACATCGGCCGCGACCGGACCTTCGCCGGCCTGGTCGAGCCGCAGGGCCCGGGCGGTGAGCTGGACGACGCCGTCCCGCACGAGGCGCTGCTGGAGTTCGACGGCCGCCCCGCCGTCACCGTCCGGCTGTTCACCCACGACGAGGTCGCCGTGACCGTCGAGGGCATCGCCTTCGACGTCGACCGCGACCGCGTCCCGGGCTTCCTGAACGCCGTCTGGTCCGACCTGGTGCACGTCAGGGCGCGCACCTTCCCGCCGTCCACCACGCTGATCGTCACCGTCCCGGGGGAGCGGAGCCACCGCGCGGACCTCGGCCTGCGCGACCTCACCCCCTGGCTCGCCGGAAGGATCCGATGACCGCCGCCGCCAAGCCGCTCGCCGTCGCCCACCGCGGGGATCCGTTCCGGTTCCGGGAGAACACCCTGCCCTCCGTCGAGTCGGCGCTCGCCGCCGGGGCCGACGCCGTGGAGGTGGACGTCCAGCTCACCCGGGACGGGGTGCCCGTCCTGCTGCACGACCGCACGCTGGAACGGCTCTGGGGGGACCGGCGCCCGATCGACCGGGTCACCGAGGAGCAGCTGGCACAGCTGCGGCAGGGCCCGTACACCGTCCCCACCCTCGCCGAGGCGGTCAAGGCGGTGGCCGGCGCCGAGGGGCGCCGGCTGCTGCTCGACCTGGACGACGCGCGGCCGGCCGCCGCCACCTGGTCGGTGGTCACCGGGCTCGGCGCCGAGCGGGCGGTCGCCTTCTGCGGCCCCGCGGCGGCCATGCTCGCGGTGCGCGAACTGAGCCCGGACGCCGAGATCGCGCTCACCTGGAAGCAGCCCCGGCTGCCCGGGCGCGCCCTGCTGGAGGACCTGCGCCCGCGCTACCTCAACCCGCCGTTCGGCCTGGTCACCGCCGACTTCGCCGCCGCCGCGGCCGAGCAGGGGCTCGCCGTCTCCACCTGGACGGCCGACCTGCGGCGCACCATGCGCAGGCTGCGCGACACCGGGGTCGCCTCCATCACCTCCAACCGGGTCGGCGTGCTGCGCTCGGTGCTGGACGCCCGCCGGTGAGCCCGGGCGGCCGGCGGGCCCGGCCGGCCCCGGCGGGCGGCGGTGCCGTGCGGTCCGGGGCCGGGTAGCTCGTTCGGGTGCTCCCGGCCGATCCGCCGCGCGGGGCGCCGGAACCTCTGCTGAGCTGGGGCGGTCCGGAAACGTCGACGACCCCGGTCGGAGGTGGCCGTGTCCGTGGAGCGCGCGCCCGGCGAGCAGCGGCAGCCGGACCACCGCAGGCCGTACCTGATGCTGCCGCCCGGGCTGCGGCAGGCGGCGGCCTGGTCGGTGGCGGTGATCCTGCTGATCGCCGTCGCCTCGCTGGTGGTCTTCGCGCTGGTCGAACTGCGGGCCGCGACGGTGCCGTTCGTGCTGGCGCTGCTCGGGGCGTCGCTGCTGTACCCGGTGGTGCCGTGGCTGGTGCGCCGGGGTGTCGGGCGGGGGCTGGCGGCCGGGCTGACCTGCACGGTGCTGGTCGCCGCGGTCGGCGGGGTGATCGCGCTGCTGGTCAACTCCCTGGTGCACAGCGCCCCGCAGATCGCCTCCTCGCTCCAGGAGGCCGGCGAGCGGCTGGCGGACTGGCTGGGCCCGTTCGGGGCGAAGATCCAGCACGCGCTGAGCAACGCGAAGGGCGAGACCAACTCGCTGGTCTCCACCCTCACCAGCGGCGTGCTCTCCGGGCTCGGCCTGCTCACCCAGCTGATCACCGGGGCGGTGCTCTCGCTCGCCCTGGTGTTCTTCTTCCTGCGGGACGGCCACCGCACCGGCGACGCCATCCGCTCCTACCTGCCGGAGCGCAGCGCGGCGACCGTGGTCGCCTGCGCCGACCGGGCCTTCGACGCGATGGCCGGGTTCATGCGCGGCACCACCCTGATCGCCCTGATCGACGCGGGCTTCATCACCGTCGGCCTGCTGGCGCTGGGCGTGCCGGGCGCCCCCGGCCTCGGTGCGCTGGTCTTCATCGGCGCCTACATCCCGTTCGTCGGGGCCTTCCTGTCCGGCACGGTGGCCGTCCTGGTGGCCCTGGCCGACGGCGGCCTCGGTACGGCGCTGTGGGCGCTCGGCGTGGTGCTCGCGGTGCAGCTGGTCGAGGGGAACGTCCTCCAGCCGGTGATCCAGAGCCGGACGGTGGAGCTGCACCCGGCCACCATCATGGTCGCGGTGGTGGCGGGATCCGGCATCGCGGGGATCATCGGCGCCCTGCTCGCCGTCCCGGTCTGCGCCGCCGCCATGGGCGTGGTCACGGTCCTGCGCGGGGACCCGGACCGCGGGGCGGCGAGGGAGCCGGTTGCCGGGGCATGAACCCGTGTGCGACTCTAAAGCGACAGTAGTCGCAATAGAGAGTCGAGGGGGCGCATGGAACTGATCGAGGTGGCCGGGGCGGGGGCCGGCCCGTACGGGGTGGCCGTGGGGGCCGACGGCGCCGTGTGGTTCACGCTGGTGCACAGTGGGGAGGTCGGCCGGCTGGGGCCGGACGGGGCGGTGCGGCGGTACGGGCTCGGCGCGCCGGGGTGCGGGCCCGCGGTGATCACCGCAGGCCCGGACGGCGCGCTCTGGTTCACCCGTATGCGGGACCACCGGATCGGGCGGATCGCCCCGGACGGGACGGCGACGTCCTTCGCGCTGCCGGGCCGCGAGCCCGGGCCGTACGGGATCGCCGCCGGGCCGGACGGCGCGCTCTGGTTCACCGAGCCGAACGCCGACCGGGTCGGGCGGATCACCGTGGACGGCGAGGTGACGGAGTACCGGCTGCCGGCGGCCGGGGCCTTCCCCTCACTGATCGCCGCCGGGCCGGACGGCGCGCTGTGGTGCACCCTCAACCGGGCGGACGCGGTGGCGCGGGTCGCCGTCGACGGCGAGGTGGCCGTCCACCGGCTGCCCACCGCGGGCACCGCGCCGGTCGGCATCACCGCCGGGCGCGACGGCGCCCTGTGGTACGTCGGCATCGGCGGCGGCCTGGTCGGGCGGATCACGGTGGACGGCGAGGTGACGGAGTACCCGCTGGCCGACCGCTCGGCCCGGCCGCACGCCGTCGCGGCCGGGCCGGACGGCCGGCTCTGGTTCACCGAGTGGGGCGCCGGCCGGATCGGGGTGCTCGCCCCGGGCGGACGGCCGGACGGCCACCGCCTCCCGGGGGAGGGCGCCGAGCCGCACGGCATCGCCGTCGCCCCGGACGGCACGGTGTACGCGGCGCTGGAGCGCGGGCAGCTCGCCCGTCTGGCGCCCGGTCAGGGCTGACGCCGCAGCAGCTCCTCCAGGTCCGCCAGCAGGCCGAGGGCGGCGGTGCGGTCGGGGGCGGGCTCCGGGGCGGGGGAGCGTTCGGCGATCACCCGCAGGGCGGCGGCCGCCTGGCGGGCGAACATGGCCAGCAGGTCCAGCTCGGGCAGGCTGGCGCGGGCCTGCGGGGCCGGGTCCAGCACCTCCAGCACGCCGAGCACCCGGCTGCCGTGGGTCAGCGGGGCGGCCATCAGGGCGGTCGGGACGTACGCGGTGGACTCGGCGAAGTCCCGGTCGAAGGTGCGGTTGGCGCCCAGGTCGTCCACCACCATCGGCTCGCCCGAGGCGGCCACCCAGCCGGCGATGCCCCGGCCCGCCGGGAAGCGGCGGCCCACCAGCGACTCCTCGCCCCGCCCGGAGACGGCCTGGAAGACCAGCTCCCCGGCCGCCTCGTCGAGCAGGCACACCGAGCCGGCCTGCGCGCCGAAGATCGCCCGGGCCACGTCCACCACGGACTGGAGCAGCTCGCGGGCCAGCGGGTCGACGGCGGGGTCAGTGCTGAGGGTCATCGGGCGCCTCCGGGGTGGGGGTGGAAGGGACCCGCACGTTGGCCGCGGCGAGGTAGAGCGCCTCCTTCAGCTGGAAGGTGGTCAGCCGGGGCCGCCGGGACAGGACGCGGGCGCAGAGCCCGGCCACGTACGGGGTCGCGAAGCTGTTGCCGGTGGTGCGGATGGTGGTGCCGCCGAGCCAGGGCACCCGGACGTTCTGGCCGGGGGCGAAGAACTCCACCGGCGGCGCCGGGTTGTACAGGTGCAGCTCCGGGTCGTCCTCCTGGTGGCTGCCCACCGAGATGACCGAGGAGAACCGCCAGGGGTAGCTCTCCACCCGGGTGTTGTGGGCGGAGGCGACGATCGCGGTGCGGGCGAAGAAGGCGTCGTCGGCGATCGCGTGCAGCTGCTCCAGGAAGCGGGTCCGGGTGGTGGAGAGGCTGAGGTTCACGACGTCGAAGCCCTGCCCGACGGCCCAGCGGAGCCCGGCGATCAGCATGTCGCCGGTGCCGGTGAAGCGCTCGCCGAGGACCCGGACGCTGTAGAGCTCGCAGTCCGGGGCGGTGCGGCGGATGATGCCCGCGCAGGCGGTGCCGTGCCCGCAGGTGTCGCCGGTCGTGTCGGGGCGGACGGTCAGCTCCCGGGTCACCGGGTCCTTGACCACCGCCCAGGAGCCCTGCAGCGGCCCGACCAGCGGGTGGTCGGGCTCGACGCCGGAGTCGACCACGCAGACCCGCACGCCCTTGCCGGTGCCCGCGCCCCCGGCGGCGTCGCCCTCGGGCCCGACGGCGTCGGCGAGCACCGGGAGGTCGGCCGGGGTGCGGTCGCGCAGGCTCCAGGTGAGGCCGGCCGGGCCGGTCACCGGGCGCCGCCGAGCCGCTCGGCGCGGCGCACGCCCGGCAGGTGGCCCTTGGCGGCGAACCGGTCCCGGGCGGTGGCGGCGGCCACCGCGGCCTCGGCGGGGCGGTCGAGCAGCAGCAGGGCGTGCGCCCGGTCGAGCGCGGTCAGCGCCTGGAGCAGCAGCGACTCGGTGGCCTCGGCGGCGGCCAGCGCGGCGGCGGTCAGGTCCAGGGCCGGCGCGGCCTCGCCCCGGGCGGCGGCGAGCCGGCCGCGCAGCGCGTCCAGCTCGATCGCCAGCACCGGCGGCAGCGCGGCGACGGCGTCCGCGCCGTCCAGGTGCCGGGCCGCCTCGGCGGGGCGGTCGGTGTCCAGCAGCACCCTGGCGGTGGTCAGGGCCAGCCGCGGCAGCGGGGCGGGGCTGCCCTGGTGGCGGGCGATGCCGGCGGCGTCGGCGAGCAGGTCCAGCGCCTGGCCGCTCTGCCCCAGCGCGGCCGCCGCCTGGGCGGTCAGTGCGGGCAGCGCGACCATCGCCTCGGCCAGCGACAGCTCCCCGGCCAGCCCGTTGGCCTCGGCGAGCAGCAGCTCGGCCTCCTCCGGGCGGTCGCGCAGCGCCAGCAGGACGGCCAGCGGGCCGTTCAGCGCGACCCGGACGGTCCGCAGGCCGCTGCCGTGCTCGGCGAGCAGGGCGCGCAGCCGGAAGGTCGCGTTCGGGACGGGCTCGGGGCCGGCCAGCAGCGAGGCGGCCAGCGCGGCCAGCACGGCGGCCCGGTCCAGCTCCGCCTCGGTGCGGGCGGCCTGGTCGAGGGCCAGGTCCAGCAGCCGCTCGGCCTCGGCGTGCCGGCCGGCCAGCAGGTGCTCCTCGGCGAGCCGCAGCCCGGCCCGGGCCCGGCCGAGGTCGTCCCCGGCGTCGGTGAACAGCGGCAGCACGGCGCGGGCCGTCGCGGCGGGCTGGTCCGGGCCGGGCGGCAGCCCGCGGGAGGCCAGCAGCAGCCGGGCGTGCGCGGCGTCCAGCGGGTCGGCGGCGGCGTCCCGCACCTGGGCGAGGACGGGCAGCGCCTCGTCGGCGCGGCCGAGCGCCAGCCGGGCCTCGCCGAGGCGGCGCAGCGCGGGGCCGGCGGCGCGCTCGCCCGGGTAGTGCAGCCGCACGGCGCGCTCCAGCAGGTCGGTGGCGGCCGGCAGGTCGGCGCGGGCCAGCGCACCGGCCCCGGCGGTGCCGAGGGCGGCGGCCGCGCGGGTGCGCAGGACGTCGGTGCAGGTGTCCAGCAGGCCGAGTTCGAGCCGGTAGCGGTGGGCGCGCTCCAGGTGGCCGCCGACGGCGGCGGCCCCGGTGGCGCGGACGGCCGGCAGGTCGGCGGCGCGCTCGTGGCGCTCGGCGCGGGCCCGCTTGGACATCGACTGGTAGACCGACTCCTGGACCAGCCCGCTGCTGAACCGGTAGCCGGTGCCGGTCGGTTCGACCAGCCGCAGCTCGGCCAGCCGGGCCAGCGCGGCGTGCAGCCGCGGCGGGGTGGTGTCGTCGGCGCCGGCGGCGGGGCCGGCGGGCAGGCCGTCGATCGGGCCGGTGAAGACGTCGTCCTCGGGATCGGCGAAGGCGTCCCGGTCGCT
The DNA here is from genome assembly GCF_044391605.1 of Kitasatospora sp. NPDC018619. Taxonomy (NCBI): domain Bacteria; kingdom Bacillati; phylum Actinomycetota; class Actinomycetes; order Kitasatosporales; family Streptomycetaceae; genus Kitasatospora; species Kitasatospora sp. NPDC018619. The sequence continues at coordinate 489,980 of NZ_JBISAI010000002.1, forward strand.
GCCGCCGTGGGCGAGTTCGGCGAGTTCGGCGGCGGTGAAGGCGCGGCCGAGGATGGCGGCGAGGTCCAGTGTGGCGCGCTCGTCGCGCTCCAGCCCGTCGATCTGGGCGCTGAGCAACGCCCGTCCGGTGGGCGGGAGTTCGTCGGACGGCGCGGGGCCCTCGGTCTCGGTGAGGGCGGCGAGCAGCTCCTCCAGGTGCAGCGGGTTGCCCTCGGCGCGCTCCAGCAGCCGGGTGGGCACCGCGTCCTGGTGGGCGCTCAGCTCGGTCAACTGGGCGGCCAGCAGCGCGGACTCGTCCCAGGACAGGCCGCCGACCGGCAGCGCCGGCAGCTCCGGGCGGGCGGCCGGGAGCTCGGGGCGGGTCAGGCAGAGCAGCAGCACGGGCGCCGCGCCGAGCTCGGCGGCCAGCCGCCCGGCGGCGTCCAGCAGCGCCGGGCCGGCCCACTGGCAGTCGTCCAGGACCAGGACGGCCGGGCGCTCGACGGTGCGGCCCCGCAGGATCGCCGCCAGCAGCTCCAGCGAGCGGCCGGTGCCCAGGCCCGGCGCCGTCGCCTCGTCCAGCCGGGCCAGCGCCTCGGCGGGGGCGGCGCCCGCGGGCTCGTCCAGCAGCGTCCGGACCGCCTCGGCGAGCGGCGCCAGCACGCCCTGCTCGCCGAAGCTGCGGCAGCGGGCGGTGCCGCAGCGCGCGGTGCGCCGGCCGACGCGCTCGCGCCAGTCGCGTACCAGCCGGGTCTTGCCGATGCCCGCCTCGCCGGCCACCAGCAGCAGTTCGGCCCCCTGGCCGCCCGCCACCCGTGCCAGTGCGGCGTCCAGCTGGGCCAGTTCGCGCTCACGGCCGACCAGCGGCACGTCGAAGCGGCGCAGCAGCTCCGGGTCGTCCTCGTCCAGGCCGACCAGGCGGTAGGCGGTGACCGGCTCGGCCTTGCCCTTGAGGCGCAGCGGGCCGACCTCGTCCACCTGGGCGGCCGGGCCCGCCGCGCGCAGCGTCTGCGGGCCGATCAGCACCTGGCCCGGGGCGGCCTGGGTCTGGAGCCGGGCGGCGATGTTCACCGTCTCGCCGGAGATCAGCGCCTGGCGCGCGGAGGCGTCCGAACCCGCCACGACCTGGCCGGTGTTGACGCCGATCCGGACGTCCAGGCGGACCCCGAGGGTGGCGTCCAGCTCGGTGTTGAGGTCCTCCAGGTCCTCCAGCATGGCGAGCGCGGCGGCCAGCGCCCGGTGGGCGTCGTCCTCGCGGACCACCGGGACGCCGAAGACGGCCATCACGGCGTCCCCGATGAACTTCTCCAGGGTGCCGCCGTGCGCCTCGATGCGGCGGTGCATCCGCTCGAAGTAGCGCAGGATCACCTCGCGCAGGGTCTCCGGGTCGAGCGCGCCGGACAGCGCGGTGGAGTCGACCAGGTCGCAGAAGACCACCGTGACCAGCTTGCGCTCCTCGCCGGCCAGGTCGAGGGCGGCGCCTCGGGCGGTTCCGCAGGAGGGGCAGAACTGGTCGTTGGTGCCGACGAGTTGGGCGCAGAGTGGGCAGGGCATGGGGGCCGTCCTTCGGTCGTCCTTCGCTGTGCGGGGTGTGCGGGGTGTGCGGGCGTACTGGCGTGCAGGGGGTGCGGGGCGGGTACGGCGCAGCGGCGCCACGGGGGCGCGGGCGTCGCGGCCCGGGGCCGGGCCCCAGCGTCGCGGGCCCGGCTTCGGGCCCGGTTCGGGAGCGCCTGGCGGGCGGTATGGCCGCAGGCGAGGCGGGGTGCGGGGCCCCGCCGGGGGCGTGGAACCGCCCCGCGCGGGCCGCCGGCACCGCCCCGACCTGCGGCCATACCGGTTCCCGACCGGCCCCGAAGCCGTGCGCAGCCGGCCCGCCCCACGATGGTCGGCAACGGCGGGCAGCCGCCCGTCGGATCCGTCACCAGCCCCCGTATGGAGAGGAGTTCGACCATGGCCGAGAACATCGGGCAGCAGAACGTCGGCGAGAGCGGCGAGGAGACCCCGGAGGTCGAGGCGCACGCGGCCAACATCCTGGACCTCCAGGCCATGAAGGTCCTGAGCGAGGCCTCCGACGGCAACTGCTTCAGCCTGATCAGCTACGTCGCCGGCGCCGAGACCTCCGCCTGACCGGAGCGCCTCACCGGGCCCGCGCGCAGGGTGGCGGCCGCACCGCCGCCCCCGGCCGCCGGCCACCACCGCAAGGCCACCGGGGCGGTCCCGCCGGGACGGGGCCGCCCCGGCCCGACCCGCGCGCCCGACGGCGCCCCGCCTGCCCCCGGAGGACGGCCATGGAGCCCACCCCGCTCACCCGCAACCGGGACTTCCGGCTGCTCTGGGCCGGCGGCCTGATGGCCTCGCTCGGATCCCAACTCGCCTCGATCGCCCTTCCGTTGCTGGTCCTGCGGGAGACCGGCTCGGCGGCCCGGGCCGGCGCCGTCGGCACCGTGGCGGTCGGCGCGCTGCTGCTCACCACGCTGCCCGGCGGGGTGCTCGCCGACCGGATCGAGCGGCGCCGGCTGATGCGGATCTGCGACGTCTTCAGCCTGCTCGCGGTCACCGCCCTCGTCGTTGCCGTGCTGCGCGGGCGCGCCCCGCTGGCGCTGGTGCTCCTCGTCGCCGCCGCCGGGGCGCTGGTCTCCAGCGTCTACGGGCCCGCGGCCGGCGCCCTGCTGCGCGCGGTGGTGCCCGCCGGGCAGGCCCGCGAGGCGTCCTCGCGGATGCAGGCGCGCGGCGCCGCCGCCCGGCTGGCCGGACCGCTCGGCGGCGGGGCGCTGTTCGCCTGGCACCCGGCGCTGCCGTTCGTCGCCGAGGGCGTCGGGCTGCTGCTGTCCACGGTGTGCGTGGCGCTGATCCGGACCCGCTCGCGGCCCGCCGCGACGCGCGGACCGGTGTTCAGCCGGGCCGAGCTGACCGCGGGGCTGTCCTTCCTGTGGCACCAGCCCTACCTGCGCACCCTGCTGCTGATCTTCGGTCTCGGGATGAACTTCGCGTTCAGCGCGCTGATGTTCGCCACCCTGGCCGTCGCCTCCGACGGCGGCCGCTCCGGCCTCGGCGCCGGCACCGTCGTCTCCTGCACCGCGGCCGGCGCCCTGGCCGGCGCGCTGCTCGCCCCCCGGCTCGGCGCCCGCGCCCGGGACGGCAGCCTGGTCGCGCTCGCCTGCTGGGCGTGCGCGCTGACCGCCGGGGTGCTGGTGCTGACCCGGGCGCCGCTGGTGATCGGGCTGCTTTGCGCGGTCTGCATGAGCCTGTCCACGGTGGCCAGCATCGGCTTCGTCTCGGGGATGCTGACCGCCGCGCCGCCCGACCGGCTCGGCCGGGTGCAGAGCGCGGCGGGCTTCCTGTCCACGCTCGTCCAGCCGTTCGGCCCGCTGGTGGGCGGCGCCCTGCTGGGCTCGCTCGGCGGCACCCGGACCTTCGCCGTGCTGGCGTTGGCCGTCGGGCTCTGCGCGGCGGTGGTGACCTGGGCGCCGCCGGTCCGGCGCGGGCCGGTGCCCGGCCCCGCCGTGCGGGCCACCGCCGCCCGGCCGACCGCCGGCTGACCCACCGCCGGCCGGCCCGCCGCCGTCCGACCCACCCCGCGCCGGAACCCCCGGACGCCCTCGGAACCCCCGGAGAACCCCGAACAGGAGGCGCGCCATGGCCGACGCCCACGCCACCCAGCTGTACTGCCTCGCCGATCCGACGTACTACGACACCCCCGGACGGCTTCGCGACGGCGCGGAGCGCTACCCGCTGGGCCTCGGCGAGCCGCCCCGGGGCTGGCGGCGCGAGCAGCGCGGGCTGTGGACGGCGCTGCGGCCCGTCGGCGCCCCCCTGCCCGAGCAGGGCTGGAAGCTGCACGTGTCGGCCGTACCGGACGGCGCCGAGCGGACGCTGGCCGTCGTCGCGCGGATCTGCACCGCCCGTCGGGTGGCGTTCAAGTTCCTGCGCAGCCCGGCGGCGCTGCGGGTGGCGAACGGCAAGTTCACGGGCCGCGGCGGCAGCGGCAAGTTCGTCACCGCCTACCCGGCCACGGAGGCCGGCTTCCTGGCCCTGGCCGAGGAGCTGGCGCGGGAGCTGGAGGGCTTCCCCGGGCCGTACGTGCTCACCGACCTGCGGATCGGCGACGCGCCGGTGTACGCCCGCTACGGGGCCTTCGTCGAGCTGTGGTGCCGGGACGAGCGGGGCCGCTGCGTCCCGGCCCTGCGGGACCCGTCCGGCACGCTGGTGCCGGACCGGCGCGAGCCGGTCTTCCGGCTCCCCGCGTGGGTCGAGCCGCCGGCGGCGCTGCGCCCGCACCTGGCCGCCCGGGAGGCGGCCGCCGGGGACCTGCCGTACCGGATCGTCGAGGTGCTCCGGTTCTCCAACGCCGGTGGGATCTACCTGGCGGAGCGGCCCGGGAGCGGCGAGCGGGTGGTGCTGCGCGAGGCCCGCCCGTACGCCGGGCTGGACGGCGCGGGGGCGGACGCGCTGACCAGGCTGCGGCGCGAGCAGTGGGCGCTGGAGCGGCTGGCCGGGCTGCCGTGCGTGCCCCGGCTGCACGAGGTGCGCACGGTGTGGGAGCACACCTTCCTGGTGCAGGAGCACATCGAGGGCGTCCAGCTGTTCACCGAGGCCGTCCGGCGCTACCCGCTGGTGCACCAGGACTGCACCGCCGCGCAGCGCGCCGACTACGCGCGGTGGGTGGGCGGCGTGGTGGACGGGCTGGCGCGGGCGCTGGACGCCCTGCACGCGCGGGGCGTGCGCTTCGGGGACCTCCACCCGGCCAACGTGGTGCTCCGGCCGGACGGCTCGGTGGTGCTGGTGGACTTCGAGTACGCGGCCGGGCTGGACGACCGGCGGGTGCCGCTCGCCGGGGCCGCGGGGCAGCACGTCCCGCCCGGCCTGGACGGCGCCGAGGCCGACCGCTACCAGCTGTGGGCCACCTGGCTGATGCTGCTGATGCCGGTGCTGGAGCTCGCCGACTGCGATCCGGGCAAGCTCCCGGCGCTGGAACGCCGGGCGCGGGAGTGGTTCGGACTGGGACCGGAGGAGGGGCCGGTGCGGCCTGGAGCGGTGGCGTCGGCGCGGTCCGCGCCGGTGGAGTCGGCGAGCGAGCGGCGCGGCCGGGAGCTGCTGGAGGGGCCCTCGCTGGACCCGGCGCGCCGGGAGCTGGTCGCGGGCATCCACGCGGGGGCCACCCCGGACCGCCCGGACCGGCTCTTCCCGGGGGACGTGGCGGGCTTCGCCGACGGCGGTACGGGCGTGTCGCACGGCGCGGCCGGGGTGCTGTACGCGCTGCACCGGGCCGGCGCCGACTGGCCGGGGGAGTACGCGGACTGGCTGGTCGCGGCGGTGCGCCGGCGGGCGACGCGCCCGGGCGCCGGCGGGCTGTACGAGGGGCCGCTCGGCACCGCACTGGCGCTGGCCCGGATCGGCCGGCCGGAGGCGGCCGAGGAGCTGGCCGAGCGCGCCCGCACCGCCCACCCGGCGCGCGAGGCGGGCCTGTTCGGCGGCCGGGCCGGCGCCGCGCTGGCCCGGCTGCGACTGGCGGACGCCCTGGACAGCCCCGGCGAGCTGGCCCGCGCGCTGGACGACGCACGGGAGTTGGCCGCGGCGCTGCGCGGCGAGGCGGTGCCCGGGCTGGAGGCGCCCGCGGCCGCCGGGCTGCTGTACGGGCAGGCCGGGATCGCGCTGCTCCAGCTGCGGCTGTACCGGCGGACCGGCGAGCGCTGGCTGCTGGACTCCGCGCGGACCGCGCTGGAGCAGGCGCTCGCGCGGTGCGTCCGGGTGCCCGACGGGTCGGTGCAGGTGCTGGAGGCCGGGCGGCGGCTGGCCTACCTGGACCGGGGCAGCAGCGGGATCGCGCTGGTCCTGCGGGAGTACCTGGCGCACGGGGAGCTGCCCGGGGGCGAGGCCTTCCTGGCGGACGTGCGGAAGGTCTGCGCCCCCGGGTTCATCCGGGAGCCCGGGCTGTTCCGGGGGCGGGTCGGGCTGACGCTGGCGCTGGACCGGCTGGGCCCGGCGCCGGACCGCGAGGCCGTGCTCGGGCAGGTGCGCAGGCTCCAGTGGCACCTGGTGGCCCGCCCGGAGGGCCTGCTGGTGCCGGGGATGCGGCTGCGGCGCTTCTCGGCGGACCTGCACACGGGCGCGGCGGGGGTGCTGCTCGCGCTGTGCGGCCTGGAGGAGGAGCGCCCGGACGTCCTGGACCTGCTGACGCTGGGGTGAGCCGGGGCGCCGTGCGCTACGGCAGCGCGCCCTCCAGCGCCCGCTCCCGGGCGTGCAGGTGGGTGAGCCGGGGCAGCGCGTACAGCGCGGCATGGGCGGTGACCTCGCCGGTGGGGGAGGTGACCGCCCCGGTGTCGGTGAGCGCCTCCAGGGTGCGCAGGGCGAGCCGTTCGGGCCGGCCCAGCGCGGCGGCGGCCTCCGGGAGGGTGAAGAGCAGGTCGAGCGGCAGGGCGGCGAGCCGGGTCAGGGCGAGCCGGCCCTGGTCGGTGAGGTCGCGCCAGCCGGAGTCCAGCCGGGCCCGGACGGTGACGTCCCCGGCGACCAGCTCGTCCAGGGCGCCCGCCGGGTCCTCCAGCCGGGCCGCGTACTCGGCGAGCGGGAGGTGGCGCAGCACGGCCAGCCGGGTCCCCGCGACCCGTACGGCGAGCGGCAGCAGCCCGCAGGCGGCCACGATCCGGGCGGCGGCCGCGCGGTCGGCGCCGGTGCGGCCGGTGCCGACGATGCGGCCGAGCAGGTCCAGGGCCTCGGCCGGGGCGAGCGGCGGGACGGCGACGCGGCGCACCGAGGCGAGGCCGGCCAGCTGGCTGCGGGAGGTGACCAGCACGGCGCCCGGGCCGGAGCCCGGCACCAGCTCGCGGACCACGGCCTCGCCGGGGGCGTCGTCCAGGATCAGCAGCAGCCGGCGGCCGGCGAGCGAGGCGCGCCACAGGGCGGCGGCCCGGCCCGGGTCGCCGGGGTCGGCGGCGGGGGCGGTGCCCGGGCGGGCGGTGAGGGCGGTGAGTTCGGCGAGCACCTCGGCCAGCGGGCGGGCGGTGCCGTCCTCGGTGCGCAGCCGTACCAGCACCCGGCCGTCCGGGAAGCGGTCGGCGAGCAGGTGGCCGGCGTGCACGGCGAGCGCGGTCTTGCCGCTGCCGGCCGGGCCGGAGAGCACCGCGACGCGGCCGCCGCCACCGCCCAACTCCCCGACGATCAATCGTAGTTCGTCCGTCCGGCCGGTGAAGTCGGCGGTGTCGGTGGGCAGCAGGGCGCCGCTCGGGGCGGTGCCGCGGTCCGGTCCGGAGGCGGGGGGCAGGGAGCGGCCGCGGGCGAGCAGCTCGCGGTAGCGGGCGGTCAGCGCCGGGCTCGGCTCCAGGCCCAACTCCCGTGCGAGCAGCTGGCGGTGGGTGTCGTAGACGGCGAGCGCCTCGGCCTGGCGGCCGGAGAGGTGGAGGGCGTTCATCCGGGCGGCCTGGAGGCGTTCGCGCAGCGGGTGGCGCTCGGCGAGCTCGGCCAGGTCCTCGGCGACGGCGCCGGCGTTGCCGAGCTCCAACTCGGCCTCCGCCCAGTCCTCGTGGACGCCCAGGCAGCGGGCCTCCAGCCGGCGCGCCTCGGCCTCGACGGCGGGGGAGCGGCGCAGGTCGGCGAGCGGCGGGCCCTGCCAGAGGTCGAGGGCCTGGCGCAGCAGCCGGGCGGCGGGGGCGAGCGCCCCGCCGTCGGCGGCGGCGCGGCCGGCCCGGGCGAGGGCCCGGAACCGGAGCAGGTCCAGCTCGGGCTCGGCGACCCGCAGCAGGTAGCCGGCCGACGAGTGCACCAGCCGGTCGGGCCCGGACTCGCGGCCGAGCAGGGTGCGCAGCGCGCAGACGTAGACCTGGAGGTTCTTGCGGGCGGTGCGCGGCGGCTCCTCGGGCCAGACGGCGTCGGTGAGCAGCTCGACCGGGACGGCGGTGTTGGCGCGGATCAGCAGGACGGCCAGGACCAGCCGCTGCTTCAGCGGGCCGAGGGCCAGCGGACGGCCGTCGGCCTCGCCGGTGAGCGGCCCGAGCACGGCGAAGCGCACCCGGGCGGGGGTGGCGGGCTGGGCCAGGGGCATCGGCGTACCTCCGGGGCGTGGTCGGCGGCGGTGGGGCGGGGCTCGGGCGCGCGGCGGGCGGCCGTTCGGTGGTGGGCGCAGGCTACTGGACGGCCGATCGGCGCTGAAGGGCACCGAATCGACCGGGTCCGGTCACGCCGGGCACACAGGCGGGGCTCCGGCGGGTGGGATCGGGGGTGGGTTTCGTACGGTGTTCCGGCAGGTCGGGCGAGCGGGCGGGGCCCGCCCGGGCCGGGCGGGCGGGCGGTTCCCGGCGCTGCGTCGGGCGGCCGGGCGCAGCGGCGGTCGGCGGCCGGTTCCGGCGGTTCTCGACCGGGGCTCAGCGCCGCGGCGAGCGCGGCCCGAGCGCGGCGCGCCGTACGGCCGGGCGGCGGCCCGACGGCCGGTCAGGACACTCCCGCCGTACGGTCGGGAGGCGTCGGTCGCCCGGTCGGGGCACCGGCCGCCCGGTCGGGAGCCCCCGTGCGCCCGGTCGGGAGGTCCCGGTCGGGGCCCGGGAACTCGGGCCCAGCGGCCCCGGGCGCGCGGGCCGAAGGGCCCTGGGGTGCGGAGGCGGCCTGTTCGGATCATGGATCGCCATCCATTCGCACGACGTTCCGAAGGAGTGCGTCCTTGAGCGCCACCCAGGCACAGGGCGACCCCACCTCACCGCCGACGGCCCTCCCGGCCGGGGCGGTCAGGGCCAGGAGGCCCGGGTCGGCCCTGGTCAGACTGCTGACCACCACCGACCACAAGACGATCGGCACCATGTACCTGGTGTCCTCGTTCGCGTTCTTCCTGATCGGCGGCATCCTCGCCCTGGTCATGCGCGCCGAACTCGCCCGGCCCGGAACGCAGATCCTCTCCAACGAGCAGTTCAACCAGGCCTTCACCATGCACGGCTCGGTGATGCTGCTGCTGTTCGCCATGCCGCTGTTCACCGGCTTCGCCAACTGGATCATGCCGCTCCAGATCGGCGCGCCGGACGTCGCCTTCCCGCGCCTGAACATGCTGTCCTACTGGCTGTTCATGTTCGGCTCGCTGATCGCCGCGGCCGGCTTCGCGACCCCGCAGGGCGCCGCCGACTTCGGCTGGTTCCTGTACGCGCCGCTGTCCGACGCGATCCACTCGCCCGGCGTCGGCGCCGACATGTGGATCATGGGCGTGACGCTGTCCGGCTTCGGCAGCATCTTCGGCGCCGTCAACTTCATCACCACGATCATCTGCATGCGCGCGCCGGGCATGACCATGTTCCGGATGTCCATCTTCTGCTGGAACGTGCTGCTGACCTCGGTGCTGGTGCTGCTGGTCTTCCCGGTGCTGGCCGCCGCGCTGCTGGCGCTGGAGTGCGACCGCAAGTTCGGCTCGCACGTCTTCGACCCGGCCAACGGCGGGGCGATGCTCTGGCAGCACCTGTTCTGGTTCTTCGGCCATCCCGAGGTGTACATCCTGGCGCTGCCGTTCTTCGGCATCGTCTCCGAGGTCATCCCGGTCTTCAGCCGCAAGCCGATGTTCGGCTACGCCGGCCTGATCGCGGCCACCGTCGCGATCGCCGGCCTGTCCGTGACGGTGTGGGCGCACCACATGTACGTCACCGGGCAGGTGCTGCTGCCCTTCTTCTCCTTCATGACCTTCCTGATCGCCGTCCCGACCGGTGTGAAGTTCTTCAACTGGGTCGGCACCATGTGGAAGGGCTCGCTGAGCTTCGAGACCCCGATGCTCTGGACGGTCGGCTTCCTGGTCACCTTCCTCTTCGGCGGCCTGACCGGCGTGCTGCTCGCGGCCCCGCCGATCGACTTCCACGTCTCGGACTCGTACTTCGTCGTCGCCCACTTCCACTACACGCTGTTCGGCACGGTGGTCTACGCGATGTTCGCCGGCTTCCACTTCTGGTGGCCGAAGATGACCGGCAAGAAGCTCGACGAGCGGCTCGGAAGGATCACCTTCTGGACCCTCACCGTCGGCTTCCACACCACCTTCCTGGTGCAGCACTGGCTCGGAGCCCAGGGCATGCCCCGCCGCTACGCCGACTACCTCGCGTCGGACGGCTTCACCACCCTGAACACCGTCTCGACCATCGGCTCGTTCCTGCTCGGCCTGTCGATCCTGCCGTTCCTCTACAACGTCTGGAAGACCGCCAAGTACGGCGAGAGGGTCACCGAGGACGACCCGTGGGGCTGGGGCCGCTCGCTGGAGTGGGCCACCTCCTGCCCGCCGCCGCGGCACAACTTCGTCAAGCTGCCGCGGATCCGCTCCGAATCCCCGGCCTTCGACCTCCACCACCCGGACATCGCGGCCCGCGACGTCCTGGAGAACAGCGGCAAGCCCGCCACCCACCTCGGCGACGTGGAGCCGGCGAAGTACGACCGGCCGCTGGGCCGGGCGGCCCGGGCGGCCCGGGCGGCCGCGCCCGCCTCCCGGTCCGCGGACCGCACCGGGCCCGAGGACTGACCGGCCCCGCCCCCGAACGCCGGCCCCGCCCGCGTCGCTGCCCCCGGGCGGGCGGGGCCGGCCTGCGCCCCGCACCCCCTCCCACCCTCCCCACCCCTTCGTGACCAGGAAGGCCGGGTCGTGAACCACACCGTTCTCGCCATCGGCACCGCCGCCCTCACCGCGAGCGGCTGTGTCTGGTACCTGCCCGCCATCGCCGACCTCCAGGCCGGCGCCGACCGGCCCCGCTCCACCCGCACGGCCGCCGCGGCCTGCGTGCTGTGGTGGGCCGCGCTCGCGCTCGCGGGCGGGCTGCTGCTCGTCCTGCCGGACTGGCGGCCCGCCGCCCAGATCGCGCTCGCCGGACTGGTCGGCGGCACGGCGCTGCGGCTGCGGGCGCTGTGGGACCGGCGCCGGGAGGTCCGGGAGACGGCCGCCCGCTGGGCCGCGCTGGACGCCGGGCCCGCCCCGCGCTCCCGGCGGGCGCCGGCGATGGCCCTGGCGGGCTGGCTGGTGGTCGGTGCGGCCGTCGCCTCGCTCGGGGCGGCGGCCATCCTGCTGTCGGGCGGCGGCGAGGTGCTGCCCCGGGTGGTGCTCGCGGCCGTCAGCGGCGCGGGCGTCGCGCTCGCCTTCCTGCTGATGGGGCTGGGCAACGTGCGGCGCCAGGGGCGCTGAGGGCGCCCGGGCCCGCCGGGGACCGGCCGGGGGCGCCGTGCGGGCCGGGCCACAGGGCCCGGCCCCAATGGGGCCGTTGGGCCCTGGGCCCAACGGCCGGCCGTACGGGATGATGCCCTGGGCCCCGCTGGGAGTGTGCGGGGGTGACGAAGGTGGAGCCGCGTGATGGCGACCAAGACGGAGGGTGCCGAGGCCTCGGCGCCGGTCCGGGTGTTCCTGCTGGACGACCACGAGGTGGTGCGCCGCGGGGTGCACGACCTGCTGGACGGCGAGCCGGACCTGGAGGTGGTCGGGGAGGCGGCGACGGCCGAGCAGGCGCTCGTCCGGGTGCCCGCCCTGCGGCCCGACGTGGCCGTGCTGGACGTCCGGCTGGGCGACGGCGACGGCGTGTCGGTCTGCCGGGAGCTGCGCTCGCGGATGCCCGGGCTGGCCTGCCTGATGCTGACCTCCTTCGACGACGAGGAGGCGCTGCTGGACGCCGTGATGGCGGGCGCCGCCGGGTACGTGCTCAAGCAGATCAGCGGGACGGACCTGGTCGCCGCCGTCCGCACCGTCGCCTCCGGGCGCTCCATGCTCGACTCCGGCGCCGCGACGCGCCTGCTGAACCGCCTGCGCAGCGACGCCGAGCCCGCCCGGCCGGTCACCACCGGGCCGGGCCTGACCGCGCGCGAGCAGGAGGTCCTCGAACTCATCGGCGAGGGCCTGACCAACCGGCAGATCGGCGAGCGGCTCTACCTCGCCGAGAAGACCGTCAAGAACCACGTCTCGCGGCTGCTCGCCAAGCTCGGCGTCGAGCGCCGGGTGCAGGCCGCCCTGATCGCCACCGAGCTGCGCCAGGCCTCCGCCGCCCCGCAGCCCCCGGTGCTGCGCTCCGGCCGGTTCTGACGCCGAAGGGCCCTGCGGGCCCGGCCCGAAGGGCCCCTGCGCCCGAGGCTGGTGGGCCCTGCGCCCGAGGCCGGTCGGTCCCGGGCCCGGGACCCCACCGGGCGGGGGCCCGGCAGGGCCCCCGCCGGGACCATCGGCCCTCGCGGGCCGGTCCGCGCCCGGGCGAGCATCGCTCGCATGAACCGCGACCACGTCCCGTCCCCCCGCGTCCCGGCCCCCGGGCGGCCCGGCCCGTACGACCGCTCCGGCCCGCCCGGCCCGCCCGGAGCACGCGAGCTCGACCGGGAGCGGTCGCTGGAACTGCTGGCCCGGGCCGAGGTCGGCCGGGTGGTGTACACCGTCGGCGCCCTCCCGGCCGTCCTGCCGGTGCCGTTCCGGCTGGCCCCCGGCGGCGTGCTGGTCTCGGCCCCGGCCGGCTCCGAACTGGCCCGGGCGGTCGACGGCGCCGTGATCGCCTTCGAGGCCGACGAGATGGACGGCCGGGACGGCACCGGCTGGTTCGTCACCGTCCTCGGCCGTGCCCAGGTCCGCCCGGCGGCCCGGACGGCCGCGCCGGACGGTACGGACGACCCGGACGGCACGGTCCGGATCCGGATCCGCCCGGAGCTGGTGATCGGCCGCTGCCTGAGCTGAGCTCCGGCCTCCCTCACGGTCCTAGCTGGGGCGTGTCTGACAGTTCTCGCCGGGTGCGCGACGTCGGGGCACACACCTCGCCGCGTTGTCGTCGGTCGCCAATGCTCCGCAGTGGCTCCCTCCTCCGCCTTGCGATGCACGCACCCCGACGCCGCGCCCTGGTCCGACGCCAATTGTCAGACACGCCCTAGCAACGCCTCGGCGGTGCGCAGGAGTTCGGCGTCTGTCGCCGGTTCCGCGGTGCCGGCCAGGCCGGAGCGGAGGAGCGATGCGCCCTCGACCAGCATGATGAACACCCGGGCGCGGGCCCGCCGTTCCTCCTCCGCCAGGCCGGGGTGGCGCTCGGCGAGGAAGGCGGCGACCAACTCCCGGTAGCGGGTGTAGAAGGCCCGGACGGCGGCGGCCACCGCCGGGTCGCGGGCGGCGAGCGCCCAGAGCTCGGCGAAGAGCCGGACCAGCCGCGGGTCCTGGTGTTCGGCGAGGAGCGCACCGAGGAGTCCGCCGAGCCGGGCGTCCCGGGCGCGGGCCGGGTCGAGCAGCGGGCCGAGGCGCTCCACCGAGCGGTCGAGCACCCGGCCGAGGACGGCGGCCACCAGCTCGGTACGGGTCGGGAAGTAGTGCTGGAGGTGGCCGAGGCGGACGCCCGCGGCGGCGGCCACCGCCCGCATGGACAGCTCGCCGCCGCCGGTGGTGACCAGCAACTCCTCGGCGGTGTCCAGCAGTTCCTCGCGGCGCTGGGCGCCCTTGCCGCTCAGGCCCCGGACGTTGCTCATGCCGCCGCCCCCGCGCCGTGCCGCCCCTGGGCCGCGGTGACCGTGACCAGGACGCCGAGGTCCGCGAGGTCCGCGAGCACCTGCCCGGGCAGCGGGGTCTGCTCCGGGAAGGCGACCCCGGCGGGCGGCGGGGCGCCGTCCGCGCCGAGCGCCCGGCGCAGGGCGAGCAGCGCGCCGACGGCGGTGAGCCGGGCCTGGCCGGCCCGGTCCTCGACGGTGGCGGTGAGGGTGCGCCCGCCGGCCGTCACGTCGGTGCGCAGCAGGGCGGTGCCGCCCTCGCCGGGGGAGTGGAGCAGCGCGCGGCGGGCCGGCTCCCAGCGCTCGCCGCGCCCCCAGCGGAAGAACCCGGCGCGGCGGACGGCCAGCAGGGCGGTGGTGGAGGCGCGGGAGCTGAAGCCGATCCGGGTGGCGGCGGTGGTGGCGCCCAGGGTCAGCGGGAGGGTGAACTGCTCCGGGGTGTCGATCCCGGCGACGAGGGTCGGGGTGCCGCCGATCCGTACGGTGCGCGGGCGGGTGAGCGGGGCGACGGAGCGGCGCCGCCCGTCCTGCACCACCTCGTAGTCGAGCCCGAGGCGGTCCATGAACTCCACCGAGTCGGCGCCGGCCCGGTCGGCGAGGTCCCAGCGGACGGCGGTCTCGACCCGCTCGGCCCCGCCCAGCCGGGCCGCCAGCGCGGCGGCGACCAGGCTGGTCACCCCGCCCATCCAGGCGGAGGAGAGCAGCACCGGCGCGGTCGGGCGCAGCAGGGCGGCGAGGGTGGCGGCGCGCTGGAGCCGGGCGGTCCAGCGGGTGACGTCCACGTACGGGACGCCCGCGCGGACGGCGGCCCGCAGCACCCGGTCGTCCGGGTCGTTGACCACTCCGACGACGGCCCGGACGCCGGCGGTGAACGGCTCGGGGTCGGCGAGGTCCCAGCGCCGGGCGGTGGCGCCGTCGAGTCCGGCGGCGAGGTCGGCGCCGCGCTGCTCGGAGCGGCCGGTGAGCAGCAACGGCCAGGCGGGGGCGGCGAGTCGGGCCAGTTCGGCGCCGACGGTGCCGTAGCCGCCGACCAGCAGGACGGGGCCGTCGGGGTTGTGGTGGAGGCGGTCGGCGGGGAGGGTGGGGTGCGCGGGGTGTCCGTCGGGGACGGGTTCGGTGCTCATGCAGACAAATATAGGTCGCCTGACCTAAAATTGTCGTCATGACTGACTCCGCCGTTACCGGCCGCTCCGCCGGCCTGCGCTCCTTCGACAGCGGCCACGGCCGACTCGCCTACCTCGACGCCGGTACGGGCGAGCCGCTGGTGCTGCTGCACGGCGGCCTGCTGGACCACCGCAGCTGGCTCGACCAACTCCCCGCCCTGCTGCCCGAGTACCGGGTGATCGCACCGGACACCCGCGGCCACGGCGCCTCCGACAACGCGAGCCGGCCCTTCCGCCCCGCCGACGACCTGGCCGACCTGCTGCGCCACCTCGGCCTCGGGCCGCTGACCGTGATCGGGCTGTCCATGGGCGGGACGATCGCCCTCGACCTCGCCCTGGAGCACCCCGACCTGGTCGGCGCGCTGGTGATCAGCGGCAACGGCACCAGCGAGTCCGAGTTCGGCGACCCGTGGCTCGGCGAGCTCGCCGCCGACCAGGCCGTCGCGCTCGCCGAGGGGGACGGCGAGGGCTGGCTGCACTCCTTCACCCGGCTCGCCGCGGGCCCGCACCGCGGCCTGGACGAGGTCGATCCCGACGTCGTGCGCCGGCTCAAGGAGATGACCCGCAACACCGTCGGCAAGCACGCCCCCGACGAGCCCCAGTACCTGGAGCCGGTGACCGACACCTGGAGGCGGCTGACCGGCGTCACCGTCCCGCTGCTGGCGATCAACGGCGGCCTCGACTCGGCGGACCACGTGAACCTGGCCGAACGGGTCGTGCGCACCGTCGTCGACGGCCGCGCGGTGACCGTCGAGGGCACCGGGCACTACCCGAACATGGAGCGGCCGGAGGAGTTCAACGCCCACCTGCTGGACTTCCTGCGCGCCCAGCGGGCCCGGCGCGGCTGACGGGCCCGGCGGCCGCGCCGGGCCGGGGCCTCAGGACCCGATCGGGGCCTCCCACGCCAGCCGGGTGCCGCCGCCCTCGGCCGGGCCGACAGTGAAGCTGCCGCCGACCCGGTCGGCGCGCTCGGCCAGGTTGCGCAGCCCGCTGCGCCGCCCGCCCTCGGGCACCCCGACGCCGTCGTCCGTCACGGTCAGCACCACCCGCCCGGCCAGCGCGCGCAGCGTCACCTCGACCCGGGACGCCCCGGCGTGCCGGACGGCGTTGCTGAGCGCCTCGGCGAGGACCGCGACCACGTGCCCGGCCAGCTCCTGGGGCACGTCGGTGTCCAGCAGGCCCTCCATGCTCAGCCGGGGCGCGAAGCCCAGCGGCCCCTGGGCGTCGGTCACCACCCGGGTGGCCCGGGCGCGCAGGCCGCGGTCCGGCTCGCCGTGGGCGCGCAGACCGAAGATCGTCGAGCGGATGATCTTGATGGTCTCGTCCAGGTCGGCCACCGCCCGGGCCACCCGGTCCGCGGCCGCCGGGCTCTCGATCAGCCGGCCCGCGCTCTGCAGCGTCATCCCGGTCGCGAACAGCCGCTGGATCGCCAGGTCGTGCAGGTCCCGGGCGATCCGGTCGCGGTCCTCCAGCAGGTTCAACTGCTCCGCGTCGCGCCGCCGTTCGGCCAGCTCCAGGGCCAGCGCGGCCTGGTCGGCGAAGCCGAGCAGCGGGCCGGTCTCCTCCGGCCCGAAGGGCGGCTCCCCCTGCGCCCGGGCCAGCAGCAGCACGCCCCGCCCGTACCCGGTGCCGGTGCCCAGCGGCACCGCCACCGCCGCGCCCAGCCCGTCGAAGCGGCCCGCCGGGCCGGCCGGGAACCGGGTGTCGCAGGACAGCTCGTCACTGGTGGCCGGCGAGCCGGAGGCGTACGCGGCCCCGGACAGCGTGCCGTCCACCGGCACCGTCACCCCCAGCCGGGCGGACGGCGTGCCGCCCAGCGCGACCTCCACCGTCAGCTCCTCGGCCCGCTCCTCCGGGCCGGCCAGCGCCACCGAGACGTCCGCCAGCTCGGCGCCCGCGATCTCCCGCGCCCGGCGGGCGATCAGCTCGACGACCTCCAGCCGCGGCGCCCCCGACAGCAGGCTGCGGGTGATCTCGGTGCTCGCCCGCAGCCAGCGCTGGCGCAGCTGCGCCTCCTCGTAGAGCCGGGCGTTGTCGATCGCCACCCCGGCCGCGACCGCCAGGGTGGCGATCACCGCCTCGTCGTCCTCGTCGAAGTCCAGCCCGCCGCGCTTGTCGGTCAGGTAGAGGTTGCCGAACACCTCGCCGTGCACCCGCACCGGCACCCCCAGGAAGGTGTGCATCGGCGGGTGGTTCGGCGGGAAGCCCGCCGAGGCGGAGTGCTCGGACAGCACCGGGCAGCGCAGCGGCCGCGGCTCGCGGATCAGCTCGCCCAGGATGCCCCGGCCCGACGGCGGCGGGCCGATCTCGGCGATCTCCTCCTCCGACAGACCCACCGTCAGGAACTGCGACAGGCTGTGGCCGTCCGGACCGATCACCCCGAGCGCCCCGTAGCGGGCGTCCACCAGGTCGGCGGCGGCCTCCACGATCCGGTGCAGCGCCTGCGCCAGATCCAGCTCGCGCCCCACCGCCAGGACCGCCTCCAGCAGGCTGTGCACCCGGTTCTGGGTGCCGCGCGCCGCGTCGATCCGCCACTGGAGCTCCTCCAGCAGCTCGTCCAGGCGCAGCCGTGGCATCCGCGCGCCGCCCACCGCCGCGCCGCCGTCCGCTCCGCCCACCGCTGTCCTCCTCGTCGTGCTGCCCTGAGCGGCCCGTCCACTCCCCGGACACGCCGCGTCCGTCCCGCGGACGGCCGCCGCCCCGCCCGGCCCGGCACGCCCGGCGGCCGACCAGCGGGATCGCCCTGTTCACGGTAGTGCCCGGGGGTCGGTGGTGAGGACGGCGGGGTCCGCCGTAGGCTCCGTCGGGCGGGCCTTTCGTCCCGTCGTCCAGGGCCCAGGGGCCCCTGCCGCCGCGCGGTGCGGGGCTGCCAGGGTGGGGGAGGAGCGGACGGGGCGTCAGAGCGCACCGCGGCCCGCACCGAACCGCCGAGCGTCGACCGGGTGTCGACAGTGTGGAGGAAGAGACATGACGTCAACCGTGTTGGCCGGGGTCGACGGATCGCCGCAGAGCACCGCGGCCGTCCACTGGGCCGCCGCCGAGGCGGTGCGCCGGGGAGCCGCGCTGCGCCTGGTGCACGCCTGGCCGTGGCTGACCGACGGGGTGTCCTCCTTCGCCGAGGCGGACGACCTGCCCGAGGCCGTCCGCCGCACCCTGGCCGAGGCCGCCGAGGACGTCCGCCGGCTGCACCCGGACCTGACCGTGGAGAGCGACGCCGTCCTGGACGCGCCGGTCGACGGCCTGCTGGCCGCCGCCGCGGAGGCGGAGCTGCTGGTGCTCGGCTCGCGCGGCCGCGGCGGCTTCGCCGGGCTGCTGCTGGGCTCGGTCAGCATGTCGGTGGCCGGGCGCAGCACCGTGCCGCTGGTCGTGGTGCGCGAGCCGGGCGCGGAGGGCGGGGGCGAGGTGGTCGTCGGCGTCGACGCCCACACCCCGGAGGCGGAGGTGCTCGACTTCGCGTTCCGCGAGGCGGCCCTGCGCGGCGCCCGGCTCCGGGCGGTGCACGGCTGGGACCTGCCGCCGGTGTTCGGCTACGCGGGCGGCGCCGTCCCGGCCGCCGAGCTCGGCCAGCTGGAGGCGCTGGAGGCCGAGCTGCTCTCGCTCGCCCTGGCCGGGCCGCGCGAGCGGCACCCCGAGGTCGAGGTGGTGGAGGACGTGCAGCTCGGTGCCGCCCGCGCCCTGGTCGAGGCCTCCGCCGGCGCCGGGCTGGTCGTGGTCGGCCGGGGCCGCCGGTCGGTGGAGTTCGGCCCCCGGCTCGGCCGGGTCGCGCACGCCGTCCTGCACCACGCCGAGGCCCCCGTCGCGGTCGTCCCGCACGGGTGACAGCCGCCCGTCCGGTGGATCCGCCCCCGTCCCGATCCACCGGACGGGCCCGGCCGACCGGGCCGGATCCGGGCGGGGCCGCGAACGGTCCCGGGGACGGGCCCTTGGGCCCTGTCCCCGGGCCCGTTCGCGCGCGCACGCTCGGAAGCAGCGGGCCCGCGGGCCGCTACGGCCGAACCCCTCGGTGGAAGGAGTGGACCGCCATGATGCTCGACCCGGCTCTCACCCCGATGCTCAGCGCGGCCGACCTACGGCTGCTGGCCGCCGCCGGCGGCGCGGCGCCCTCGCTGCACAACAGCCAGCCCTGGCGCTTCACGCCGACCCCGGACGGGCGCGGCCTGGCCGTGCACGCCGACACCGCGCGCGCCGTACCGCTGGCCGACCCGTCCGGGGCGGCGGTCCACATCGCGGCCGGCGCGGCCGTGTTCAACCTCCGGGTGGCGGCCGGGCGGCTGGACCGGGAACCGTTGGTCCGGCTGCTGCCGGACCCGGCCGAGCCCGGCCTGCTCGCCGTGCTCGACCTCTCCCGCCCGGCCGCCGAGCAGGCGCCCTTCGGCCCCGACCTCTACCCCGCCATCGACGCCCGGCACTCCAGCCGCGAGCCCTTCGCCCCGCGTGACGTCCCCGAGGCCGTGGTCGGCGAGCTGATGGCCGCCGCCCGCGCGGAGGGCGTCACGCTGGCCGCGCTGGAGGAGGACGGCGTGCGGCGGGTGCAGGCGCTCACCGCCGAGGCCGAGCGCCGCAACGCCGCCGACCCGGCCCGCGCCGCCGAGTCCCGCGCCTGGCTGCGGCCCGACGACGGCACCGCCGTGGACGGCATCCCGCGCTCCGCGCTCGGCCCGCGGGACCACGACGCCCGGGTGCCGACGCGCGACTTCGCCGGCCGCCCGCCGGAGCCCGCCGCGCAGCCCTCCCGGCGCTTCGAGCCGCTGCCCCAGCTGTGCACCCTCAGCACCACCGGCGACGGCCCGCTGGACTGGCTGCGCACCGGGCAGGCGCTGGAGCGGGTCTGGCTGCTGGCCACCGTGCACGGCGTGCGGATCGGCATCTGGCACCAGGCGGTCGAGTGGCCGGACACCCGCTGGGCGCTGCGCGACCCGGCCGCCGGGCCGGGCCACGTCCAGCTGGTCCTGCGGACGGGGTACGGCCCGCCCGGCGCGGCCACCCCGCGCCGGGCCGCCGAGGAGACCCTCGGGCGGCACCCCGCCTGACGGTGCCGCCGGGGCCGCCGGGGCTGCGGTGGTCCTCGGTGGGCCTCGGCGGGCCCTTGCGGGCCGGTCAGCGCGGCCGCTCGCCCGCGGGCAGCACCCGGGCGCCGACCCGCAGCGGCGGGCTGTGCCGGAAGGTCAGGGTGAACTCCACCCACTGGCCGGCCCGCAGCGGCGGCGGGTCGGCGATCACCAGGTCCGCGTCCTCCGGGGTCATCCGCAGCTCGCCGCCGCCCGGCACCGGCAGGGCCGGTACCGGCTCCCAGCGGCCCGCCGCGCCCTGGTGCAGGTGCCGCTTCGGGGTGATCCGGCCGCCCGACTCCCAGCCGGCACCCGTCAGTTCGTCGGGTACGTCGCCCGGGTTGCGGATCGTGAAGAAGGCCGCCGTGGCGGTGGACGCACCCGCCGCCGGCAGCAGCACCCAGCCCGGCCCGGCCTCCACCGGGCGGGCCCGGCCGGCCCCGCCGGACGCCGTCCACCCGGTCAGCAGGACCAGTGCCAGCGCCGCCGCGCCGACCGGCGGGCCGACCACCCCGAGCCGCTCGAAGACCCTCACCGCCGTCCTCCCTTCCGTCGGCCGTGCCCCGGTTCCCAGGTGCGCAGCCGCAGGCTGTTGCCCACCACCAGCAGTGAGCTGAGCGACATGGCGACCGCCGCCAGCATCGGGTTGAGCAGCCCCACCGCCGCCAGCGGGATCAGCACCAGGTTGTAGCCGAAGGCCCAGAGCAGGTTCGCCCGGATGGTCGCCAGCGTCTGCCGGGCGAGCCGGACGGCGTCCACCACCGCCTCGATGTCGCCGCGCACCAGGGTCAGCCCGGCCGCGCCGATCGCGGCGTCGCTCCCGGAGGCCAGCGCCACCCCGAGGTCCGCCGAGGCCAGTGCCACCGCGTCGTTGACGCCGTCGCCGACCACCGCCACCGTCCGTCCGCCGGCGCGCAGCTCGGCCACCACCTCGGCCTTGCGCTCGGGGGAGGCCGAGGCGTGCACCCGTCCGATGCCCAGCTCGGCCGCCACCGCCCGGGCGGCGCCGGGGCCGTCCCCGGTCAGCAGCACCGGCTCCAGGCCCAGCCCGCGCAACCGGTGCACCGCCCGCCAGCTGCCCGGGCGGACGGTGTCGCCGACGGCCAGGACGGCCGCCGGCCGACCGTCCAGCTCGACCGCGACGGCCGTCCGGCCGCCCTGCCCGGCCTGCGCCGCCGCCTGTGCGAGGGCCGGCGGCAGGACGGTGTCGTCCGGCCGCACCACCCGGACGGCCCGGCCCTCGACCGTCCCGGACACCCCGAGCCCGGCGGTGGCCCGGAAGTCCGCCACCGCGGGCAGCGGCCCGCAGCGCTCCCGGGCCGCCGCCGCGACGGCCCGGCCGACCGGGTGCTCGGAGCGGTGCTCGACCGCGCCGGCCAGGCGCAGCGCCTCCTCCTGCGGGAGGCCGTCCGCGGTGCTGACGGCCGCCAGTTCCATCCGGCCGGTGGTCAGCGTCCCGGTCTTGTCCATCACCACGGTGTCCACCCGGCGCAGGCTCTCCAGCACCTCCGGGCCGCGCACCAGCACGCCCAGCTCCGCGCCGCGCCCGGTGGCAGCCAGCAGTGCCGTCGGCGTGGCCAGCCCGAGCGCGCAGGGGCAGGCCACCACCAGCACCGCGACCGCCGCCGTCACCGCCGCCTGCGGGGCGGCGCCCGCACCCAGCCAGAAGCCCAGCACGCTCACCGCGACCGCCAGCACACAGGGCACGAACACCCCGGCCACCGCGTCGGCGAGCCGCTGCGCCCGCGCCTTGCCGGCCTGGGCCTGTGCCACCAGCGCGGTGATCCGGGCCAGTTGGGTGTCCGCGCCGACCGCCGTGGCCCGCACCACCAGGGTGCCGCCCACGTTCACCGTCGCCCCGGCCACCCGGGCCCCCGGGCCGACCTCGACGGGCACGCTCTCGCCGGTCAGCAGGCTCAGGTCGAGCGCCGAACCGCCCTCGACCACCACCCCGTCGGTGGCCACCCGCTCGCCCGGCCGCACCACGAACTCCTGGCCGGGCAGCAGCAGTTCGACCGGCACCAGGCGCTCCTCGCCGTCCGCCGACCGCAGGCACACCTGCTTGGCGCCCAGTTCGGCCAGCGCCCGCAGCGCGGACCCGCTGCGCCGGCGCACCCGGCCCTCCAGCAGCCGCCCGGCCAGCACGAACAGCGGCACGCCGACCGCCGCCTCCAGGTACACGTGCGCCGTCCCGCCGCCGTCGGCGGTCAGCGAGAACGGCATCCGCATGCCCGGATCGCCGGCCCCGCCGAGGAACAGCGCGTACGCCGACCAGCCGAAGGAGGCCGCCACGCCCAGGCTGACCAGGGTGTCCATGGTCGACGCCGCGTGCCGCAGCCCCCGCAGGGCCCGGCGGTGGAAGCCGGCCGACCCCCAGGTCACCACCGGGACGGCGAGCCCGAAGCAGACCCACTGCCAGGCGGTGAACTGCGCCGACGGCACCATCGACAGCACCAGCACCGGTACGGCCAGCAGGGCGGTGACCAGCAGCCGCCACCGGTCGTCCGGCTCCTCGGCCGCCACCGTGACCGGGGCCCCCGCGGGCAGCGGCTCGGCGGTGTAGCCCGCCCGTTCGACCGCCGCGACCAGCTCCGCGACCGGCACCCCGGCCGGGTGCAGCACCCGGGCCCGCCCGGTCGCCAGGTTCACCCCGGCCGCCACCCCCTCGATCCGGGTCAGCCGCTTCTCCACCCGGCCCACACAGGCGGCGCAGGTCATCCCGCCGACCGCCAGATCGGTGGCGACCACGGGCTCGGCGACGGCGCTCACCGCATCCCGCCCATGTCGTGCCCGCCCGAGCCGGGCGAGGACCCGCCCCCGCTCGCCGGCCGCAGCCCGGGCGCCACCGGCCCCGCCTGCCGCCCCACCCCGTAGGCCACCACGAACACCACCGCCAGCAGCAGGACGAACCCCGCCAGCGCTCTCAACGGCCGGACACCCGGCGACTTCGCACTCACCCCCCAGCAGTCGGACGGGCCGGGCGGTTGGTTCCCGTACGGTCGCACGCCGGTCGCACGTCGGTCGCACGTCGGTCGCGCGTCGGTCGCGCGTGGTGCGGCCGGGCCGCGTGGTGCCCCGATGGGTGCCCGTCGTCGGTGGGGCGTCGTAGTGTTGCTTCGTGCGCCGAACACCGGGCGCACGAACGGACGGACACCGGAGGGGGAGTCAGCGATGAAGCGGACGGGGAAGAACGGCGTGGTGGCGGTCGCCGGGGCGGTGGCGGCGGTGCTCGCCGTCGCCGGGGCGGCGGTGGCGGCGCCGGCCGGGGGCGGAGCGGCGGCGCAGGCTCCGGCTCCGGCGATCGGCGAGCCGGGGACGGGCGAGATCCTGCCGCACCCGGGGCCGGCGGCGCTGCTCTGGATACCGGACTGGATCGGCGACGGCGGCGCCGTGACGGCCTCGGTGAACCCGTCGCTGCCGTTCACGTTCACGCTCGGCTGCCGGGGCGGCGGCTCGGCGGAGGTGCACATCGGCGGCGAGGCGCCGGCCGACTTCACGGTCCAGTGCCCGGTGGACTCCACCGGCCTCGGGACGGTGGAGGTCCCCGCCCGCCCGGGCCGGGACCTGCTGTTCAGCGTGCACACCTCCGACCCGTCGATCCACTGGGGGATGTACGCCCTCCAGGACGACTAGGCGGTTCGTTCGGACCGTGGCGGGGGCGGGGTGACGGCGGTTCCGGGGTGGCACCCTGGTGTGATGCGGCCTGGAACCGACAGCACCGAGGACGACCTGCGGCAGCTGCTCAACGAGTGGGACCCGATCGGCGTCGCCGACGAGGTGCAGGACGAGTACGACTGCATGCTCGCGCCGCTGCTCCAGCGCCTGCGCCGTGGCGCGGACCAGGCAGAGATCGGTGCGCTTCTGCGGCGAGAACTGGAGGACCACTTCGGTCTCGACCCTCTGGGCCTGCGACCGGACGCGATGGCGACCCGTGTGATCGACTGGTGGGCGGCTGTCGGCAGGGCTGACGGCAGCAGCTGCGTGTAGCCGTCCCTTCCGCGTCGCCTGGTCGTTCTACGGGAAGGCCGCGGCCGTCTGCCCGGCCGGGCCGCACGGCGCAGGGATCGTCCTGGGGCGCCGGCTGGTCCGAACGAAGCCGTCTAGCCCTGGGTTGACGGCCGTACGCTGCGCGGCCCGGTGACGGCGGCGCCCAACGCGCCGACGCGCGAGCGCAGTTCGCGGTCGGCGGTGGCGACCACGCAGACGCGGGCGGGGTGCCGGGCCGTCGCGGCCCGGACCAGCTCGACGATGCGGTCGTCGCCGCTGCCGCTCGCCGCCACCACCCGCACCCCGGGCACGCCGTCCACGCCGCGGGCCGCGCCCTCCACCACCAGCACCACCTCCAGCGGGCCGGGGTGCTCCGCGAGGCCCCGGTCGGCGAGCGGCACCAGCGCGTCCCGCAGGCGCTCGGCGGCGCCCCGCCGGTCGCGCCACCAGCCGTCCGGCACCGATCCGACCACGTTCGCGCCGTCCACCACCAGCAGGGGCGGCGGCGCGGCCCCGTTCTCGTCCATGCCCGCCAGCCTGCCACGTCGCGGGGCGGTACGGGCCGCGGGTGTCAGGCCCGGACCTCCGGGGCCGGGTCCGCGGGGGCCGGAGCGCCGATCGGGGTCGTGTGCCGGGCGAGCAGGGCGCGCAGCGCCGCCGGGTCCGCCGTGCCGCGCTTGGCCAGGATGAGCAGGCAGGAGCCGCTGCGGTTGAGCACCACGAACAGGTGCTCCGTCTCCACGAAGCCCGACAGCGTCGCCCACGCCCGGGACTGGGTGCCGCACCGGTCCGTGACGGTCACTCCGGCCCCGTCCACCAGCACGGTGCGCGGCCCGCCGCGCCGGGCCACCCGACGGTGCGCCGAGGCAGCCCGCAGCCGCGGGGCGTACACCGCCAGCGCCACCAGGACGACCGCCAGCACGGCGTCCGGAGCTCCCGCCTCGCCGTCCGCCAGCTTCAGTGCGCCGCCCAGCAGCGACACCGCCGCCGGGAGCCACCAGACCACCCGCGCCACCCGGCCCACCGCGGTGTGCCGGGCCTGCGCGGCGAGAGCCTCGCGGAAGTCCCCACCGGTGGGCGTGTACGCCAGCTCCATCCGCCCCTGCTCCACCGCTGCTCCTTGACCGACTTGTCGGACCGCGGATGCTAGCAAGGACTCGCACAGCCGCGCGCCGGCCCCTCACCCGCCGGTCGGCCCGGTGCCCAGCGGTTCTGCACGCCCAGCGGGCGGCGGGCCGGGAGGCCCGAGGGGCGGACATCCGCCCGGCCGCGCCCGCCGCTCAGTCCGCGAGGGTGATCCGGATGCCCACCGTGCCCCGCTCGCCGCGGCGCAGCCGGCTGCCGAGCAGGGTGAGCACGCCCAGCAGGCCGTACTTCTGGCGCAGCAGGGTGCGGTACGCCGCGGTGCGCTCGGGGCCGAGGATCTCGGCGGTGGCGGGGTACTGCTCGCCGGTCGGGCGGCCCTTGACGTCGCACGGGCCGACCAGCACGTCGGCGCGGTTGCGGATCCGCCTGACCTTCCAGGAGTCCGCGACGGTCCAGACCCCGAGCGCCTCCCCGTCGCGCACCACCCACACCGGGGTCGGCACGGCGGTGCCGTCCTTCCTGTACGTGGTGACGAGCAGGTAGCTCCCCGAGGAGAGCTGGACGATCCGGGCGAGCCGGTCCGAAGCGGAGGGATCGGGCGTGGTCATGGCCGGAAGTCTAGGGCCTGCCCCGCCCGCGCCCCGCCGACGTCACGGCGAGGGGCGGCGGCGGGCGGTGCGCAGCAGGACGCGGGCGCGGCGGGTGAGCCGGCGGCGGCCGCCGAGGCCGGTGGCGCCCCCGAGGGCGGTCGCGCCGCCCCCGGCGGGGGCCGGGTCGGGGCCGGCCGCGCGGGCCGGTGCGGTGCGCCGGCGGGCGGCGACGCGGGCGGTGCCCCAGGCGGCGAGGGCGGTGCCGAGGGCGGCGGCGGTCCAGGCGGCGGCGGCGAGGCCGGGGTCGGAGCCGCCGGTCACCGGCGGACGGGACCAGGGTGGCAACTGCTCCACGGCCTCGGCCTGCCGCTCGGCGGAGGGCAGCGCGGCGGAGGGCGCGGCGGGGGAGGGGCCGTCCTCGTCGACCAGCTTGCCGACCGGCTGGACCTTCCCGGCCGCGGCGAAGCCCCAGTCGAGCAGGCTGGCGGCCTCGTCGTAGACCCTGGCCTGCGCCTCGGGGTGCATCACCGTCACCAGCAGGGTGCGGCCGCCGCGTTCGGCGGCGCCGGTGAAGGTGGCGCCCGCGTTGGTGGTGTAGCCGTTCTTGACGCCGATCAGGCCGGGGTACTTGCCGAGCAGCCGGTCGGTGTTGGCGATGTCGAAGCTGGTGCGCTGCCCGGTGAGCTTGTCCAGCGCGCCGGGGAAGCGGGCGGTGCGGGTGGCGCAGTAGGAGCGGAAGTCGGCGTTGCGCAGCCCGGCCCGGGCGAAGAGCGTGAGGTCGTAGGCGGAGGAGACCTGGCCGTCCATGTCGTAGCCGTCGGGTGAGACGACCCTGGTGTCGCGGGCCTGGAGCGCCCGGGCGCGCTCCTGCATCTCGGCGACGGTCCGCTGGATGCCGCCGTTCATGTGGGCGAGGACGTGGACGGCGTCGTTGCCGGAGCTGAGGAAGACGCCGCGCCAGAGGTCCTCGACCCGGTACGGCAGGTTCTCCTTCACGCCGACCAGGCTGCTGCCGGCGCCGAGGCTGGCGAGCTCGGTCGTGGTGACCTTGTGTTCCAGGGCCTTGTCGAACTTGGGCAGCACGGTGTCGGCGAACAGCATCTTGAGGGTGCTGGCCGGGGGCAGCTGCAGGTGGGCGTCGCGGGCGGCGAGCACCTCGCCGGTGGCCGCGTCGGCTATCAGCCAGGAGCGGCCGGTCAGTCCGGACGGCAGCGCAGGTGCCCCGGGCAGCGGCAGGACCTGGACGGCCGGGCGGCCGAGCCGCTCCCCGCCGACGGCGGGGACGGAGTCCTGGGCGCGGGCGGCCGGGGCGGCGAGGAGTACCAGGACGGCGCAGGCGGTGGTGCCGGCCGCGGCCCTGGCGGCGGGGGACGACTTCGGCGTCGCGCGGGTGGGGAGCACACGGCGAACGTACCCGGGCCGCCACCGTGCCGCCGGGCCTGCTGCTCCGTCCGGAGCCGTCCGGAGCCGTGCACGCCGTCAACGGGCCCGACGGTCCGGACGACTTTGGTGGCGCCGGACCGCACCGAAAGTCGGATGCCCGGCGCAGGCCCGGATTCCTAGGCTCGGGGCCATGAAGACGCTGCTCGGCTACCTCGGCTCCGTGTTGATCGTCGGTGGCGCCTCCGGCCTGCTGTCCACCTGGATCGACGGCTTCCGGCTGTTCGGCTTCGTCCGGGTCCTGGTGCCCGGGGGCCACGAGATCGCCGGCTACGCCACCCTGGTGGTGCTCGGCGGCCTCCTGGTGCTGCCCGCCGCCCGGCGGGGCTAGGGCACGTCTGACAATTCTCGCCGGGTGCGCGGCGTCGGACACGCCCTAGGACACGCCCTGGCCGACGCCGTCCTGCTCCGCCGCGATCCCGTCGAGCAGGACGGCGAGCCCGGCGCGGAAGGCCTCCCGGTGGCCGTCCTCCGGGCTGCCGCCGCCGGTGGCCTGGAGGGCGACGAGCAGGGGGAAGCGTTCCGCGAAGTCCGGTGCCAGTTCGGCGAGTCGGGCGGAGCGGTCGGCCCACCAGGCCTCGTCGGCGACGCCGGTCGCGGCCGCCGCGCCGCGCGCGTCCGCGGTGGCGCCGGCCAGGCCGCGGACGAACTGCCAGAGCGCGGCGACCGCGCCGCGCAGCCGCGCCGGCGCCAGACCGGCCGGCCGCAGCGCGCCCAACAGCGCCTCCATCGCCGCGAGTTCGGCCGGGCCGAGCACCGGGCGGGCCTGTGAGACCTGGAGCACCCAGGGGTGGCGCAGGTAGCAGGCGTACAGCTCCTCGGCCCAGGCGGTGACGGCTGCCCGCCAGCCGTCGCCCGGGGCGGTGCCGGCAGGGGAACCGAGGGGGGAACCGGTGGCGAGTTCGGCGAGCACCCGGTCGTGCATCAGGTCGAGCAGTTCGGCCTTCCCGGGCACGTAGGTGTACAGCGCCATCGCGGTGCGGCCGAGCCGTTCGCCCACGGCCCGCATGGACAGTGCGGCCATCCCCTCGCCGTCGGCCACCGCGATGGCGGCGGACACGATCGCGTCCACACTCAGGCCCGGCTTGGGGCCGCTGCGTCCGGTGCGCGGTTCTTCGGGCACGCCCCAGAGCAGGGCGAGCGAGCGGTGGGCGTCGCCCTGCCCGGCGTAGACGGTCATCCGGCATCTCCTTATGGCGTAAAGTAACACCTCGACGGCAACTCTTTATGTCGTAAGGTTACCAATCGAAGGGGTTTCGCGATGACACTGCCCGTCACCTTCGTCGAGGTCGTCGAGGTCCGCCGGATCACGCCCCGCACCGCCCGGGTCACCTTCGCCGCCGAGGAGCTGCCGGACACCGTCGGCACCGTCCCCGACCAGCAGCTCAAGCTCTGCTTCCCGCGCCCCGGGCAGCGCGAGCCGGTGCTGCCCGCCCGGCAGGACGACCCGACGGGCTGGTACCGCGCCTACCTGGCGGTCCCCGAGGCCGAGCGCCCGCTGATGCGCAGCTTCACCCTGCGCGGGCGGCGGCCCGGCACCCGGCTGGTCGAGATCGACTTCGTGCTGCACGGCGACGCCGGCCCGGCCGCCGCGTGGGCGCTGCGGGCCGCGCCGGGGGACCGGTTGGGGATGGTCGGGCCCTGCGCGCTGTACGCCCCGAAGGTCCCGTTCGTCGAGGCCGCGGCCGCCGCCGACTGGGTGCTGCTGGCCGGGGACGAGACGGCGCTGCCGGCGCTGGCGACGCTGGTCGGGGCGCTGCCCGCGGGGGTGCGGGCGCACGCGTGGATCGAGGTCGCCGACCATGCGGAGCGGCAGGTCCTGGAAAGCCGGGCCGAGTTGGAGGTGGTGTGGCTCCACCGCGGCGGTGCGGCCCCCGGCACCGTGCTGGCCGGGGCGTTCCGGGGTGCCGGGCTGCCGGCGGGCCGGCCCTTCGTCTGGCTGGCCGGGGAGGCGGGGGCGGTCCGGGCGATGCGCCGGCTGCTGGTGGAGGAGCGCGGGGTGCCGAAGGAGGACATCGACTTCACCGGCTACTGGCGCCACCGGCTGACCCAGGACGACGCGCCCACCGCCGAGGACCTGGCGGACGCCCGGGAGCGGCTGGCCGGGTACTGACGGCCGGCGCGGCCGCCGAGGCTGCCGCCTCGGCGGCCGTTTCGCCGGGCGGCGGCAGGGGAAGGCACTCCGGCATCGCCCCTGCGCGGCGGCGCGGCCGGGCCTGCTGAGGGCCGATCGGCTGAAAGATGGGGATTCGGCCCGATTTCCTCTCCGAATTTTACTGAGTGATGGTCAACTTTACTTTCTGATGGGGATTTACCCCCTTGTCGTGATCCTCTCAGGTGCGTTGGAATGCGTCAGCTGTCCATCTGACGAGAGGATTTATATGATCCGCTGGCGGAAAACCCAGCTAGCAGTAGCTGTCACGGTCACCACCGCGTCCATGGTCCTGAGCTTCGGGGCCACGGCCGGTGCGGCTCCGGCCCCGAACCCGCAGAACGCCCAGGCGGCGGCCGCGGACGGGGCCCCGGTGCCGGTGATCGTGATCCTGAAGGACCAGGTCGCGGACGCCCCGGCCGACCACGGCCACCTCGGCGCCCGGCAGCAGAAGACCGCCGACTCCCAGGCGCCGCTGCTGAACCGGGTCAGGGCGGGCGGTGGCACCGGCATCAAGAGCTTCGTGGTCGGCAACGCCTTCTCGGCCACGGTCAGTCCGGCCCTGCGCGCCCAGCTCCAGGCGGACCCGGCGGTGGCCTCCGTGGTGGCGGACGCCCAGGTCCAGGTCGTTCCGGCGGCGGCCGCCAAGGCGAAGGCGGCCAGTGCCGCCGCCGCCAAGGCCGCCGAGGCCCCGAAGGCCGCCAGGGCCGACACCGCTCCGCAGGCCGTTTCGGGCAGCAACGGCCAGGGCGCGGAGGAGAACGCGACCAACACGGTCTGCCCCTCCGACCCCGGCAAGCCGCTGCTGGAGCCCGAGGGCCTGTACTCGACCCGGGCCGTGACCGGCAACGGCAAGCCCGGCGTCGAGGGCCTGGCCACCGGCAAGGGCGTCAAGGTCGCCTACATCGCGGACGGCCTCGACCCGAACAACCCGGACTTCATCCGGGCCGACGGCTCGCACGCCGTGGTCGACTACCAGGACTTCGCGGGGGACGGCTGGGACGCGCCGACCGGTGCGGCGGAGGCCTTCGGCGACGCCTCGGCGGTCATCGCCCAGGGCCGCCAGGTCTACGACGTCTCCAAGTTCGTCAACGCCTCGCACCCGCTGCCGGCCGGCTGCAACATCCGCATCCGCGGCCTCGCTCCGGACGCCGACCTGGTCGCGCTGAAGGCCGGCGGCGAGATGATGTCCAACTCCTCCATCCTCCAGTCGATCGACTACGCGGTGCGGGTCGCCCACGTCGACGTGCTGAACGAGTCCTTCGGCGGCAACGTCACCCCGGACAGCGGCGCGCACGACACCATCTCGCTCTTCAACGAGCAGGCCGTCAAGGCGGGGGTGACCGTCGCGGTCTCCACCGGCGACGCCGGCATCAGCGGCACGATCGGCACCCCGGCCACCGACCCGTCGGTGATCGCGGTCGGTGCCTCGACCGACAACCAGAACTACCAGCAGACCGGTTACGCGGCCTCCCAGTTCTCCAACCGGACGTGGAGCGACAACCGCATCTCCGCGCTCTCCTCGGGCGGCTTCACCCAGGCCGGCCGGACCGTCGACCTGGTCGCGCCGGGCGAGTCGGACTGGGCGCTGTGCACCCCCGACACCACCAGGTACACCGACTGCACGGGCTACAACGGGCAGCCCTCGCCGATCCAGCCGTTCGGCGGCACCAGCCAGGCGGCCCCGTTCGTCACCGGCGCCGCCGCCCTGGTCATCCAGGCCTACCGCGACACCCACGGCGGCGACTCGCCGACCCCGGCGCTGGTGAAGAAGTTCCTCACCGGCACCGCCACCGACCTCGGCGTCCCGGCCGAGGAGCAGGGCGCCGGCCTGCTGAACGTCCGCGCCGCCGTCGAGGCCGCCCGCGGCTACGACGACGGGGACGGCACCGACGGCGCAAGGACGGTCGTGGTCAACACCGGCCAGGTCGACATCGCCGGCGCGCCCGGCTCGACCCACACCGCCGACGTGTCCGTCACCAACACCAGTGACAGCACCCAGACGGTGAGCGCCACCACCCGCACCTTCGCCCCGCAGTCGGCGCAGCAGCAGACCGTCCAGCTGGACCCGTCCTCGAAGGACACCTTCAAGTACGCCACCAATGGCGTGGACTGGGTGCAGAAGCAGGTCCGGTTCACCGTGCCGGCCGGCGCCGACCGGCTGGCGGCCTCGATCGCTTGGCAGGGCGCGCCCAACCCCGTCACCAACGGGCCGGTGGTCCGGCTGACGCTGCTCGACCCCTCGGGCCGCTTCGAGACCAACACCCGTCCGCAGGGCGGCGCCACCCCGGCCGACTTCGGCCTGGTGGACGTCCCGCACCCGGTGGCCGGCGAGTGGACGGCGATCCTCTACACCCCGGCCGGCAAGGCCGGGTACAGCGGCGCCGTCCGGCTGGGCACCGCCACCCAGCGCGCGGTGCCGGCCGGCACCGTGAGCCCGAGCAGCACCGAGCTGAAGCCGGGCCAGACCAGGACCCTCAAGGTCCAGCTCACCACCCCGGCCGCCAGCGGTGACTCCAGCGAGGCCGTCGTGGTCTCCGGCTCCAACGGCGCCACCACCAGCGTCCCGGTCGTGCTGCGCAGCCTCGTCCCGGTCACCCAGGGCAAGGGCGCCTTCACCGGCACCATCACCGGTGGCAACGGCCGCAACGCCTCGCCGACGCAGAGCTTCTCGTACGCCTTCGACGTCCCGAAGGGCAGGAAGGACCTGCGGGTCGGCCTGACCGTCGCCAAGGACCCGAAGCTGCTCCTCCAGGGCGCGCTGATCAGCCCGAACGGCACCCCGATCGACATCGAGGGCAACGGGCAGTTCGACGCCCAGGGCAACCTGGCCGGCACCGGCGACGGCGTCTCCGTCACCACCGTCAACCCGGCCGCCGGGCGCTGGCGGTTCGTCCTGAACGTGCTCGGCCCGGTCAGCGGCGAGGAGCTCGCCCAGGACTTCGCCGGCACCGTCGCCTTCGACCAGGACCAGGCCACCGCGACCGGCCTGCCGAACGACGCCCGCGCCAAGCTGGCGGCCGGCAAGCCCGTCACCGTCCGGGTGGACTACACCAACAACACCGTGGCGACCCAGCGGATCGCGGCCGACGGCCGGCTGGACCGCCGGGTGGACGTGGCCCTGGTGCCGCAGGGCGCCTCGGCGACCGTCAGCCTGCCGCTGAGCCTCAGCTCCGCGGTGCCGTCCTTCCTGGTGCCGCCGGGCACCGACCGGCTCAAGGCGGTGGCGGCGTCCTCGACGCCGGCGCAGATCGAGCTGAGCGCCACCACCGGCTCGCCGGACCTGTTCGGCGACCTGAAGAAGGCCCAGGACGGCTCCACCGTCTCGGTCGTGACCGACAGCGGCACCGCCGAGCAGCCAGTCGTCCCCGGCACCTGGGGCACCTTCGTCCAGCAGATCGGCCCGTTCGGCAGCGGTTCGGCCCCGGCCGGTACCTCCACCATCACGGCCACCGCGCACACCCAGGCCTTCGACCCGGCGCTGACCTCCAGCACCGGCGACCCGTACGCCGCCGCGGTGAACGCCTCGGCCGCGGCCGCCACCCCGGTCACCGTCGCCCCCGGCGGCACCGGCTCGCTCCAGGTGACGCTGACCCCGACCGGCCCGAAGGGCAGCACCGTCAAGGGCGTGCTGTACCTGGTGTCCGGCCCGACCGGCGTGGCCACCGCCAACAACGCCCTGAACACCACCGGTTCGGTGCTCGCGGCGATCCCGTACAGCTACACCGTGAACTGACCGCACGTCGACCGGCCCTCGCACCGAGGCCGTCCCGGAGTCCCGGGGCGGCCTCGGCCGCGTCCTGCGTCCGGCGGGGTTCCGGGGGCGGGTGACTGGGCAGGGTCGGGATGGAACGACTGGTGCCACCGGATGGGGAGTTGCGAGTTGAACGACGCGATCAAGCACGGCGAGGCCGAGGTGAACGGCGTACGGCTGCACTACGCGGAGCAGGGCGAGGGGCCGCTGGTCCTGCTGCTGCACGGGTTCCCGGAGAGCTGGTACTCCTGGCGGCACCAGTTCGGGCCGCTCGCCGAGGCCGGGTACCGGGTCGTCGCGCCGGACCAGCGCGGGTACGGCCGCAGCGACCGGCCCGAGCGGATCGACCAGTACACCCTGCTGCACCTGGTCGGCGACGTGACGGCGCTGATCGCCGCGCTCGGCGAGGAGCGGGCGGTCGTGGTCGGGCACGACTGGGGCGCACCGGTGGCCTGGGCCACCGCGGCGCTGCGGCCCGACCTGGTGCGCGGGGTGGCCGGGCTGAGCGTGCCGCCGCTGCCGCTGGGCGGGCCGCCGCCGTTGGAGGCCGCCCGGGCGGCCTTCGGCGAGGGCTTCTACCAGGTCTACTTCCAGGAGCCCGGCCGGGCCGACGCCGAGCTGGCCGCCGACGTCCGGGCCAGCCTGCGCCGGATCCTCTGCGGGAAGTCGCCGGACGGCGCGCCGCGGGCGTGGATCGTCGCCGAGGGCCAGGGGCTGCTGGACGGCATCCCGGAGCCGGAGCGCCTGCCGGACTGGCTCACCGAGGCGGACCTCGACGCCTTCGAGGCCGACTACGCCCCGCACGGCGGGAAGGCCTTCACCGGCGGGCTCAACTGGTACCGCAACCTCGACCGCAACGCCGAACTGCTGGCCGCCTTCACCGGGGTGACGGTCGACGTGCCCGCGCTGTTCGTGGTGGGGGAGCAGGACCTCGTCAACGCGATCGTCCCGCGCCCGGTGCTCGACCACCTGCTGAGCCGGCTGCCCAGGCTGCACGGGCACGTCCGGCTGCCGGACACCGGGCACTGGACGCAGCAGGAGCGCCCGGCCGAGGTCAACGCGGCGCTGCTGGACTTCCTGGCGCAGCTGGACGCGTAGGCGCCGGCCGCGGCGGCGGCCGGCGCCTGGTGTCCGCTCAGTCGAGGGGCCCGCGCAGGACGTCGCGCAGGGCGGCGGACTCCAGCGGGTTGCCGTAGTCGCGCGAGGAGACGATCAGTCCGTCGACGACCCGCACGACGTTGATGTAGCCGAGGCTGAACGGCTCGCCGGTCGCGGTGATCCGTCCGTGCACCCGGAACTCGGCGATCACGACCTGCGGGTCCGCGGTCTCGTGCAGGGTCACGTCCTCGACGGCGTGGAAGCTCCACAGGCCGGCGGTCGCCGCCGACCGCGCCCGCATGGTCCGTCGGCCGACGGCCTCGCGGGGGACGCCCTCGGGGGCGAAGGGGATCCGGACGACGGCGTCCGGGGCGTAGAACTCGGCCAGGGCCTCCCGGGGGCCCTCGGCGGTGACGCGCAGGAACTCCTCGACGGTCTCGCGCGGCGTACGGGTGGACGTGGGCACGGCGCTCTCCCTTGACGTGGTCGGACGTGGTCGGACGTGCTCGGAGCGGGGCGGCACGGGCAGGCCCGCCCGGGGCGCCCGGTGCCCGGCGTAGAATCGGAACGCGCGCCCCGCTTCAACGATACGGAACGCCCGCCCCGGTTGTCGACCCGTCAGCCGGGCCCAGCCGCACCCCCGGAGGAGCCCCATGCCCGGCCGTCCCGCCGAGAGCCCCCCGCCGGCCGGCCGGCCGCTGCGCGCCGACGCGCGCCGCAACCGGGCCAAGGTGCTGGCGGCGGCCCGCGAGGCCTTCACCGCCGAGGGCCTGGCGGTGCCGCTGGACGAGATCGCCCGCCGGGCCGGGGTCGGCGCGGGCACGGTGTACCGGCACTTCCCGACCAAGGAGGCGCTGTTCGAGGCCGTCGTCACGGACACCCTGGAGAGCCAGGCCGAGCGCGGGCGCGCGGCGCTGGGCGGGGACGGGCCCGGCGAGGAGCTGTTCGCCTTCCTCGCCGGCCTGGTCGCCGAGGCCGCGGTGAAGATGGACCTGGCCGACGCGCTGGCCGGGGCCGGCGTCGAGCCGGGGCCGGGCACCTTCGAGGCCGCCGGGCGGCTCCGGGAGGTGCTCGGCGCGCTGCTGGAGCGGGCCCAGCGGGCCGGCGCGGTGCGCGGCGACATCGGCCCCGCGGACCTCCAGGCGCTGATCGCCGGGGCCGTGGCGGCCGAACGCCGGGCGCCGGCCGGCTCCCGCCCCGGCCGGCTGACCGGCGTCCTGTGCGACGGCCTGCGGGCCGGGCGGCTACCCGGGTAGCAGCCGGGCGATCAGCTCGCCGAGGCGGCGGGCGTTGCGGCAGGAGTGCATCTCCACCACACCCGCGTAGGCGAGGGCGGCGGAGTCGCCCGTCCCCCAGAGCGCGGGCTGCTCGGGGTTGAGCCAGAACACCCGGTGGGCCCGGCCGGCGATCCGGCGCAGCGCGTCCGTGCCGGGGTCGCGCCCGTTGTTCCTGGCGTCGCCGAGGACCAGCACGCAGGTGCGCGGGCCGACGGCGTCCAGGTGCCGTTCGGCGAACTCGCCGAGCGCGGAGCCGTAGTCGCTGTTGCCGTGGTGGCCCGTCACCCGGGCCTCGGTGAGGATCCGGGCGGCCAGCCGCGCCGGGTCCTCGCCGCCGCGCAGCAGGCCGGTCACCTCGGCGGTGCGGTTGACGAAGGCGAAGACCCGGACCTTGCTGAACTGTTCGCCCATCGCCCGCACCAGCAGCATGGTGAAGTCGGCGAAGCCCGCCACCGAACCGGAGACGTCGCACAGCAGCACCAGCTCCGGGCGGGCCGGGCGGCGCCGCCGGTACGCGGGGCGCAGCGGCACCCCGCCGGTGCCGAGCGAGCGGCGCAGGGTGCGGCGCAGGTCGATCTCGCCGCGGGCGGCGCGCCGGCGCCGGGCGGCGAGCCGGGTGGCCAGCTTGCGGGCCAGCGGGTGGACGGTGCGGCGCAGTTCGGCGAGCTGGTCGCGGCCGGCGTGGAGGAAGTCCACCTGGTCGGCGGTCGGGGCGACGGCTCGTTCGGCGATCCGCTCGGGGCCGTGCAGCTCGGCGGCCCTGCGGCGGGCCTCGCCGGCGGCCAGGGCACGGAAGTCCCGGATGCGGCGGCGGACCTCGTCGGCGAGCACCCGGTCGGAGAGGTCCCGGTCGGCGGGGCCCGGGCCGTCCGGCCGTTCGCGCAGCGCCGCCAGGACCCGGGCGAGCAGCGTCTCCGGGGCGAGCCGCCCGAGCGCCTGCTGGGCGGACCAGCCGTCGGAGCCGGGCGTGCCGCCGGCGCCGTACCGGCCGAAGGCCTCGATCACCTCGCCCGCCAGCCGGGCCTGGGCGGTGCGGTCGTCGGCGGCCAGCGCGGCGGCGAGGCGCTCGCGCAGCCGCTCGCGCAGCGGGTCCGGGCGGCCGAAGCGCGGCGGCTCGGGGTCGTCGGGGACGGGCGGAGGGTCGGCCCGGACGGCTTCCGGGGCCCCGACCCCGAGCGGGAAGAACAGGTCGAAGGCGGCGTCGAAGACCGCCCGCTGGCTCTCCGAGCGCAGCAGGGCGGCGGCCAGGCCGGCCCGCATCGGCTCGCGGTCGGCGAAGCCGAGGACGTCCAGGACGGCGGCGGCGTCCACCGTCTCGGCCGGGCCGATCCGCAGCCCGTGCCCGCGCAGGGCGCGGACCAGGCCGGTCAGCCGGGCGGCGGTGTCGGCCTCCCCGGGCGCGGTCACGCGAGGGTGAGCTTCCGGGCGGCCGTGCGGACGTCGTCCTGGTGCTTGAGGATCACCCCGAGGGTGTCCCGGACGACCGCGTCGTCCAGGGTGGCGGCGCCGAGGGCCAGCAGGGTGCGCGCCCAGTCGACGGTCTCGGCCACGGACGGGGCCTTGCGCAGGTCCATGGCGCGCAGCGCGCCGACCACCCGGACCAGCGACTCGGCCAGCGTGGCGTCCAGGCCAGGCACCTTGAGCCGGACGATCCGGCGCTCCAACTCGGCCTCGGGGTAGTCGAGGTGGAGGAAGAGGCAGCGGCGGCGCAGCGCCTCGGAGAGCTCCCGGGTGGCGTTCGAGGTGAGCAGGACGAAGGGGCGGCGGCGGGCGGTGACGGTGCCCAGCTCGGGGATGCTGACCTGGAAGTCGCCGAGCACCTCCAGCAGCAGCGCCTCCACCTCGACGTCGGCCTTGTCCATCTCGTCGATCAGCAGCACGGTGGGCTCGTCGCCGCGGATCGCGGTGAGCAGCGGGCGGGCGAGCAGGAACTCCTCGCCGAAGATGTCGTCGCGGGCCTCCTGCCAGCCCTCCTCGCGGCCGGCGGTGATCCGCAGCAACTGCTTGGCGTGGTTCCACTCGTAGAGCGCGCGGGCCTCGTCGATGCCCTCGTAGCACTGGAGCCGGACGAGCCGGGCGCGGCCGATCGCGGCCACCGCCTTGGCGAGCTCGGTCTTGCCGACCCCGGCCGGGCCCTCGACCAGCAGCGGCTTGCCGAGCCGGTCGGCGAGGAAGACGGTGGTGGCCACGGCGGTGGAGGCCAGGTAGCCGGTGGCGGCCAGCCGTTCGGCGGTGTCCGCCACCGAGGTGAAGAAGCCCGTGCCGTCGTCGCTCATCAACCCGCCCCGTTCCGGTTCGCCGTCTCCGTGCGGCGCCACCCTACCGGCCGGTCACTTCGCTGTCTCGGGGGAGCGCCCCGGGCCGGGGGCGCGCGGCGGCGAACGGCGGCGTACGGCCCCGCTGGGGGTGCCGTACGCCGCCGTCGTCCTCGGGACGGGCCGCCGGGGCCCGGTGTCAGTTGACGAAGAGGACCGGGCTGCCGGCGACGGAGCTGTCGACGACCGGGCCGTAGGTGGCGCTGAAGTAGCCCGTGGTGAAGCACAGGCTCGGCCCGGAGACCAGGCTGAACGCCTGGCCGGCGAAGCCGATGGTGTTGCCGGTGTTCGAGGTGGTGCCGCTGATCCCGGTGCTGTTCTGGTAGTTGCAGCTGATGCTGCCCAGGATGGTGTTGAGCACCACCGTGGTGCCCATCACGCCGGCCGCGCCGGGGGTGAGCTTGACCGGGTTGCCCGGGGCGTCGCTGACGGTGTTGGTGAACGGCAGGTTGGTGACCGTGACGCTCTTGACGCCGGTGACGCCGACGACGTTGGAGGTGCAGGAGCCGAAGCTCTGGGTGTCGAGCCGCTCGACGGCGCTGCCCGGCGCGGCCGGGTTGGCGGTGACGGTCGCCGCGAAGGAGGAGGCGGCGCACTTGACGCCGGTCGTCCCGGTGGCGCTGTTGTAGAAGGTCGCGTAGGTGCCGGAGACCAGATTGGCGGTCAGCACGTCGCCGACGGCGACGGCCGCGCCGGACGGGCTGCCGGTGGTCAGGACGGCCGGCCCGGCGGCCTGGGCGGGGGCCATGGCCGCGCCGGTGAGGGCGAGCGAGGCGAGGGCGGCGGTGGCGAGGGTGCGGCTGATGCGCATGAGGGTACCTCTCTCCGTCCACTGGACGGGTGGGGGAATCCCCGCGTGCGGGTGTGGTGGTGTGCACGACGGGGGAGGTGCAGGACGCGACGGAGCTCCGTACCGGAGGGGTTCGCACCGTCGGCGTCGTCCTTGGGCCGAGGGGCGGGCGGGCCCGGCGCCACGGGCCCGTCCGTTCGGTACGGCGGTGCGGACGTACGCGGGGGTGGGGCGTACGGCGGTGCGCTTGGTGCGGCGGTGCGGTCGTTCGGCCTTGCGTACGGACGGCGGCGTGGAACACCGCGGCACCGCGCCGTTCGGTCGGGGACGTTGCGGTGCCGTGGGGCGCGCCGACGGCTGCCACCGTCGCGCTCCCCGCCGCCGCCGTGGTCCCGTGGCCTGGGCGTTCGCCCCGGGCCGTCGGAGCCCCCGGAGGCCCGTCCGGTGGGGGCCTGCTGGCCCACCGGTTGGAAACCTGTCAGTGTTGTAAACCCGGTGTTCCGCCAATGTCAATACAGGACACAGGAGTTGGTGATGGATCGGAAGTACCTCCGCGGAGCCGACGTGGTCCTGCTGCCGGGTGCCCGGACCGGCCGCGATCCGGCCCGCTCGATCAAGCCCGGCCCGCGTCGGCTGCCCGCCGGCGTCATCGCCGCGACCCAGCGCGAGCGGCTGCTGGACGGGCTGGTGCGGACGGTCGCCGAGCGCGGCTACCAGCACGCGACGGTCAGCGACATCTGCCGCGCGGCGGGTGTGACCAGGCCGGTCTTCTACGAGCTGTTCAGCGGCAAGGAGGACGCCTTCCTGGCCGCGCACCGGTACGGCACCGGCGTGGTGATCCACCGGATGGCCGCGGCCTTCGCGGCCGAAACCGACTGGTGCCGGGGCATCCGCCGGGGGCTCGGAACGATGCTCCAACTGCTGGCAGGCACACCGGCGTTCGCCACGATGGCGGTGATCGAGATCGAGGCGGTCGGCCCGGCGGGCCGCCGGGAGCGGGTCCAACTGCTCACCAGGTTCCGCACGTTCTTCACCGAGGTGCCCCAACTGCCGGGCGGCGTGGAGTCGCAGGAGGTGGTGGACGCGGTGGTGGGCGGCGTCTACAGCGCGGTCTACCGGTGGATCGACTCCGGCCGGACGGAGCAACTGCTCGACCTGTTGCCGGTGTTGAGCATGTTCTGCCTGTCGCCGTTCCTCGGGCCGGCCGAGGCGGCCGAGCGGCTGGGGGTGCGGGACTGGCCCCGGCGGGTCGCGGACTGGTGAAGATCCTTCGTGCACCCGTATTGACCCGGCCAATACCGGGCAGTAGCTTCCCAGTTACCCAGCGCGTGCCGACCGGGCCGCCCCGCTGCCGAGGGGCGGCCGGCCGGCCGCGCCGGGGAACGCTGTCCGCGCCAGGACAACGTGCCAAGTGCCTGCACACCCATTCCACCCACAGGGAGCACACATGGCCATGTCCGAGGACGCCGCCACGGCGGCCGAGACCCCGCAGACGCCGGCCGCGTCGACGAGAGGCCGGGTACGGCTGAAGCGCACCGCCCTGATGGCCGTCCCGGCCATCGCGGCCGGGGGCGTCCTGATGGCGCTCACCGCCCAGGGCGTGCTCGCCGCCCAGTTCTCCATCTCCGGCATGCCGTTCACCATCACCGCCGACA
The DNA here is from genome assembly GCF_044391605.1 of Kitasatospora sp. NPDC018619. NCBI lineage: Bacteria > Bacillati > Actinomycetota > Actinomycetes > Kitasatosporales > Streptomycetaceae > Kitasatospora > Kitasatospora sp. NPDC018619. The sequence goes on from NZ_JBISAI010000002.1 coordinate 529,742, forward strand.
AGCTCGTCGGTGACGGCTTCGCCCAGTTCGGCTCGCTGGACTCGATGATCCCCGACAGCCCCAACGCGGGCTCCAGCGGCGGCCAGGTGCTGGTCGCCGTGTCGGCGATCAAGAAGGCCGAGATCACCAACCTGTGCCAGAGCGTCGACCTCGGCGGCATCAACCTGGTGATCCACGCGGGCGACGGCGGCACCCCCGTCACCGCCTCCGACCTCACCACCGACTCCGACATGCTGTCCGGCGACGCGCAGTTCACGAACATCGAGATCGGCGGCGACGCCAGCACGTACACCAAGGCCGGCCCGGTCGGCAAGGGCAACCCCGGCGTGTTCGGCCAGCAGGCCGACCAGGTCATCCTGACCCACCTGAACCAGCACAACTACGCGAGCACCGCCGTCGGGTTCAAACTGCCCAACCTGCGGCTGAGCTTCAGCTCCACGGGCTGCTGACCATGGTGGAGTCCGTACCGGAGCCGGCCGGCACCGGCGAGGGCACCGCGGCCCGGGCCGAGGGGGTGGCCGCCGAGGGGACGGCGGCCGCGCCCGCCCGGACCGCGGCCGCCGGCGCCGCCGCCGAGCCCGCCGCGCGCCCGGCCAAGCGCGACTGGCGGGGCCGGCGACCGTTCTGGGGCGGGCTGCTGGTGACGCTCGGCGGCGCCGAGATCCTGTTCACCCTGAAGGCCCCGCTGCCCGTCATCCTGCACATCGGGATGCAGGGGCTGGCCGGGTACCTGGTCCCGGCGGTGATGCTGCTGTGCGGCCTGCTGATCCTGTTCAACCCGGCGCAGCGGCTGTTCTACTCCGTCCTCGCCGTGCTGGCCTCGCTGGGCAGCTGGGTCACCTCCAACCTCGGTGGCTTCGTGGTCGGGATGATGCTCGGGGTGATCGGCGCCTGTCTCACCTTCGGGTGGCTGCCCGACCAACCGCTGCGCCAGGGCCGGCAGCGGCGGATGGAGCGCCGGGAGGCGCGCCGGGCAGGAGTCTGACGACGGCGGTGCCCCGGGTCCTGGTGGTGGGAGAGCACCGGGGCGCGGGGCGCCTTCCGTCGGTTCCGTCCGGCGCCCCGGGGGCCGCCCCGCCTTCGTGGTCCGCCCGGTGCCGCGCGCGGGGGCCGAAGAGCCTCCCGGTCGGGACGGACCGCCGCAAGGGGTCGTTGGTCCCGGGTCCGTCCGGGGCGATCGGCCCTTCTCGGGCTCGGCGGCCCGGCAGTTCACTGGACAGGACATGGACAACAGCAGCAGCATGAGCACCGGCATCGGCGCAGCCAGCGCCACCGCCACCGCCGAGTACGACCGCCTGATCGCCCGCCATCACGCGATGCGCCTGCGACGCCGGCTCCTCACCCCCTCCTCCCCGGCCGGCGGGGATCCGGGGAGCGGCGTCTACGGCGAGGACGGCGGCTACGACGGCGCCGCCGACCAGTACCTGATCCGGCGCGACCTCGCCTTGGTCTCCCCGCTCGCGGACCTGATCGACCACCTCTACGCGGTCATGTTCAGCCGCCGCCCGTACCTGCGGCAACTCTTCCCGGCCTCGATGGAGTTCCAGCGGCTCCACCTGGAACGGATCTTCGAGCACCTCGTCGACCACCTCGACCGCCCGGTCGAACTGGAGCGGACGCTGCGCCAACTCGGCCGCGACCACCGGAAGCTGGGCGTGCGGCCGGTCCACTACGAGGCCTTCGAGGAGGCCCTGTGCGAGGCCCTCCGGCACCGGGCCGGCGGGCACTGGACGGAGGAGCTGGAGGGCGCCTGGGTCCGGATGCTGCGCTTCGCCGTCGGCGCGATGGTGGCCGGCGCCGACTCCGCGCTCACCGAACCCCCGTACTGGCACGCCGTGGTGACCGGGCACGAGCGCCGCCGCCCGGACCTCGCCGTGCTGCGGGTGCGCACCGGCGAACCGTACCCGTACCGGGCCGGGCAGTACGGCACCGTCGAGCACCCGGCGCTGCCGCACACCTGGCGGCAGTACTCGATGGGCTGCGCCCCGCGCCCCGACAACGAACTCGAGTTCCACGTGCGCCGAACCGCCCCCGGCGGGGTCAGCGCCGCCCTGGTCGAGCACACCGCCGTCGGCGACCGGCTGCGGCTCGGCCCGCCGCGCGGCAGCCTGCTGCCCGAGGACGGCGGCGCCCGCGACCTGCTGCTGGTCGCGGGGGGCACCGGCCTCGCCCCGATGAAGGCCATCGTCGAACAGCAGACCGCCCACCGGCCGACCGGCCGCCGGGTCCACCTGTTCGTCGGGGCCCGGGACCGCGGCGACCTCTACGACTGGCAGGCGCTGGCCGAACTCGGCCTGCACAAGCCGTGGTTGACCGTCACGCCGGTCACCGTCGGAGAGCTCGCGGACACCGTGGCGGCAGCCGGGGACTGGCGTGAGCACCTGGCCTGCGTCACCGGGCCGGCGGGCATGGTCGGCTCCGTCCGCACCCGGCTGACGGCGGCGGGGCTGCCGTCGGCGCAGGTGCGGTTCGACCAGGCGCTCTTCCGGTGACGCCGGGCGGGCGGCCGGCGGCTCCTCAGCGGAAGCAGTAGGAGTCGGAGGAGGCGTCGCCGCCCGCCAGGTGGGTCTGGTGGACGCGCAGGCCCCGGAAGTCGGCGCCGTGCGGGAAGAAGCGCTCGTCGACGCTCAGCCCGCCGGCCTGCGGGTCGGCGTCCAGCTTGACCATCCAGGGCTCGATGCCGTCCGGGTAGAACTGGTCGTCCCAGGCGCCGTAGAGCGAGTTGGTGAGGTAGACCCGCCGGCCGTCCCGGCTGATCTCCACCATCTGCGGCGCCCCGCTCAGCGGCCGTCCGGGCTCCGCCGGGTGCGGGGTGCGGGCGGCGATCCCGCCGAGCCGCACCGAGCCGGCCAGGCGGGGGTGGAACGGGTCCGAGACGTCGTACTGGAACAGCTCGCCGGTGCCCCACGCGGACACGTACAGCCAGCGGTCGTCCACCGACAGGTTGATGTCGGTGACCAGCGGCGGTACGGCGCCGAACGGTTGCAGCGCGGGCGGCAGGTCCTCGGCCTTGGCCGGCTCGGCGGGGATCTCGATCACCTTGCGCGCGGTGAAGGCCGGCCCGTCCCGGTACCAGAGCCAGACCGAGGAGGAGAGGTCCTCGACGTTGGTGACCACCCCGACGAAGCCCCACTCCGCCTGCGGGTCGTGCGCCGGGCGCAGCTCCAGCACCATCTGGTACTGGTCGCCGAGGTCCACCCGCTGGAGGTGCCGGCCGGAGTCCAGCTCCCAGAAGTGCAGCGCGTGGCCGTACTTGCGCCCGAGCAGGAGCTCCGGCACCACCCCGTCCTCGACCATCGACGGGGTGCCCCACTCGCTGGTGACGCCCACGTTGGTGCCCAGGTGCCACCAGACGTCGTAGGCGAAGTGCTGCGGCCCGCGCTCGGTCTCCCAGGGGCGCAGCACCTCGAAGGTGGTGTGGTCGAGCAGCGCCACCCCGCCCGGGCCGTCGCTGCCCCCGGCGCCGCCGAGGCAGGAGAGGAAGACCCCGTCGGGGCCGCAGTGCAGGGTGTGCGGGCGCGAGTAGCCCGCCTTGGCGGCGAGCTCCTCGGCCTCGATCGTCTTCACCAGCGTCGGCCGGACCGGGTCGGGCCGGGTGTCCAGCACGTGCAGCCGGGAGGAGCGCAGCCCCGGAAGCAGCAGGTAGCGCCGCTCGGGGTTGTGGTGGCAGGCGTGGGCCAGCGCGCTGGAGCAGGCGTTCCAGCCGAAGTGGTGCAACTCGTCACCGAGCGTGGGAAGTTCGGCGAAATTCAGGACCTTCCCGTAGCTCGCCGAGCCCGGATCGGTGTCGACGCTCAGCAGCGCGTCCGGCTGCTGCCCCGAGCGGTCGAACCCGGCCACGTACGCCAGCTTTTCCGGCGGGGCGGCGATCGCCTCGGCGGCAGAACGGTAGAGCGACGGATCGGTGTGCCCGTGCTGCATGCAAACTCCCCAACTCGCCTGGTCTGTGCGGGAAGCGTTCCACACGAGGACCGGCGCACAGCAGGCGCGGAAGGGGCGGCCGACTACGCCCACGGGGTGCGCGAGGGCACCCGGGGGCGCTCCGGCGCTCAGCCCGGTGTGCTGGGCGCGCCCGGCGTGCCGGCGCCCTCGCCCTGCCGTGCGACGCCCTCCGCCCAGTGCGGGAAGTGCGCCACGGGTACCGCGGGCGAGGCCGGGGCGTCGGGGCGCAGCGCCGCGGCCGGGAGGAAGACGACGCGGCAGCGCCGGCACAGCAGAGCCGCCCGCCACACCTGGTGGAGCCGCTGCCACTGCTCGTAGGTCTGCGGCCACGCGTCCGCGCCGGCGCGCCGGCGGTTGCGCTGGACGACGTGGACGCAGAGCCCGATGCCGAGCAGGGCCGCGGCGGTGACGAGCGCGCCGTACTGGCGGCCGAAGCGGTACGCGGTGTCGGTGACGTCGGTCTCGCCGCCGCCCTGGAGGGCGGTCACGCCCACCAGGCCGAAGAAGGCGGCCAGGACGAAGAGGGCGATCGCGCAGCCGCTGGCGCGCCTGGGCTCGGGCGGCAGCGTCAGCAGCTCCCGCGTCGGCGGGTCGAGCGGGCGGTCGCTGTCCAGCACTGCGGTCCGTACGACGACGGTCTCGTCCGGCGCGGCGCAGGTCGGGCAGGTGGTGCTCATCGGCAGGAGGCTCCGGAGGTGATGCGTCGTCGGTCGTGGGCGCACGTAGTACAGCACGGCGGCCCGAGGGGCCGTTCGGCCGCCCCGGGCCCGGTGCCCGGGCGTGGCCGGGGAGGGGGCGGCCGCTCGGTGCGCGGACGTCCGGACCCCGGGGCCCGGACGGCACAGCGGGACGACGGGCCCGCGGGCGGTCAGGGGTGCGCGGAACCGGGACCGGGGCCCCCCCGGGCCCCCCCCCCCCCCGGCGGGGGCGCCCGGCGGGCGGGGGGGGGGGGCGGGGGGCGCGGCCCCCCCCCCCCCGGGGGGGCGCCGCGGCCCCCCCCCCCCCCCCCCCC